>NZ_JBHVJX010000015.1:0-226737 GCF_042798755.1 Streptomyces sp. NPDC057743
GCAAGGCGCCAAAGCGGCCTGATAGCGGAGCTATTGGGACGGTTCGGCAACGCCGCGAGGTGCCGTGCCAGGCGTCGCGGCCCCGGCCATGACCCTCGGACAGGCCCTAGACCGGCAAACCGGTCCACGACGCCCGCACGGAGGTGCTGCTCGCCCGCCCCGCCCAACTCGCCGTCGTCGAGCGCCATGTGAAGGACGCCCTGGCCGCCGGGGCCCGTGCCCTCCACGGCGGCCCGGACGCGCTCCGCCCGCCGCACGTCGACCCGGTCGTCCTGGCCGACGTCCCCGAGGACTGCTCCGCGATGCGCGAGGAGACCTTCGGGCCGGTCGTCGCGGTCAACGCGGTGCGCGACCTGGACGAGGCGGTTGCCCGCGCCAACGCCTCCGACTACGCCCTGGGCGCGGCCGTCTTCACCGCCAGCCGCCGCACCGGGCTGGCGGTCGCCGAGCGTCTCGACTCCGGTGCGGTGTCGGTCAATTCGGTGCTGGGCTTCGCCGCCGTCCCGACCCTCCCGTTCGGCGGCTCCGGCGCCTCCGGCCACGGCCGCGTCCACGGCAGCGAGGGGCTGCGCGCCTTCGCCGCCCCGCACGCCCTGAACGTCCGCCGCTTCCGCCCCCCGGTGGACCTGACGTCCTTCGCCACGCCCCGGCACCGGTCCGCCCGGGCCGTCGCACTGGGGCGTTGGCTGCACGGGTGGCGTTGAACGGGGGCGGGGCAGGGGCAGGGACGGGGTGCAGGCCGGTTGGCCGGGCGCCGTCGGGGAACGGCCAGGCGTCCCCGGACGGGCCGGACCCGCCGGACGCCGCCGGGCCCGGCTCCGCTCAGCGGTCCAGCAGCGGAGTCAGATACCTCCGGGCGAAAGAGCGCGCCTGCTCGTCGTCGTTCAGCGCGAAGCAACTCACCGGATTCAGCAGGAAGGAGACGGTGATCCGGACCATCAGCTCGGCGACCGCCGTCGGATCCCCCGCGGCCTCCCCGGGCCCGGCCCCCTCCTGCCGCTGTGCCCGGCGCAGATGCCCCGCCAGGTATCCCCGCATCGCCAGGAACGAGGGCCCGCTCTCCAGCGTGAGGTACGGCAGCATGGTCTCCGGCTCCAACCGCAGCAGCCCGCCGATCAGCGGATGCCCCCGGATCAGCCGCAGGATGGCGGCGAACCCCTCCACCATCCGCTCCTCCATCGTCGGCAACCCGGCCACCGCCGCGTCCACCTCGGCGACGAAGTGCCGGTACTCGCGCAGCAGCACCCGCTGCACCAACTCGTCCTTGCTGCCCACCCGTCGGTACACCGTGACCCGCGAGACCCCGGCCCGCTTGGCCACATCGTCGACGGTGGACCGGCGCAGCCCGAAGGTCATGAACTGCTCCCGCGCCGCGTCCAGGATGCGCTCGGTGAGCGCGCCCCCGTCGCCCGCTCCGCTCTCCAACGCCCGGGCCAGCAGCCGCCCTTCGTCCGCCATCGGTCCCCCTCCGCAGACCCGCCGCCTCACCGGCGACACCTCGCCAGCGACAGAGACACTAACCGAATCACTTTGTAACGACGCCCAGCGCAACGGGCATTCCGCGCCCAGGCCGGCCTTCCCGGCAGCGGGCGTTCCGCGATCCGTACCGGCCTTCCCGGCAGCGGGCGGGGCGCGCCCACGAGCCGGCCCCGGCCGACGACTTGCGCACCGACGGGCTCCGGCGGGGCACCCCCGGCGCGCGCCATGATCCGTCCATCTCCTACCCGCCGGGAGGTTACCTAGAAGTAACCACAGCTGGTTTGATGTGCGTCGCCGGTTCATGTCCCCAACCCCCCACTTGCACAGGGAGATTCCGTGCCGCACCCCGCGCTGCGTACGTCCCGGGCCGCCGCGATCGCCGCGGCCCTCGGCGCCACACTGGCCGTCGCGTCCCCCACCGCGTCGGCCGCGAGCGCCCCCCGACTCAAGGTGCTCACCTACAACACCTTCCTCATGAGCAAGAACCTCTATCCCAACTGGGGCCAGGACCACCGGGCCCAGGCCATTCCCGCCGCGGACTTCTTCCACGGCAATGACGTCGTCGTGCTCCAGGAAGCCTTCGACAACTCCGCCTCCGACGCCCTCAAGTCCCGGGCGGCCGCCGCATATCCGCACCAGACCCCGGTGGTCGGCCGCACCAGGAGCGGCTGGGACGCCACCGGGGGCGCCTACTCGTCCGTCGTGCCCGAGGACGGCGGGGTGACGCTGCTCAGCAAGTGGCCGATCCTGCGCAAGGAGCAGTACATCTACAAGGACTCCTGCGGCTCGGACTCCTACTCCAACAAGGGCTTCGTCTACGCGGAGTTGGACGTGGCCGGCGCCAAGGTGCACGTGGTCGGCACGCACACCCAGTCCACCGACTCGGGCTGCAAGGCCGGCGAGGCCGCCGCCGACCGCGCCAAGCAGCTCAAGGAGATGGACGCCTTCCTCGACGCCCAGCACATCCCGGCCAACGAGGAGGTGATGGTCGCCGGCGACATGAACATCGACTTCCACGGCACCGAGTACCAGGCCCTGTTGGCCAACGGCGACCTGGCTCCCGCGGACAGCCGCACCGGCCACCCGTACTCCTTCGACACCCACGAGAACTCGATCGCGTCGTACCGCTACCCGAACGACCCCCGCGAGGACCTGGACTACGTGCTGTACCGCAACGGCCATGCCCGGCCGACCGGTTGGCGCAACACGGTGGTCAAGGAGCAGTCGGCGCCCTGGACCGTCTCCAGTTGGGGCAAGGAGTACACCTACACCAACCTCTCCGACCACTACCCGCTCGTCGCCGGCTGATCCGGCGCGCGGTCCCGTAGCCCCGATGGCCCCTGAACCTGTGGACCCCGCGGCCCCCGTGGACCGCGCGGCGCGGCAGCCCGGACCGTCAGCCGTCGTAGACCGTCACGGCCACCCCGCGCTCGACCAGCCGGCGGGATATCAGCGGCTCCATCCGCGACCACGTCCCGCCGGCCAGTCCGCAGCCGATCCGCGGCATATGGACCGAGGCCCCCAACTCGACGGCCCGCTCCGCGACTCGGCCGAGGCCGGCGGCTATCGCCTCGTACCGCACCGGCGCCCCGTCCCGCCGATGGGGGCGCCCCCGGGCCGATCGGCGCCGCGGGCCCGGCGGGCCGTCCCGCGCTGCCCGATGACGTTGGCCACCCACAACTCCTCGCCCACCCGGACGAATTGCACGGCGCCCAGCCCGAAGTCGTTCCCCGCGCGCTCCCGATACCAGCGGCGGTAGGCCCGCTCCGGCTCGGGCCAGCGCCGGGAGAGGGCGCGGACGAAGCCCCTGCCCCAGCCCCCGAGGTCATTGCAGACGTGCACGATCATCTTGACGCCCGCGCCCTGCGGCGCGGTGGCATCACCGTCGACATAGGTGATGGCGGCGTCGATCCCCGTTTTCTCAGCCATGTCTCAACGGTACGAGCGACCACTGACAACGGCCCGGACGCGCCGGGGCGGCCGCGGTGCCCCTCGGGCCCCGCGACCGCCCCGGTCGGTGCGAACGTCCGTCCGCGCGCGCCTTATTCGGCGAGTTCGCGTCCCTCCGCGATCCGGCGCACCCGGCCGCGGACCGCGAACCAGCCGACGACCAGCGCCGCACCGAGGACCGGGATCATCAACACGGTCTGCCGACCGACGCCCTTGTCGAAC
Organism: Streptomyces sp. NPDC057743; assembly: GCF_042798755.1. Taxonomy (NCBI): domain Bacteria; kingdom Bacillati; phylum Actinomycetota; class Actinomycetes; order Kitasatosporales; family Streptomycetaceae; genus Streptomyces; species Streptomyces sp. NPDC057743. Next base: position 3,652 of record NZ_JBHVJX010000015.1, read on the forward strand.
CACATCAGCACGACCACCCCGAGCAGGAAGGCGATGGTGGCGATGTCCGTGAGGGGCGTGCCCGGCAGGCGGAAGCGTGGGCGCTCCAGGAGGCCCGCCTTGGCTCGACGGACGAACACCATGTGACAGATCATGATCGTGCACCAGGTGCTGATGATGCCCAGCGCCGCGATGTTGATCACGATCTCGAACGCCTTGCCCGGCAACCAGTAGTTGAGCCCGACGCCGAGCACGCACACCGTGGAGGTGAGCATGATGCCGCCGTAAGGCACCTGGCTGCGATTCATCCGGGCGGCGAACTTCGGCGCGGAGCCGGCCATGGACATCGAGCGCAGGATGCGACCGGTGGAGTAGAGGCCGGAGTTGAGGCTGGACATCGCCGCGGTGAGCACGACGAGGTTCATCACATCGCCCGCGTGCGGGATGCCGACGTGGGACAGCACGGTGACGAACGGACTCTCGTTGGCGCTGAAGACGTTCCATGGCAGCAGCATCGCCAGCAGAAGCACCGAGCCGACGTAGAAGATGCCCACCCGCCACATGATCGAGTTCACGGCCTTGGGCACGACCTTCTGCGGCTCGCTGGTCTCGCCGGCGGTGACGCCGACCAGTTCGACCGCGGAGTAGGCGAAGACCACGCCCTGGAGCACGACCACCACGGGCAGCAGACCGGTCGGGAAGAGCCCGCCGTGGTCGGTGATCAGATGCAGGCCCGGGGTGTGCCCGTCGACCGGGTGCTGGGTGGCCAGCAGGAAGATCCCGATGAACATGAAGGCGACCAGCGCCGCGACCTTGATGATGGCGAACCAGAACTCCAGCTCACCGAAGATCTTCACCGAGATCAGGTTGACCGTGAGCACCACCGCCAGCGCGATCAGCGCCATCACCCACTGCGGGATGCTGGTGAACATGGACCAGTAATGGGTGTAGAGGGCGATCGCGGTGATGTCGGCGATACCGGTGGTCGACCAGTTGACGACGTACATCCACCCCGCGACGTAGGCGCCCTTCTCGCCCAGGAACTCCCGGGCGTAGGAGACGAACGAGCCGGACGACGGGCGGTGCACCACCAGTTCGCCGAGGGCCCGGACGACGAAGAAGGCGAAGAGGCCGCAGACCGCGTAGGCGATGGCCAGCGCGGGACCGGCGGAGTGCAGTCGGCCACCGGCGCCCAGGAAGAGGCCGGTGCCGATCGCGCCGCCGATCGCGATCATGTTGATGTGCCGGCTCTTGAGGCCCTTGCTATAGCCGGCGTCCCCCGCGTCCTGCCGGATCCCGCTCCCCCCGTCCGATGACCGCTCGGATTCATCCACGACGGTTTCTGTGCTCACTACTGGTTCATCTCGCTTTCGGAGAGCTCGACCACGACTGGCACCGCGGGTCGCGCGAACGGCCAGTCGGCACACCTTCCCCGAAGAGCGGCCCCCCGTCTGTGTGCGACATCACATGGCGTACATTCGCTCTAGGATTTGCCCGTATTTGTGGCGAATGACATGCCGGCGGAGCTTCAGCGACGGCGTTAGTTCGCCACTCTCCGGCCCCCATTCCTCGCCCAGCAACGAAAATCGCTTGACCTGTTCCGTGCGGTTCAGCCGGGCGTTGGCCGCCGTTACACCTCGCTCGATCTCGGCCCGGACCACCGCATTCCGGGCCAACTCCGCCAAGCCGCCCGTCACTCCGTGCCGGGCCGCCCAGGCCGGGGCCAACTCCGGGTCCAGCACCAGCAGCGCCACCAGATACGACCGGCCGTCGCCGTGCACCAGCGCCTGCCCGATGAGCGGGTGTTCCTTGAGGGCGTTCTCCACCAGCGCCGGCGAGACGTTCTTGCCGGTCGAGGTCACGATCATTTCCTTCTTGCGGTCGGTCAGCCAGAGGAAGCCGTCCGCGTCGATCCGCCCGATGTCGCCGGTGCGGAACCAGCCGTCCGCCCCGGTGACCGGCTCCACCGTCCCGTCCGCCCGCAGATACCCCGCGCACACTGTCCGGCCGCGCACCTCGACCTCCCCGTCCGCGGCCGTGCGCACCGCCAGCCCGTCGAGCGGCCGGCCGACCGAGCCCAGGCGGAACGCGCCCGGGGAGTTGGTGGTGGCCACCCCGACCGTCTCGGTCAGCCCCCACGCGTCCATGATCACGATGCCGAAGCCGGCCCAGAACCGCACCACCTCCTGGGGCATCGGCGCCGAGGCGCTCGCCGTCCACACCAGCCGGTCGAAGCCGGCCGCCGCCAACAACGGATCCAGCACCTCCGCCCTCGCCGTCGCATACGCCGCCGCCAGCCCGGCGGGCGGTCGCTCCCCGCGCTCCCGGCAGGCGACGTGCGCACGGGCGGTCTCCGTCGCCGCGGCCACCGCCCGCCGACGCTCCTCGGGCAGCTGGTCCAGCACGGCGCGGACCGCGGCGGTCAGCTTCTCCCACACCCGCGGCACCCCGAAGAACTGCGCCGGCCGCAGCTCCCTGGCCATCGCCGCGACCTGCGCCGGATCCGCGCAGAGGTGGACGTGCGAGGCCCGGAAAACCGGCAGGTAGAGGCCCAACATCCGCTCGGCGATGTGCGCGAAGGGCAGGTAGCAGAGGTGCTCGACGTGGTCCGGGAGCTCCACGACGGCGTCCAGCGCCACCGCGTTCAGCACCACCTGGCGGTGGTTGATCACCACGCCCTTGGGGTCGCCGGTCGTCCCCGAGGTGTAGACGACGGTCAGTGGGTCCTGCGCCCCACCTCGGCGCCACTCGGCCTCGAACTCCCCCGTGTCGTACGCCGCGGCGCCCCGGGACCGTAGCGCGGCGAAGCTCTCGTGCCGGTCGTCCGCCGCCCTTCCGGGGCGCGCCCCGTCCCCCGGTTCGACGGTCACCAACCGTGCCAACCGGGCCGCCGCATCGTCGAGCAGCGGCGTCCAGCACGCCCGCTCCCTGGGCCCCTCCACCACCGCCAGCCGGGCCCGGCTGTGCCGGGCGATATGGGCGATCTGGCCCGGCGCGGCGGTGCCGTAGACGGTGACCGGTACCGCCCCCAGGTGCACCAGGGCGAGATCGCTGAGCCAGTGCTCGGGACGGTTGCCCATCATCAGCAGGACGATCTCCCCGCGCCGGACGCCGAGCACCCGGAAGCCGGCGGCCAGTTCACCGATCCGCCGGCGGGCCGCCGCCCAGCTCAGCGTCTGCCAACCATCGGCGTCCGGGGCGCGCCACGACAGGGCCGGGCGCGCCCCGTGGTCCTCGGCGTTGCGCAACAGCAGGGCGGGCAGCGTCAGTTCGCCCGGATCACCGGGCATGCGCAGGAGCGTGGTCATGGCGGCCTCCCGAGAGGGTGGGACGTGCGCTGCGGACCGTACGAGGGCCCGGGCCCCGCCCGGCGGGAGCCCGGCTGTGCGAGGGAGCGGTGCGAGGGAGCGGTGCGAAGGTTTCACAAGTCTGGTGAGACAGCAATACTGTTGAACATGATGGAGTCCGCGCCCGACCTGACCGTCGACGAACTCGCCGCCCGTGCCGGCGTCACGGTCCGCACCATCCGCTTCTACAGCACCCGCGGACTGCTGCCGCCCCCCGAGATCGGCCCGCGCCGGGTCGGCCGCTACGGACCGGACCACCTCTCGCGGCTCGCGCTGATCGAGGAGCTCCAGCACCAGGGCCTGACCCTGTCCGCCATCGAACGCTACCTGGCGCAGCTGCCGCCCGATCTGAGCGCCCAGGACCTGGCCATCCACCGGGCCCTGGTGGCCAGTTGGCTGCCGGACCAGGCGGAGGACGCGACCCGGGACCAACTGGAGCGGCGGGTCGGCCGGGAGCTGACCGAGGAGGACCTCGACCGGCTGGCGGCGATGAACGTCCTGGTGCGGACCGAGGACCCCCGGGTCTTCCGGGTTGATCCGGGGCTGTTGCACCTGGGGGCGCGGCTGCTCGACGTGCCGATCGCGCTGGAGACGATCCTGGCGGCGCGCACCGTCGTCATCGAGCACACCCGCTCGGCGGCCCGCGAGCTCAGCCGGCTCTTCAAGGACGAGGTATGGGAGCCGTACCGGGACGGCGGGCCGGATGCGGCGGAGGTGGCGCGGGTGAAGTCGCTCTCGGCGCACATGCAGCCGATGGTGGTGCAGGCACTGGTCACCGCCTTCCAACGGTCGATGAAGGAAGAGCTGCGGGAGTGGCTCGGCACGGCCGAGCGCGACGGCCGGGAGGACCGGGACGCGGACGACGGCCGGCGCGAGGGCTGAGGGGGGGCGGACCACCGAGCCCGCCCCCTAGGGCCCCGGTCCGATGGGTCTTGGCCGCGGCCGCGACCCATCGGAGAGGCCCTCACACCCGGCTCAGTCGGTGAACTTCTCGCCCCGCTCGGCCTTTTCGACCAGCAGCGCGGGCGGCGCGAACCGGTCACCGTAGGCGGCCTGGAGCTCCCGGGCGCGAGCCACGAACCCGGGCAGACCGACGAGCTCCTCCCGCCCTGACGACGCTCCTTGATAGCCGTTGATGTACTGGAGCACGCCACCGGTCCAGCCCGGGAAGCCGATGCCCAGAATGGAGCCGATGTTGGCGTCGGCGACGGAGGTCAGCACGCCCTCCTCCAGGCAGCGGACGGTGTCCAGCGCCTCGGAGAACAGCATCCGCTCCTGCATGTCCGCGAACGGGACGGCGGCGTCCGCCCGTTGGAAGTGCTCCCGCAGCCCCGGCCACAGGCCGATCCGCTTGCCGTCCTCGCCGTACTCGTAGAAGCCCCCGCCGCCGCTGCGCCCGGGACGGCCGAACTCGTCGACCATGCGGTCGATGACGGCATCGGCCGGATGCGGCTCCCAGGTGCCGCCGGCCTCCTCGACGGCGCGCCGGGTCTCGTTGCGGATCTTCCGCGGGAGGGTGAGGGTCAACTCGTCCATCAGGGACAGCACCTTGGCCGGGTAGCCGGCCTGGGCCGCGGCCTGCTCGACGGAGGCCGGGTCGAGGCCCTCGCCGATCATCGCCACGCCCTCGTTGATGAACTGGCCGATGACGCGGGAGGTGAAGAAGCCGCGCGAGTCGTTGACGACGATGGGCGTCTTGCGGATCTGGCGCACCAGGTCGAAGGCGCGGGCCAGCGCCTCGTCGCCGGTCCGCTCGCCCTTGATGATCTCCACCAGCGGCATCTTGTCGACCGGCGAGAAGAAGTGCAGGCCGATGAAGTCCGCGTCCCGCTCGACGCCCTCGGCGAGTGTCGTGATCGGCAGGGTGGAGGTGTTGGAGCACAGCAGCGCGTCGGGGGCGACGATGTGCTGGATCTCCTTGAACACCTTGTGCTTGAGGGCGACGTCCTCGAAGACCGCCTCGATGACCGCGTCGCAGCCGGCGAGGTCGGTCGGCTCGGCGGTGGGGGTGATCCGCGCCAGCAGCTCGTCCCGCTTCTGCTCGGTGGTGCGCCCCTTGGCCAGCGCCTTGGCGAGCAGCCCCTCGGAGTACCCCTTGCCCTTCTGGGCCGCCTCCAGCGTGACGTCCTTGAGGACGACCTCGATGCCGGCCTTGGCGCAGGCGTAGGCGATGCCGGCACCCATCATGCCGGCGCCCAGGACGCCGACCTTCCGGACCGTGCGCGGCTCGATGCCCTTGGGACGGCTCCGCCCGGCGTTGACGGCCTGAAGGTCGAAGAAGAACGCCTGAATCATGTTCTTGGAGATCTGGCCGGTGACCAGCTCGACGAAGTAGCGCGCCTCGATGGTCTGCGCGGTCTCGAAGTCGACCTGGGAGCCCTCGACGGCCGCGGCGAGGATGTTCCGCGGCGCCGGGTAGGGCGCGCCGGCCAGCTGCTTCTTGAGGTTGGCGGGGAACGCCGGGAGGTTGGCGGCGAACTTGGGGTGGGCCGGGGTGCCGCCGGGGATCTTGTAGCCCTTGACGTCCCAGGGCTGCTGGGACTCGGGGTGGGCTTCGATGAACTCCCGCGCCTTGGCGAGCAGTTCGTCGGCGCTCTGGGCCACCTCGTGGATCAGCCCGTTGTCCTTGGCCCGGGTGGCGTTGTACTGCGTGCCCTGGAGGAGGACCTTCAGCAGCGCGTCGGTGATGCCCAGCAGCCGGACGGTGCGGGCGACGCCGCCGGCGGCGGGCAGCAGGCCGAGGGTGACCTCGGGCAGGCCGATCTTGGTGCCGGGGGTGTCCAGGGCGATGCGGTGGTGACAGGCGAGGGCGATCTCGTAACCGCCGCCCAGCGCCGCGCCGTTGATCGCGGCGACGACGGGCTTGCCGAGCGTCTCGATCCGGCGCAGGTCGCGCTTGATGCCGTTGCCCGCCTCGAACGCCTGCTGGGCGTGGGCGGGGGTGACGGCGATCAGGTCGTGCAGGTCGCCGCCGGCGAAGAAGGTCTTCTTGGCGGAGGTGAAGATGATGCCGCGGATGCCGTCCCGCTCGGCCTCCAGCCGGTCGGCGACCGCCTTCAGGGAGGACTTGAAGGCGTCGTTCATGGTGTTGGCGGACTGGTCGGGGTCGTCCAGGACGAGGGTGACGACGCCGGTCTCGTCCTGTTCCCAGCGGATGGTGGTGGATTCACTCATGGCTTGCGTACTCCGTTGTGGGATGGGACGAGGGTCAGAGGCGCTCGATGACGGTGGCGACGCCCATGCCGCCGCCGACGCAGAGGGTGGCCAGGCCGTAGCGCTTGTCCTGCCGCTCCAGTTCGTCGACGAGGGTGCCCAGGATCATCGCGCCGGTGGCGCCGAGGGGGTGGCCCAGGGCGATGGCGCCGCCGTTGACATTGACCTTGTCCAGGCTGAGGCCCATGTCCTTGACGAAGCGCAGCACGACCGCGGCGAACGCCTCGTTGATCTCGACCAGGTCGATGTCGTCGATGGTCAGGCCGGCCTTGGCCAGCGCCTTGCGGCTGGCCGGCGCGGGGCCGGTGAGCATGATCGTCGGCTCGGATCCGGAGACCGCGGCGGAGATGATCCGGGCCCGCGGGGTCAGGTCGTAGCGCTCGCCGACCTCCTTGGAGCCGATGGCGACCAGCGCCGCGCCGTCCACGATGCCGGAGGAGTTGCCGGCGTGGTGGACGTGGTCGATCTTCTCGACCCAGTGGTACTTCTGGAGCGCGACCGCGTCGAAGCCGCCGGCCTCGCCGATGGCGGCGAAGGACGGCTTCAGGCCCGCCAGGGAGTCGGCGGTGGTGCCGGGGCGCAGGTGCTCGTCCTGGTCGAGGACGACCAGGCCGTTGCGGTCCCGCACGGGGACGACGGAACGCTCGAAGCGGGCGTCCTTCCAGGCCGCGGCGGCGCGCTCCTGGGAGAGCGCGGCGTACTCGTCGACGTCGCGGCGGGAGTAGCCCTCGATGGTGGCGATGAGGTCGGCGCTGATGCCCTGCGGGACGAAGCCGGTGTCGAAGTTGGTCATCGGGTCGGCGAACCAGGCGCCGCCGTCGGACGCCATCGGGACCCGGGACATCGACTCCACGCCGCCGGCCAGGACGAGGTCCTCCCAGCCGGAACGGACCTTTGCGGCGGCCATGTTGACGGCTTCGAGGCCGGAGGCACAGAAGCGGTTCTCCTGGACGCCGGCGACGGTGTCGGGCAGCCCGGCGGCGATCGCGGCGATCCGGGCGATGTCGGAGCCCTGGTCGCCGACCGGGCCGACGACGCCCAGCACGATGTCGTCGATCGCGGCCGGGTCCAGGTCGGGGAAGCGCCGCCGCACCTCGTGGATCAGGCCGACGACGAGGTCGATCGGCTTGGTGCCGTGCAGCGCGCCGTTGGCCTTGCCGCGGCCGCGGGGGGTGCGGATCGCGTCGTACACATACGCTTCGGTGCTCACTGAAAAGCCTTTCTATCGGCCGGGGTCCAAGGGCCCGCGGCATCAGCCGCCGACGTCTGGGACCGGGAAGGCACGATCGGGAGGGTTAGCCGAGCAGGGAGCGGCCGATGATCTCCTTCATGATCTCGGTCGTCCCTCCGTAGATGGTCTGGATGCGGCCGTCGGTGAAGGCCCGGGCGACGGGGTATTCGGTCATGTAGCCGTACCCGCCGTGGAGTTGGAGGCACCGGTCGGCCACCCGCTTCTGCAACTCGGTGGCCCACCACTTGGCCATCGAGGCGTGCACCGCGTCGAGGGTGCCCTCGGAGTGGTCGGCGATGCAACGGTCGAGGAAGGTGCGGGTGACCGCGCACTCGGTGGCCATCTCGGCTATCTCGAACCGGATGTGTTGCAGCTTGGCCAGCGGCCGGCCGAACGCCTCGCGCTCCTTGACGTAGCCGGTGGTGATCTCCAGCAGGTGCTCGGCGGCGGCGATCCCGGCGATCGCGATCGCCATCCGTTCCTGGGCGAGGTTGGTCATCAGGTGCACGAACGCGCCGTTGAGCTCGCCGAGGAGGTTCTCCTTGGGCACCCGCACGTCGTTGAAGAACAACTCGGCGGTGTCCTGGGACTTCTGGCCGATCTTGTCGAGGTTGCGACCGCGCTCGAAGCCGGCCGCGCCGCGCTCGACGACCAACAGGCTCAGGCCGTGCGCGCCGCCCTCGGGGGTGGTCTTGGCGACGACGATGACGAGGTCGGCGAGGATCCCGTTGGAGATGAAGGTCTTGGAGCCGTTGAGGATCCAGTGGTCGCCGCGGTCCTCGGCGGAGGTGCGGATGCCCTGGAGGTCGGAGCCGGCGCCGGGCTCGGTCATCGCGATGGCGGTGATGATCTCGCCGCTGCAAAACCCGGGCAGCCAGCGGCGCTTCTGCTCGTCGGTGGCGAGCGAGGTCAGATAGGGGCCGATGATGTCGTTGTGCAGCCCGATGGCGAACCCCGGGGTGCCGGCGCGGGTGAACTCCTCGGCCAGGACGGCGCTGTAGCGGAAGTCGGTGGCGCCCCCGCCGCCGTACTCCTCGGGCACCGCCAGGCCCAACAGCCCCTGCCGACCGGCCGCCCGCCAGGCGTCCCGGCTGACGATGCCGTCCTTCTCCCACTGCTCGTAGTGGGGCGTCACCTCCTTGGCGAGGAAGGTGCGCACCGTCTCGCGGAAGGCGTCGTGGTCCTCGGTGAAGATCTGGCGCTTCACTCTGCTGTCCCTTCGGGGATGGTCGTGGGTGGACGGCGGTGCTCACTGCCCGCCCGGGGCCCGGGGCCCCGACGAGCGCTTCCTTGTCCGGCGGGGAGTGCTCCCCGGTCGGACCGGCGAACGCTCCTCGATCGGTCCTTCAGGGACGGTAGTTGGCGCTCCCGATGCTCTTCGCGGTGCCGGGGGCTGGGCCGGGGCCTATGCCTGGGCCTATGGAACGGGGTCGGGGGCATCGGGGGCTCATGGGCCGGTTGGGTCGGGCGTTGGGCCTCGTCGTGGCGGGCTGCTCGCGGTGCGCAGACGCTCTCCCCTCGGGAGCTGGGTCGGGTACGGGAACGGGTACGGGGGCGTCCTCCAGCGGTAGTTGGGGACCTGCGGCCGGGAGAACGCTCGCCCCGCTGCGCCCCCGGGGATGCCCCTCGGGCCTGCACGGCGACACCGCCGCTCCGTCGCCGCCCGCCACCGCCGCCGCGGCCTCGGCTGCCCGCCACCGGCCGGCGAGACGACGCTCCCGAAGCCTCCGCCCTTCGCCGGGCGCGGCGGCGAGGGCGGCGGCATGTCCGTGACGCCGTGGTGGCCGTTCGCCGCGCGACGTCGACGCCGGCGGCGGCACGACCGTACGGCCTCGAAGGCGCACCCCGCAGACGGCTCCCAACTCAGCGCCAGCCCGGCCGACTTGCACGGCGAGGCGGGCCCGCTCGGCAGGGGCCAAGCCCGCGTCGCCCGCGCGGCGCGGGCCGGCCGGGTGCCGGAGGTCGGTGGACGGTGCCATCAGTGGGCCGCCTCCTTCCGCTCGGTGTCGCGCGGGCCGGCGTCCGGGGCCGTGAGGCTGGGGACGCGCCAGTCGCGGGCGACCTCCTCGGTGTCCGCGCCGGGGCGGGCGGGAGGTCTGCGGAGCGTCCCGGGGGTGGCGGAGAAGCGGGGCGCGGGGGCGGGTTGGGTGAGGCCGGCGTGCTCGGTGAAGGTGCCGCGGGCGGCGAGGTGCGGGTGCCCGGGGGCCTCGCGCAGCGAGAGCACCGGGGCCACACAGGCGTCGGACTCCTGGAAGACGGCGGTCCATTCGTCCCGCGTGCGGGTCCGGAAGCGGTCGGCGATGGCGGTGCGCAACGCGCCCCAGGCGGCGAGGTCGTCCCGCCCCGGGGCCTCGTCCTCGATGCCGAGCAGGCGGACGAACTCGGCGTAGAACTGCGGCTCCAGCGCGCCGACGGCCATATAGCCGCCGTCCGCGGTCTCGTACGCGCCGTAGAACGGCGCGCCACCGTCCAGCAGATTGGCGCCGCGCCGGTCCTGCCAGCCGCCGGCCGCCAACATGCCGTGGATCATCGCCGTCAGATGGGCCGTGCCGTCGACGATGGCGGCGTCCACGACCTGGCCCGCGCCGCCCTCGGCGCGGGCGTGTTGGAGCGCGGCGAGGATCCCGATGACGAGGTAGAGCGAGCCGCCGGCGTAATCGCCGAGCAGATTGGCGGGGATGGCGGGCGGGCCGTCAGGCGGGCCGATCATGCCGAGGGCGCCGGTGATGGCGATGTACCCGATGTCGTGCCCGGCGGTGCCGGCGAGCGGGCCCTGTTGACCCCAGCCGGTCATCCGGCCGTAGACCAGGCGGGGGTTGCGGGCCAGACAGGGCTCGGGCCCGACGCCCAACCGCTCGGCCACGCCCGGGCGGTACCCCTCGATCAGAACGTCGGCGCGCGCGACCAGATCGAGGACCCGGGCGACCCCGGCCGGCTGTTTGAGGTCCACCAGCACCGAGCGCTTGTTGCGGTTGGTGAGGTCGGACGCCGGATCGATGCCCAACCCGGCGCCTTTGGGCCGGTCCACCCGGACGACGTCGGCGCCCAGGTCGGCCAAGAGCATGGCCGCGAACGGGCCGGGGCCGATGCCGGCGAGCTCCACCACCCGCACGCCGCTCAGCGGGCCGTTGCCTGACTCCGTCATCGCGCCCCATGCCTTCCGCACTGTGACACTTCTGATGTAACACCCGCGATGTTAAGAACGCGTTCCACTTTCCACAAGCCCCCTCGTGCCAAGTGGCCGTCAACGTCAAAAGACCCGTCGCGTCGATGCTCAACCGCCATCTCCGCCACGGGCCTTCGCGCGCCGCTGTCGCCGCGCCGCTATCCCCCGCCGAGCCGGTCGATGAGCCGCGCGAGGGCTATCAGACGACCGGGCACCGCCGCTGCCCGCGCCGCCATCGCCCTCGGCCGCACCGTCCTCGTCATGCCGTCCTCCATCTCCGCTCCCCCGTCCCGGCACCGGCGCGGTGCCCCTCAGCGAGCCGCGCATGCGCCCGCGCGTCCCCTCGCCAACAACGCTAACCGCGACCACTGACAACGGCCCGCGGCGCCCCGAACGCCGGGCCGGTGGAGGGACAATGCCGTCATGTCACAGCTCTCTTCCGCACTGTTCGACGTCCACGCCGGGCAGGGACTGCGCCAGTTCGCGGAGCTGGCCATCGCCCTGCTGTTGTCCTCGCTGATCGGGTTGGAGCGCGAGGCCCGACAGAAAAGCGCCGGGTTGCGCACCCACACCCTCGTCGGCGTGGGCAGCGCGCTGTTCATGGAAGTGTCCATCCACGGCTTCGGCTCCATGCTCGGCATCGAGGGCGTGGCGTTGGACCCGTCCCGGGTCGCCGCGCAGGTCGTCTCCGGCATCGGTTTCATCGGCGGCGGCCTGATCTTCGTGCGCAAGGACGCGGTACGGGGGCTGACCACGGCCGCGACCATCTGGCTGACCTGCGCCATCGGGATGGCGTGCGGCGGCGGGTTGCCGCTGCTCGCGATCGGCGCGACGGCGGTGCACTTCCTCATCGTGCGCGGCTTCTCCAAGGTGTCGGAGCGGATCACCTCGGGCACGGCGCTCGACCGGATAGAGCTGCGCCTGACCTACCAGACACAACAGGGGCTGTTGGGGCGGATGTTGGAGATGTGCACCGGCAGCGGGTTCCGGGTGACCGACGTCCAGGTGGAGACCGCCCCGGCGGACGTCTCCACGGCGGCCGAGGTGCTGCTCCGGCTGGAAGGCAGCGGTTCCGCGCACCCCTTGGTCGAGGCGCTGACCGAACTCGACGGCGTCCGCGGGGTGGCGCTGGGGCGGCACGACGACAGCACGGAGTGAGCGCCGGCCCCGTCGCGCACTCCGGAGCCGCCCCGGGGCCCGCAAGCGGGCCCCTCCCCCACTACGGCGCACCCGCCGACTCCTCCCCGCCCGCTGCGCCCTCCGCACGCGCCCCGCGCGCTCCGCCCCGCCCCGGCCCCGGTTCGCGCCCCGGCACGAGGTGGTCATCGATCGCCTGACGGTCCACCAACCGCCCGAGCCGTCGCGGGACATCGCCGCCCACCAGGACGACGACCAGGAGCGTCAGCCCGAAGGTGAGCACCGCCAGGGCCCGCCCCAGGGGCATGCCGCGGGCGAGCTGCGCCCCCAGGACCGGCGCCACCGCCCCGCCCAACGCCCCCACGTTGTAGACGAAGCCGAGCGAGGCGGCGCGGGTCTCGGTCGGGAAGTGGCCCGCGATGTACTTCGGCAGGATCCCGGAGATCCCCTGCCCCAGCGCCAACAGCACGAAGATCAGCACCCCCAGCCCCACCAGGCTCCCGCGCACCGCAAACACCGGGAACACGAACGCCAACGACGCCAACAGGGTCCAGGCGTAGGCGCGTCGGGTCCCCAGCAGATCGCCGGCGAACCCGGCCAGCCAGCAGCCGGCCATCGCGCCGAAGCCCGCGAAGAACATCACCTCGCCGACCTGCGCCGGGGTGTACCCCAGGTCCGACTTGAGGTACGTGGGCAACAGGGACTGCACCGGCCAGCTATAGAGGAACGCGCAGAAGACCGTCACCATCAGGGAGACGTACCGCAACCAGCCCCGGCGTCCGCCCAGTTGTACGGCGAAGGCGAGCAGACACAGCGCGGCGGCCGTGGCCGACCAGGGCACGAACCCCGCGCCCAGCGGCGTGAAGACGCAGCACAGCGCGGCACAGGCGACCGCCGCCAGCACGGAGTTGACCCGTCGACGGGGCCCGCGGACGAACAGCGACCAGAACGGATGCGGGCGTTCCGGTTGCTTTTCCCCGGGGCGGTGCGCGGCACCGGCGGCCCCGTCTTGCCACTCCGCGGACTCCGGCAGCGCTCTGCGCATCCACAGGGCGACCAGAACAGGCAGCACCCCGATCCAGAACATCCAGCGCCAGCCCCCGACGGGCACCACCCAGGCGTAGAGCTGGCCGGCCAGCACCGTGCCGCCCGCATAGCCGGAGATGAGGAATCCGGAAGCCCGGTTGCGCAGCCGTGCGGGCCAGCTCTCCAGGACGTACGTCACGCTGGTGCTGTACTCCCCCGCCATGCCCAGCCCGATCACCAACCGGGCGGCGAACAGGCTGGCGTAGTCCCAGGCGAACCCGCAGGCGAAGGTGCCCAGCGAGTAGAACAGGATGCTGGCCACCATGGCCGCTTTTCGCCCACGGCGGTCGCCCAGCGCCCCCAGGAGCGCACCGCCCAGCCAACGGGTGACGAAGGCCGCGGAGACCAGTGAGGCGGCGGTGGCGGTGTCCAGGCGGAAATCGTGGGCGATCTCGGTCAGCACCAGGGTGATCAGCACGAAGTCGAAGCCGTCCAGGAGGTAGCCGATCCAGGCGGCGGCCAGCGCCTTCCACTGGCGCGGGGCGACCTCGTGCCACCAGGCGCGGCGGCGGGCCCGATCGGGGGTGCCCACGGGGCGCGGCATCGCAGGATCGGGCCTCCTCCAAGAGCCGCCCGGCTCGCAGTCGTTACGCACCCAGCGCGATCCCACCCAAACCGGACGTCGGACGTCCCATCTCACCGCTTGAATCTGACCCCGCACCCTCTCCGCGTCAAGACCGCACACAGCCCCTCCCCGGTTACCCCGCCAACCGTCCCCTCCCCTCCCGTCGTTGACGTTCCGCCAACGGCCTGCCTAGGGTCCGGACCTCGGACCAGAGAGGACCCAGATGCCACGGCACGACACCTCGGGACGGGACCACGACGTCGTCCTGTACGGAGCGACCGGGTTCGCCGGCGCACTCACCGCCGCCTACCTGGCCCGGCACGCCCCCGCGGACTGCCGCTGGGCACTCGCCGGCCGCAGCACCGCCAAACTGGAGCGGCTGCGCGACCAGTTGGCGGCCCTCAACCCGGCCTGCGCGGACCTGCCGCTGCTCCGGGCCGACAGCGCCGACCCGGATTCGCTGCGCACCCTCGCCGCCGGCACCCGCGTCCTGGCCACCACCGTGGGGCCCTACCTGCTGCACGGCGAACCGCTCGTCGCGGCGTGCGCCGAGGCCGGCACCGACTACCTGGACCTCACCGGCGAGCCGGAGTTCGTCGACCGGATGTATCTGCGCCACGACGCCGCCGCCCGCGCGTCCGGGGCGCGGCTCGTGCACGCCTGCGGCTTCGACTCCGTCCCCTACGACCTGGGCGTGCACTACACGGTCGGGCTGCTCCCCAAGGGCGTCCGGCTGCGCATCGACGGCTTTGTGCGGACCAACGCGACGTTCTCCGGCGGCACTCTGGCCTCCGCGTTGACCGCGGTCGGGCGGCCGGCCGCGATGGCGCGGGTCGCCCGGGCCCGCCGACGGTCCGAGGCGCCGCCCGCCGGACGGAGCGTGCGCGCCCCCTTCGGGCCACCCGTACGGAGCCGCGAGACCCGCACCTGGGGCGTCCCGCTGCCCACCCTGGACCCGCGGGTGGTGGCCCGCTCGGCGGCCGCCCTCGACGACTACGGCCCGGACTTCCGGTACCGGCACTACGCGGGCGTGCGCAGACTGCCGACGGCGGTGGCCGGGGTGGTGGGCGCGGGGGCGCTCTCCGCGCTCGCCCAAGTACCGCCCGCCCGCCGGTGGTTGTCCGGGCGGCTGCAACCGGGCGAGGGGCCGGGCCCGGAGCGACGGGCGCGCAGTTGGTTCGCGGTGCGGTTCGTGGCCTCGGGCGGCGGAGCCCGCCTGATCACCGAGGTCGCGGGCGGCGACCCCGGTTACGACGAGACCGCGAAGATGCTCGCCGAGGGGGCGCTCAGCCTGGCCTTCGACGAACTCCCGGACACCGCGGGCCAGGTGACGACGGCGGTGGCCATGGGGGACGCGCTCACCCGGCGGCTCCAGGATGCCCAGATCATGTTCCGGGTCGTCCGCGGGTAGCCGGACCGGCCGTCAGGCGCCGGCCAGCGCCTGACGGCACAGGGAGTCGGCGGCCCGGGTGGTCTCCGGTAGGCGGTAGGCCGTGGCCAGGTGGAGCGTGTGCGCGCACGCCCGGTCGAGGTCCACCCGGTGACCGACGGAGACGAACACCGGCTTGACGCCCTTCTGGGTGCGCAGGGCACGTCCCACCTCTTCGGGCACTCCACCCGCCGCCCGGTCGTCCAGCAGCGGGGAGGTGGCGCCGCGCTCCGGGCCCGGCGCCTCGTACCGAAAGGCGAAGGGGTTCTTGGCGACCCCGATGGTGGGCAGTCCCGTCAACACCCCCAGGTGGCTGGCGAGTCCGAAGCGCCGCGGATGGGCCAGCCCGTAGCCGTCGCAGACCACCAGGCCGGGTGTACGGGCGAGCCGGTCCAGCGCGTCGAGTACCGTCGGGATCTCCCGGAAGGCCAGCAGCCCGGGGACGTACGGGAAGGCGACCGGGCCGACGGCGGTGGCCTCGTCGACGACCGCGAGGGTGCGGGCGTCGAGGGCGACGGCGGCCGCGGCGACCACGTCCCGTTCGTCGTCGTAGGCGACGTCGACGCCGACCACGGTGCCTTCGAAGCCCGGCTCGGGGCCGGCCTCGTCGAGCCGTACGCGGGCGCGCAGCCGGTCCTGGACCGCGCGGGCCGAGGCTTCGTCCACCGGCCAGTGCCGCAGTTCGTCGGCGCGGGAGATGCTTGCGGAAGTGTCCATGGTGCTGGCCACGCTACCGAACCGTCGGCCGTACGGGGGAGCCGCGGGCGGCCCGCGGTCGGCGCTCTATATTTGCTGTCATGTTCGTGCTGGAACTGACCTACACCGCGCCCCTCGACCGCGTCGACGCCGCCCTTCAGGACCATGTGGCCTGGCTGGAACGGGGCTATGACGCCGGCCACTTCATCGCGTCCGGGCGGAAGAACCCCCGGGACGGCGGCGTGATCATCGCCGCCGGCTCCGACCGGGCGACCGTGGAGAAGCTCACGGCCGAGGACCCGTTCGTGCGCGCCGGCGTCTGCACGTACCGAATCACCGAGTTCGTGGCGACCAAGACCTCACCGGCCCTGGCGGAATACCGGGAGCAGCTCCCGTCCTGACGCCCCCGTCCACGCCTCGGCCCGGCCCGCCGGAACCGTCCGGCGGGCCGGGCCGCGTGCTGCCTACGGGGCGCGCGGCGCGCCGCGGCTCCTGGCGGCGCGCGCTATGACGGCGCGGCCGGGGAGGCGGCCGAATTGCCCAGCGGACCGGGGTCGGCCGTACCGGCGGCGGACGCGGTGGGCCAGCGGCCGCCGTTGCGCCAGTAGCCCTGGATCTCCTCCAGTTGGCGGCCCTTGGTCTCGGGCGCGGTGAACGCGGCGAACGCCAGGGCCCCGAGGGCGAGCACGCCCAGGCCCGCGAAGGTCGCGGCGGGGCCCAGCTTCGTCATCAACGACGGGAAGAACTGGGCGATCAGGAGGTTGGCGACCAGGTCGGCGGTGAGCATCGCCGACGCCCCCATGGAGCGCAGCTGGGCGGGGAACGCCTCGCTCGCGTAGACCCAGATCAGCGATCCGAAGCCGAAGTTGAAGGCAGCGGTGAAGAGCAGGATCGCGACGAAGCCCACCCAGGTGGTGGTGCCATGGAGCTCGCCGGCGCTGAAGACGAGGGTCAGGACCGCGAGCATCACCACCATCGTGCCGATCCCGGTGAGCAGCACCATCCGGCGCCCCAGGCGGTCGATGATGAGGATCGCCAGCACCGTGGCCACCAGGGAGGCGAGCTCGACGAAGGACGGCAGCAGGAAGTTCTGCCCGTTGCCGGTGAAGCCCATCCGCTCGAAGATCTGCGGGCTGTAGTACGTCACGGCGTTGATGCCGGTGATCTGGCAGAAGAAGCCGAGGCCGACGACGAAGAGCGCGGCGCGGAGGTACGGCTTGCGCAGCAGCGCACGCGCCGAGCCGCCGCTCTCCTCGGTCAACGCGGCGCGCACCGCGGCGACTTCGGCCTCCGCGTCGGCTTCGGGATCGGTCCTCGCCATGACCTCGACGGCCCGTTCGTCGCGCCCCTTGAGAACGTACCAACGGGGCGTGTCCGGCAACCGGAAGAGCGGGATCAGGACGAGCGCCGCCGGGATCGCCGAGAGGCCGAGCATCCAGCGCCAGTGGCCGCCGCCGGACAGGCCCCAGTTGACGAAGTACGTGAGGACGATGCCCACGACGGTGGCCACTTGGTAGGCGGCGACGGAGGCACCCCGGATGCGGGCCGGGCTCGCTTCCGCGACGTAGAGCGGCGCCGCCACGATGGAGATGCCGATCGCGATGCCGAGCAGGAAGCGGACGGCGTCGAGCACCACGACGTTGGGAGCGAACGCGGACAGGGCGACGAAGACCGCGTACGAGCTGGCGACGATCAGCATCGCTGCCCTGCGGCCCAGCACGTCGGCCAACTTGCCGCCGAACATCGCGCCGAGTATCGAACCGAACACCAGGATGCTGTTGACCAGTCCCTTTTCGGTCTCGGTGAGACCGAAGTCCTTGCTGAGGAACACCAGGGCACCGGAGATGCTGCCGGTGTCATAGCCGTAGATGACGCCGACGACGGCGCCGGTGAGGGCGAACAGGCCGCCGGCGCGGCGCGGCGCGGAGAGCGGGGCAGTGGACATGGGGAGTCCTTAGTGCGACGGAGCGTCATTGCTGCGTACTGCGTGACGGGCGCCGAGGCGCCGCGTCGACGGTCATGCCCGGATCACGCATGACCGATCTTGCGAATATCAGGCACCTTTCACGCACCTGTCAACAATGAACTACCCACTTTTCCTTCCTCGGCACGCCACGCCACATCCCCCAACTCCCTTACAGAGACACCCAACTGCACACCCCCTCTACCGCGATCACCCGCACGAGGGATGGAACGAGTGCACGAACATGCGTAGAGTCGGTATCAGCAACGCAAAAAGTTGCACCGAGACTGCAATACTGCACTCAATCACGCACTACGGGAGGCGGCCATGAGCGAGACCTCGTACATGGAGCAGGAGCTGCGCAGTCAGCCGGAGACCTGGCGGGAGGCGGCGCGCATCGGGGCCGCCGGCGGGCCACTGCCCAAGGCCGGCCAGCGCGTTGCCGTCGTCGGCTGCGGCACCTCGTGGTTCATGGCCCAGTCCTACGCCGCCCTGCGCGAGAGCGCCGGCCTGGGCGTCACGGACCCCTTCCCCGCGTCGGAGGCGTTCCTCGGCGGCGACCGCGGCTACGACGCGGTGGTGGCGATCACCCGCTCCGGCACCACGACCGAGGTGCTGCGGGTACTGGAGGCGGTGCAGGGCCGAATCCCCACGGTGACGCTGCTCGGCGATCCGGAGACGCCGGCGGTCGAACTGTCCGACGCGACGGTCGAGTTGCCGTTCGCCGACGAGCGGTCCGTGGTGCAGACCCGCTTCGCGACCACCGCGCTGACGCTGCTGCGCGCGCATCTGGGCCACGACGTCTCGCGGGCGGTGGGCGACGCCGAGGAGGCGTTGACCGTGCCGGTGGCGCAGGAGTGGGTGGACGCCGAGCAGTTCGCGTTCCTCGGCAGCGGCTGGACGTACGGCCTGGCCAACGAGGCGGCCCTCAAGATGCGGGAGGCGTCGCAGAGTTGGACCGAGTCCTACCCTGCGATGGAATACCGCCACGGCCCGATCTCGATAGCCGCCCCCGGCCGGGTGACCTGGCTCTTCGGCCCGGCCCCGGAGGGCCTGGAGGCGGACGTGGCACGGACCGGAGCGCACTTCGTGTCCCACGAGCGGGACCCGCTGGCCGACCTGGTTCTCGTCCAGCGGGTCGCCCTGGAGCGGGCACGCGCCCGCGGCCTGGACCCGGACAACCCCCGCAGCCTCACCCGCTCCGTCATGCTCCAGGAGCCGGCCACTCCCTAACCACCCGCCGTTACCCCTCTCTTCTCCTCTCCCCTCCCCGACCTCAACCGACCGGTTCCACAAGGGAGTCAGGACACATGCCTCTCGTCCCCACCGCGTCGATCGTCGACGCCGCGCGTGACGCGCGGGTCGGCGCCGCGGCCTTCAACGTCATCCACCTGGAAACCGCCGAGGCGCTGGTCACCGCCGCCGAGCGCACGGGCCTCCCGCTGATCCTCCAGATCAGCGAGAACTGCATCCGCTACCACGGCAGCCTGCTACCCCTCACCCGAGCCACTCTCGCCCTCGCCGAGGAGTCCACGGCCCGGATCGCGGTCCACCTCGACCACCTCACCCAGGCGGAATTGGTCCACCAGGGCGTCGCGGCCGGCGTGAGCTCGATCATGATCGACGCCTCCGCCCTCCCCTACGAGCAGAACGTCGCCACGACCGCCACCCTCGCCGCCTGGTGCCACGAACGGGGCGCCTTCGTCGAGGCGGAGCTCGGCGAGGTCGGCGGAAAGGACGGCGTCCACGCGCCCGGAGCCCGCACGGACCCGGCCGAGGCCCTGTCGTTCATCCAGGCCACCGGCGTGGATGCGCTCGCCGTCGCCGTCGGCTCCTCGCACGCGATGCGCGAGCGCACCGCCGAACTGGACAAGGAGCTGATCGCGGCGCTGCGCACCACGCTGCCGGTTCCCCTGGTCCTGCACGGCTCCTCCGGCGTGCCGGACGACGAACTCCGCCGCGCCATCGCCGCCGGCATGACGAAGATCAACATCTCCACCCACCTGGTCTCCGTCTTCACCGGCTCAATACGGCGCACGCTGGACGCGGACCCGTCGCTGGTGGACTCCCGCAAGTACCTCAAGCCCGCACGGGAGGCGGTCGCACAGGAGGCGGCCCGCCTGCTGGAGGTGCTGAACACTCCGGTGACGACCCCCACGGAACGCCGGGTGGCGGAGACTACGGCTCGGGGGTGAGTGCGGGAGCGGGGGCGGCCGGAGCCGGGGCTGGCTTCTGAATCGGTGCTGGTATCCGTGCCGGTGCTGATACTGCTACCGCTGCCAGTTCTGGTGCCGGTGCTGGTGCTGGGATCGACGCCCGTGCTGGCACTGGTCCCCGGGTCGGCATCCGCGTCGGGTGGGGGCAATGTCCTCGTTGACCGCCATAGGGTCCGTCAGCTCCCGTCCGTTCGCGTCGCTCCCGTCAGTTGCCGCTCGGTGTGGGCGAGTTGGTGGCATGACGTGGAGGTCGGCGCTGGTGGACGGGCATGGCTCGACGGCGGTGTGGTGGCGGCACGCTGGCCGCGCAGTTCGGGGGTGAAATCTGGGTTGATTGTGGCCAGTGGCGTCGGGTGGCGGGGGTGGCTGAGGGGACGGACCGCGCCGAGGAGAGGTGGCGGGGCGGGGGCGGCTGAGGCGACCGCGACCTGATCGCGCCAACCACCATGTGATGCCCGGCCCAGCGGGATGAACGAGTAGTGCGGGACGCGTGGGGCGCGTGGGGTGCGGGGGTAAACAACGGTCGGTAGGTGGAGGTGAGCGGGTGTCTGTGGGCCGGGGAGCGCTGTGGTTGGGGCGACGAATTAGGCTCGCGCCATGAAGCGCCATGAACGAATGAACGCACTGCTTGAGCTGCTCGGGGACCGGGGCCGGGTGGATGTCGAGGAGGCGGCGACCGAGCTGGAGGTCTCGGCGGCCACGATGCGGCGCGACATGGATGCCCTCGCCGAGCAGCAGTTGCTGGTCCGTACTCGGGGCGGGGCGGTGCTGAGCTCGGTGGCGTACGACCTGCCGATCCGGTACAAGCACGGGCACCGGTCGGCGGAGAAGGAGGCCGTGGCGAAGGCGGCGGCGCGGCTGGTGGAGCGCGGCGACGTGGTCGGGCTGAGTGGAGGGACCACGACCACCGCGATCGCGCGGGTGCTCGCCACCCGGGCCGACTTCGCGGAGTCGGATCCGCAGCCCCAGCTGACGATCGTCACCAACTCGCTGAACATCGCCAATGAGCTGGCCGTCCGGCCACAGATCAAGATCGTGCTCACCGGTGGTGTGGCGCATTCCCGTTCGTATGAACTCGTGGGCCCGTTCAGCGAGTTGGTGCTTCAGCAGATCTCCATCGATATTGCGTTCATTGGGGCCAATGGCGTGGATCCGGCGATGGGGGCAACGGTGCACGACGAGGCCGAGGCCCGGATCAACCGGCTCATGGCCGAGCGCGCGCGACGGGCCGTGGTCGTCGCGGACTCGTCGAAGATCGGTCAGCGGTGCTTCGCCAGGGTCGGTGACGCGGATGTTTTCGACACCCTCATCACGGATGGTGCGGTGGCCGAGGAGACGCGTCGGGAGTTCACGGAGCGCGGGGTGAAGGTGATGGCGGCCCGCCCCTCCGGCAACGAATGAGGCTGGCGACGCTGGTCCGTGGGCCGGGGTGTTGATCGGTGCGTCGATCGGTGCGTTGTACGGGTGAGGTGGAGCGGCGGGGTGGGCGGCGGAGCCGGGCGGCTTGGCAGGGGTGGGGCGGCAGGCCGAGCGCTGACGCGCCCAAGGGGCGGTGAACTCCGGGTGGCTACCGGGGGCTGAAATCCGGGGTGCGGGTGTGGAGAATGAGGCGGAGCCCAGGGCGACAGGGCGGGGGCCGATGCCTAGGTGGGCGTGATAGGCGTGGTGGACGTCCCGGGCGTTCCGGCGCCGTTGGCGCGATAGTGGAGTGGCCTGGGAGACGCAGGTGGGGCGGAGTGGCCTGCCGAGTGATGGTGAGAGCCGGGCGGTGTGCCGCCGCGGCGTATTGAGCGGGGGAAAGCGGATGCGGAAGATCTTGTCGATAGCGGTGACGGGGGCGGTGTGCGGCGCCTCGCTGACGCTCGTCGCGGCACCACAGGCGATGGCCGCCGAGCACGTTCCGCGGTGCGTGAAGGTGCGTGCGTTCTTCGACCGGGGCGCGCAGCGTTACGTTCGGTTGACCAACCTGTGCGCCAAGCGGCCGGCCTGCTACACCATCGTCATCCCGCAGCACGCGGACCGGCACGGCCGGCTACTGAAGGGCGTGACCAAGGACGTGCTGTATGGGACGGCCGCTGGACCGCGGGCCCTGTATGTGAAGAACGTGCCCTGTTAGGGCAGGTCAGGGGCGTGGGAGCACCGGGCAGGGAGGGGCAGGGGGATCGCGAGGCCGCTGGGCGCGGCCGTGCGCGAGCTTGGGTGGTCCCGCGCGGGTACCGCGTGAGCGCAGGTGATGGTTTCGCGGCGAAGTGATCTCGCGGTGTTGACGCCTGCTGGAGGCGGGAGCCACGGCGGGCTGCCGATCTAGGTGTGGATGCAGGTGTGGGTCTGGGCCTGGGTGTGGGTGTGGGTGTGGGTGAGTGGCCGGGGGGGGCGGTGGTGCGTTTGTGGGGAGGCGGGGTCGTCGCCGTGGGCGTCAGTTGGGGAGGGCGATGCCGTCCAGGACCATGGCGAGGTACTGGCGGGCGATCTCCTCGGGGCTGTGTCGGCCCTGCGGTCGGTACCAGCTCGCGGCGACCCAGACCGTGTCGCGCAGGAAGCGGTAGGCCAGCCGGAGGTCGAGGTCGGAGCGGAAGACGCCCTCGGCCACGCCGCGTTCCAGCGTGCCGAGCCAGGCCCGCTCGAACTTCCGCCGGGATTCGGTGAGATAGCCGAACCGTGGCTGGGCGGCGAGGTGTTGGGCCTCCTTCTGGTAGATCGCGACCGCGGCGCGGTGCCGGTCGATCTCCCGGAAGGACTCGGTGACCAGGGCCTCGATGGTCTCTCGGGGGCCGAGTTCGGCCGCCAGGACCGCGTCGTAACCGGACCAGAGCTCGTCCAGGAAGGTGGCGAGGATCTCGTCGACCATCGATTCCTTGGAATCGAAGTGGTAGTAGAGGCTGCCGGCGAGCATGCCCGCGGCATCGGCGATCTGGCGGACGGTGGTCGCGTTGTAGCCCTGCGCCGCGAACACCTCGGCCGCGGTGTCGAGGAGTTCGCGTCGGCGGTCCGGTGAGGCGGGAGTGGCGGAGGCAGTGGGCGGGTTGGAGGCGGCAGCAGGGGGTGTGGGGGCTGCCTTCCCAGCGCCCTTCGCGGTCTTGACGGTCTTGACGGTCTTGGTGCTCCTGGTGACCTTGGTGCCTTGAGTGCCCTTGGCGGGCTTGGTGGCGTTGGCGGGGTTGGTGGGGGTGGTTCGCTGGGGACTGTTGGGGTTCCTGGTGCTCCGGGCGCCGGTGGCGCTGGCGGTACTTCCGGTGTTCCTGGCTTCGCTGGCGCCCTCGTTACTCCCCGCGCCCTCCGCGCCCTTGGCCCTCTTCACGCCGCCCGTACCTCGCACGCCTTTCACACCTTTCGCGCCGCTCGTGGTCTTCGCGCGGCCACCCGCGCTCGACGCATCCCCCGTGCCCTGCGTAACACCCGTGGCCTCCACGTCTCCCACTCCGCCCCTCACGTTCTTTGCACTTCCCACGCTCCCCGCATCCTCCATGCTCTCGACTATCCCGCGCCTGCCCACGATGGATCGCGCTCCCCCCTTAGCCGGTCGCTTTCAACTAGCAGATCGCTTCCGACAACAGGCCACTCCCGACTCCCGACGGACGGATCGCTTCCAGCTCTCAGCGGTCCTCTTGCGGCTGCCGGGTCCTCTTGCGACTGCCGGCAGAAGCCTCCCACTCCTCGTCGGTCACAGTGTTCCCAGCCTCCCAAGGCTCCGGGCGCTCTCGACCTTCCCTCCGGGCGCTCTCGGTGTTCTCTTCGGGCGTTCTCAGTGTTTTCGGCATTCTCGGCCTGCTCGGCCTGGTCGGTGTTCTCGGCCTGGTCGATAGTCCCGGCGCTCCCCCGCTTCCGACATTCCCAACCCGCCCGATCTGGCCGGAGCCCCGAATTCCGCCCGCCCTACCCAGGCTCCCGAAGCGCCTGGCCTTCGCAACGCACGCGCTTGGCGCCAGCCTTCGCGGTGCACCTGGCGCCCCCACTTCCGACGCTCATCGACCTTTTCGGCGCTCCCAACCTGGCCGGAGTTCCAGACACTCCCCGCACTCTCCAGACTCCCGGCGCCCCTCGCACTCCTGGCGCTCCCCAGACTCCCGGCCCTCTCAACGCTCTCGTCGGGATCACAACCCTCGACGCCCCCGACGTTCCCCGCGCTCCCCAGACTCCCGGCGCTCCCAAGCTTCTCAGCCCTCTCAGCACTCCCGTCAGGCTCACGCCCCTCAACGCCCCCAACGTTCCCCGCACTCTCAGTGCTTCTAGCGCACCCGGCACTCCCCGCACTCCCGCGCTTCCCGGCCCTCTCAGCGCTCCCGGCAGGCTCACGGCCCTCGATGCCCCCAACATTCCCAGCACGCTCAGCACGCCTGGAGCACCCAGCACTCACCAGACTCCCGGTGCTCTCAGCGCTCCCGCCCCTGGTGCGACCTGCGTCTCAGGCGCTGCCGATGCTCCCGGCGCGCTCGGTGCTTCCGGCGTTCGTTCTGGATGCTCTCGATGTCATCGGGCTGTGCGGCGTGCTTGGTCATATCCCGATGCCCTGGATGCCCTGGATGGCCTGGATGATCTCGACGTCGTCGGGCCGGGCTGCGGGCTTGGGGTTGCTCGGGTTGCTCGGGCTGCTGGGGTTGACACGGGGACTGTGTGGCGTGGTGAGGCGGTGGGCGAGATCCGGCGGAATCCTTTTACTAGTAAAACACCTGCTAAGGTTTTTGTATGGGGAAGCATGCCAAGCACGCCAGGGCCGCGGGGCGGTGGAGGACGAAGCAGATCGCGGACGAGTCGGCCGGCGGGCAGGTGTCCGACGAGAGGTCGAAGACGCGGGCCGAGAAGGCGGTCGGGGCGGGGGCCGTGCGGGTTCGGGCGTTGCCGGTGCGCAGCACGGTGCGGTTGCGGCGGCCCGTTGACATTTGGCACAAGCCGGCGCTGAGTGCGGTGGTGGCGTTGGGCGTGCCGGATCTGGTGCTGCTGGGGCTGGGGCGACTCGATCTGGTGCTCTACACGTCGGCGGGTGCGATGTGCGCGCTGTACGCGCACGGTCTGCCGTATGCGGCACGCGCCCGCGCGTTGTCGTGGGTGGTGCTCGGGATGGTGGCGAGCCTGGCCGTCGCGCTGACCGCAGCGTCCCTGGTCACCTCGGCCACGGTGTTGGTGGTGCTGGCGTCGTTGGTCGCCGCGGTGCACAAGATGGTGTGCGACGCGTCGCGGATCGGGCCGCCGGGGAATCTGATCCTGACGTTCATCGCGGCCTCGGCGTTCTTCGTGCCGCAGCGGCCGGCGGAAGTGCTGCCGCATGCGGGGCTGGCGTTGGCCACGGGGGCGTTCGCGTGGTTGGTGTGCATGGCGCCGGCGCTGGTGCGGCCGCGGGGGCCGGAACGGATCGCTACCGCGCGGGCGTTGGAGGCCGCCGCCGGGCTGTTGCGGGCGCGGGCGGAGGCGGAGGCAGAGGCCGACGGTGTTCCGTCGGCCTGTGGCGGGGAGTCGGCGGGGGTGGCACATGCCCGGCACGCCACCGCGGCGGCGGTGAACGCGGCCTGGCACACGTTGTTCCTGGTCCCGGTGCGTACGTCGGAGAAGGCGGCGGCGCGGGCGGGGTTGGAACGGCTGCTGGTGCGGGCGGAGTCGGCGTTGGGCGGCACACCGCCGGACCCGGCGGCGGAGGGCGGTCGACTCGCCGGCTGGGCGCGGGAGTTGCGCAGCGGGCGACCACTGCCGGAGGTGACGCTCACCGCCGCGGAGGCTGCCGAACTGGCGGGCGTGGCCTGGGAGTCGGGGGTGGCGCTGGAGCCGGGCATGGCGTTGGAGGCCGGTAGCGGGCGCGGGGTCGGTGGGTCCGGGCTCCGGCGTCCGGCACCGGGCCGACCGCGGGGCGTGCGGGCGGTGGTCGGGCGGCTCCGGCCCGGGTCGCCGTTGCTGCCCATCGGGGCGCGGGTCGCGCTGGGTTGCGTCCTGGCGGGCTGGGCTTCGATGGCCGTGGGGGTCGGACACCCGTACTGGGCCGTGGTGACCGCGGCCTCGATCTACCAGGCCAACACCACGCTCTCCTGGCAGCGCGCGTTCCAGCGCACCCTCGGCAATCTGCTCGGGTTGGCGCTGTTCACCGTGCTGCTGCCGGTGACCCACACCGGGCACGTCGCCATGGTCGTGATGGCGCTGGCGTTCCAACTCGGCGCGGAGGCCATGATCAGCCGGAACTACTGGCTGGGGTCGGTGTGCGTGACGCCGATGGCGCTGCTGCTGACGGAGTTCGGGCGGCCGATGCCGGCCGGGACGCTGATCGCCGACCGGTGGCTGGACACCGTGGTGGGCGCGGCGGTCGGGCTGGTCTGCTGCGTACTGGTCACCAACCGGCGGGCCGCGGACCGGATCGATCTGGCGCTGGCCGGGGTCGCCCGGGCCGAGGAGGCGGCCTCCCGACTGCTGGCGGCGGACGGTGCTCGGCGGTCGTCGGAGGCGGGGGCGACGGGTTCGGATTCGGGGTCGGGTTCAGGGTCAGGTTCGGGTTCGAGCGGTGCCGGGTGGGTGTCGGAGCCGGGCAGCGCCTGGCCGTTGCCGGAGCCGGAACCGACGCCGGAGTTGGCGGGGGCCGGATCGCCCCCGGCCCCCTGCACCCCGCGCGAGGCAGGCTGGGCGCGGGATCGACTGGCCGGCTCGCTCGTCGAGTTGCGGGAGGCGGTCGAGGTGGCGTCCGGCGAGTGGTGGCAGCGGGCGCTTCCCGAGGAGCGGATCGCCCGTGCCGAGCAGCAGGGGCACCGGACGCTGGCGGCCCTGGTCCGGCGACTGTCCGCGCCGGCGCTGGCCGCCTGACGGGCCCCTAGGGTCTGTCCGATGGGTCGCGGCCGGGGCCGCGACGCCTGGCACGGCCCACCCGACGCTGACCCACCAGACAGACCCCAAGCCCTCCCACCGCCCCCTCGGCTCGCTCGGCACACCCCCCGGGCAGGCACAATTGAGTGCGGCGGGCGGGCCGGGACGCCGGCTGGACGGACGGGGCCGAGAGGAGAGTGCGGGTGACCGAGGACATCGTCGCGCGGGTGATGCACCAGTGGCAGCAGGTGCACCCGGGGCTGGATACCGGCCCGATGGCGGTGATCGGGCGGCTCAACCGCTGCTCCGCACTGTTCCAGCAGGCGGCCGACGCGCCGCTGCGGCGGGCGGGGCTGACCCGCCCCGAGTTCGATGTCCTCGGCACGCTGCGGCGGATGGACCGCGAGCTGACCCCGGGCTGGGTGGCGCGGGAGACCTTCGCCTCGGGGGCGGCGGTCACCAAGCGCGTCCGGCAGTTGGAACAGCGCGGGCTGCTCCGCCGTCGGCCGGACGACCGCGACCGGCGGGTCACCCATCTCTCGCTCACGGACGAGGGGCGGGAGATCATCGACCGGCTGCTGCCCGAGCAACTGCGGTACGAGTCCGCCCTGTTGGCGGGGATCGGCGAGCAGCGTCAGGAGGAACTGTCCACGGCGCTGGGTGAGTTGCTGGTCTTCCTGGAGGGACGACTGGCCGGCCTCATGGATTGAGGACGGCTAACGCACCGTCACCCACGTTGCCGGCGACGGTCGTTACTCCACCGGGAACGGCTCGTCGCTCCAGCGGAACCACGCCGCGTCGTCCTCGATGTGCAGCAGGAACTCCGCCACCGGGCCGGCGGGGGCGACCAGCCGGACGCCGTCGCTGGCGCGGGCGTAGGCGTCCTCCCAGGCGGCCAGGTCCTCGTCGAGGGTGTCGATGAGCGACAGCTCCCGGGCGAAGTGCGGCTCCAGTTCGGCGAAGGTCGGGCCGGGGGTGAAACGGCCGTTCAGCCAGGGGAAATCCGCCTCGGTGATGGTGATCTCACCGACCACGTCCGCACCCCGTTCCACCCGCCAGGTCTCCCCGATGTACGGCATTGCCGCCTCCCCTTGGTCGTGCTGGTGACGCGCGGAACCCGCCCCACCGGGCTGCCGCGGGGCGGGTTCTGCGCGACGGTCGGACGACAGGATGGCAGAGCGCGCGTACGGGCCGAGCCGGTTGGCGGGAAAGCGCGCAAAGCCGACCGACGAGCCAGCTGACGTCTGGTCAGGGGGTGGCGTCAGGGGCCGGCCTCAGACCCCGCATCGCCCCTCACCTCGAACAACCGCTCCAGGTGCCGGTCCAGCAGGTCCAGCGCCTTCTCCGGTTCGTGGACGCCCAGTAGTACGTAGGACCCCAGCCCGTCGGTGAGGCTGATCAGCAGCATGGCCTCGTCCTCGGTGGCGCGTTCGGGCGGGAGTTCGCCGCGGGCGGCGGCCAGGCGGAGCTGGTCGGTGAAGAAGTCGCGGAGCTTGGGGATGCCGTCGCGGGCCTCCGCGCCGAGGGCGGGGTCGTGGACGGCGCGGGAGTAGTAGGCGGCGGCGACGAGGAGGCCGGCGCGGCTCTCCGGGTCGAGCGGGAGCATCCCGGCGCAGCAGGCGCGCAGGACGGTGCGCGGCGTGGGGTCCTCCGCCAGGGCCTCGATGCACTGCCGGATGCGTTCGGTGGCCATGTGGTTGATGTGGCGCAGGGCGAACAGCAGCAGTTCGTCCTTGGTGCGGAAGTAGTGCTGGATGCGACCGAGGGAGATGCCGGCCTCGGTGGCGACGTCGCGCAGGCTGACCCCGTCCACGCCCCGGGTGTTCGCGAGCCGGAAGAGCGCCTCCGAGATCTCCTGGCGCCTGGCTTCGTGATCCACCTTTTTCGGCACGGGCGGCGTCCTTTCTGCGGTACGGCACTTTCGGTCTGGCGCTCCGGACCGCGGCGCCCGCTCCCGACGGTGCCGCTGACCGGCCGACTTTTACAAGTCGCCTGTACCGTTATAACGTACCGCCTCACAATACGTTTGACTTGGAAAACGGTGAACCCTCATGCCCGAGCACGCCGCACCGCTCCTGCGACCGCCCCGCCACCGCGTCGATCCGCGCGCCCGTAGCTGGTGGCGGCTCCAGGCGCTGCTCGCGCTCAGCGGTCCGATGCTGTTGACCGCGCTGGTGCTGGCCGCGCTCTCGCTGCTCTTCTTCCCGGGCGCGCTGCCATGGCTGGGGCCGCTGTTGCTGGTCGTGCTGGTGTTGCCGGCGGTGGCCTATCTCGCGGTGATGCCGCGGATGCGGTACGCGGTGCACGCCTGGGAGTTGGGCGAGCGCGCGGTCTACGCGGCGGGCGGCTGGTTCTGGCAGAAGCGGCGGATCGCCCCGCTGTCGCGGGTGCAGACGGTGGACACCGTGCGCGGTCCGATACAGCGGCGGTACGGGCTGGCGACGGTGGTGGTGACCACCGCCTCGACCGCCGGCGACATCAAGATCGCCGGGCTGTCGGACGCGGACGCGGAGGAGCTGTCCCGCCGGATCGGCGAGGTCGCGCAGGACGTGCCGGGTGATGCCGCATGAGCGGGTACGGGGACGGGGACCGCATCGGGCCGGGCGGCGGCGCGGCGGGCGTCGGGAAGCACGGGGCGGGCGAGTGGCGGCGGTTGAGCCCGCGCACGTTGGTGGTGCACTGTGGGTGGCTCGGTGCGCCGCTGGGGTCGTTGGCGCTGACCGCGCTGGCCACCGGTGGCCGGATCACCGCCGGCGCCTGGTTCACCCTCGGTGCGATCGCGGCGGCCTTCGCGGTGATCACGGTGGCCGCGCTGATCCGTTGGGCGCGCACCGACTTCCGGGTCACCGGCGAGAGCCTGGACGTGCGCAGCGGGTTGTTCACCCGGCGGCTGCGGAGCGTGCCGCTGCACCGGGTGCGCACCGTCGACCTGACCGCGTCGCCGCTGCACCGACTGTTGCGCGTCACGGTGCTGCGGGCCGGCACGGCGGGCTCCCGGGACGGCGGCGGTGAACTGGCGCTGGACGCCCTGCCGGTGGCCGAGGGCGAGCGGCTGCGCGGCGAGTTGCTGGCCCGCGCGGCCACCGGGGCGGGCGCCGAGGATCCGGTGCTGGCCCGGATCAGTTGGCGCTGGCTGCGGTACGCGCCGCTCACCTTCTGGGTCGTCGGCGGGGTGTTCGTGGCGGGCGGCTCGGCCTACCGGGTGCTGCACGAGATCGGCGTCGAGCCGTGGAAACTCGGCTTCGTGCGGCGGGCGTTCGAGGAGTTCGGCAACGGGATGCTGTGGCTGACCGTGCCGGCGGCGCTGCTGGCGGTGATCGCGCTCGGCTCGGTGGGCGCGACCGTCCTCTACGTCGAGAACTGGTGGAACTACCGCCTGGAGTGGGCGGACGCCGGCTCGTTGCGGGTGCGCCGGGGGCTGCTGACCACCCGCTCGGTGACCATCGAACGCGCCCGGCTGCGCGGGGTGGTGCTGTGCGAGCCACTGCTGCTGCGGGCCGGCGGCGGGGCGACGGTGCGCGCGGTGGCCGGCGGGCTGGGCAACAAGGAGGAGAACCGCAAGCGCAGCGGGCTGCTGCCGCCGGCGCCGCGACGGGAGGCGGTCCGGACAGCCGGCGGAACGCTCCAATCCGCCTTTCCCGACGCCGCGTTGGCGCAGCGCGGCGGGGTGACGCTGACCCCGCACCCGCGGGTCGCGCTGCGCCGCCGGCGGCTGCGCGGACTGCTGTTCGCGGTGGCGCCGGGCACCGCACTGCTGGCCGGCCTCGGGGCGGCGTTCACCCCGGTACTGCTGCACGCCGCCTGGATCTACGCGGTGCTGGCGACGCCGGTGGCGCTGTGGCTGGCCCGGGACGCGTACCGGAATCTGGGGCACGGGATCACCGGGCGCCATCTGGTCGTCCGCTCGGGGACGTTCAGCCGGGACACCGTGGCGCTGCGGCGCGAGGCGGTGGCCGCCTGGACGTTCACCACCTCGCCGTTCACCCGCCGGGCCGGGCTGGTCACGCTCACCGCGGCGGTGGCGGCGGGCGAGGAGGGCTACCGCATCCCGGACCTCGCGGAGGGGGCGGCGCCCGGCTTCGCGGCGTCGGCGGCCCCCGGCATTCTGGAGGAATTCCTCATCTCCCCACGGCGGGACGGCTCGACGGCGTCGACATGACACAGATCACACCCCTGTCCTATGCACGGCGGGGCCGGGCAGACCGTCTTACAGGCTGACTGCGCCCGCGTTCCGCGGGCCGACCAGCCGTGAGGAGCCGCGCGATGCACGCCGCCATCGACCAAGCCGTCCAGGTCCGTCTCCTCGCGACCTCCGTCGGCGAAGCGGTGCCCGCGGTGCTGCACTACCGGCGGTCCGACCCGCTCGCGGTGCGGATGACGTTCCCGCCGGAGATCTCGCTGGACGGCGCCGCGGTGGACTGGGCGTTCGCCCGGGACCTGCTCGCCGAGGGGCTGCGGACCGCCGCCGGGCGGGGCGACGTGCGGATCCGGCCGTCGGGCCCGGAGCGCGTCCTGATGGAGTTCCACGCCGACGAGGGCATCGCCATGGTGCAGTTGCGGACCGCGGACGTCCGGCGGTTCCTGGCCCGCTCGTACGAGCTGGTGCCGGCCGGGCGGGAGCACGAACACCTGGGCGTGGAGCAGGAGTTGGCGGAGCTGTTCGGCGCGGCATGAGGCGCACGGGGGCGACGGAGACGACGAACGGGCCGGTGGTGACCGGCCCGTTCGGCTGTCTGCGGGAGGGGCGTCGGCTACCGCTGCGGGAAGCCGAAGCCGTAGCCCTGCTGCTTCATCCACGGCAGCAGCCGCTTGAGCGACTCGACGGTGCGGGCGCGGTTACCGCCGCCGTCGTGGAAGAGGACGGTGGGGCCGTTACGGAGCTCGCCGCGGACGGTGGACTCGATCGTGGCGACGCTGCCGCCCTCGAAGTCCTTGCTGTCGACGTTCCAACCGAGCGGGCGCATGCCGTGCTCGGCGGCCAGCTTGCGGCTGTAGGGGGTGAAGGCGCCGCCGGGGGCGCGGTAGTACTCGACCTTGGCGCCGCCGGCCGCGTCCTCGATCATCTTCTGGGCGTCGAGTATCTGTTGGGACTGGTACTCCTCGGACCGGTGGTCCATGGCGGTGTTGTGGTTGATGGTGTGATTGCAGAGCCGGTGGCCGTCGGCCACCACCTTCTTGACGAGGGCGGGGTGCTCCGCGGCCTGCGGACCGATCATGCAGAAGGTCGCCTTGACGCCGTTCTCCTTGAGGACTTCCAGAACCTTCGGGGTCCAGGTCGGGTCCGGGCCGTCGTCGATGGTGATGTTGAGGCTGCGGCCGGGGCGGTCCGAGGCGTGCACGATGGACGGGTCGACCGGTGCGGTGCGCGGCGGTTGGGCCGGCTTCTTCGCCGGGGGAACGTCGGCCTCGGCGCTGGGCTGGAGGAGCGCGAACGCCCCCACCGCCGCCGCGGAGGCCACCGCCGCGGTGGCCACGCCGATGATGCCGCCCTCTATCCCGAAGCGCCGTCCCCTGCCGAAGCGCCCTGCCATGTCGAACCCGCCCCTCGTTGTGCTGCGATGCTGTGTCTGCCGGCGGCTTGTGTGCCCCATAAGCACGGACGCCGCTCACACCCCCACAGATGCACAGGACTCGGGACAGGCTGCTCCTGTTACGGATCCATCATGAAACTTATTGATACTGGACCCATGCCACGTGTACTTCTGATCGAGGACGACGCTGCCGTGCGGGACGGAGTGTCCCTCGCCCTGCGGCGGCGCGGCCATGAAGTCGCGGCCGCGGCCAGCGGCGAGGAGGGCCTGGCCACGCTGCCGGCCTTCCGCCCGGACATCGTACTTCTGGACCTGATGCTGCCCGGCAAGGACGGTTTCGAGATCTGCCGGCTCATCCGGGCCGAGCGCCAGCTGCCGATCATCATGCTCACCGCCCGCGGCGACGACCTCGACGTGGTCCTCGGGCTGGAGGCCGGGGCCGACGACTACATCGTCAAGCCGGCCCGCGGCGAGGTGTTGGAGGCCCGCATCCGGGCGGTGCTGCGGCGCACCGCGCTGCCCGCCGACGGCGCCCCGGCCATCGAGCCGGGGCCCGCGCCCGTGGAGACCTACGGCGAACTGGCCATCGACCGGGCCGGACTGGTCGTCAGCAAGGGCGGCAAGGACCTGGCGCTGGCGCCGTCCGAGATGAAGCTGCTGCTGTTCCTGTCCGCCACCCCGGGCCAGGTCTTCAGCCGTCAGCAACTCCTGGAGCACGTGTGGGAGCACAGCTACCACGGCGATGCGCGGCTGGTGGACGCCTGTGTGATGCGGCTGCGGACGAAGATAGAGGACACCCCGCGCTCGCCCCGGTACGTCCAGACCGTGCGGGGCTTCGGTTACCGCTTCGGGCCACTGTGAGCCGCCTGCGCCGCCTGCTGCCGGGCGCCTCCGCGGGGCGCGGGCTGCGCGCCCGGCTCGTGGTGGCGTTCCTCCTGGTGGCCGCGGTCAGCGCGCTGACCACCGCCGGCCTGACCTACCGCGAGGCGCGGAACGCGATCCTCCAGCGGTCCCAGGACACCGCCGTCAACGACCTGCGGGCGCAGATCAATTCGCTGGCTCCTGAGCTGGCGGTGCCGCCGTCCCGGTCCGACCTGGACTTCTTCCGGGTGCAGTTGGAGCGCTCCGGCAAGTCCCGGGACTGGGTCATCTCGGTGCACTACAACGGCGTCCCGGACAGCGACGAGGGCGGGCTGCGGCGCGATATGACGGTGCCGGCCGGCTTCAAGTCGTCGGTGGAGAAGCGCCGGGTGCCGGCCTTCCAGCGCATCGACCGGGACGGCTCGCCCTGGCTGCTGATCGGGATGCCGGTGCGGCAGACCGACAACACGGCCTCCCCGCTGACGGTCTACGCCCAACTGCCGCTGCGCGCCGAGGAGGCCAACGTCGAGGCGCTGGTGAGCGCGGCGCGCGGCGGGGCGCTGCCGGCGTTCGCGCTGGCGGTGATCCTGCCGCTGATCGCGGCGCGCGGGGTGCTGCGTCCGGTCCGCGGGCTGCGGCAGGCGGCCGGGAAGATCGCCGAGGGCAAGCTGGACACCCGGCTGGAGGTCAAGGGCGCCGACGAACTCGCCGACCTGTCCCGGACGTTCAACGAGATGGCGGCGAAGCTGGAGGAGAGCATGGCGGAGCTGCGCCGCATGGAGGCCAATTCCCGGCGGTTCGCGGCCGATGTCTCGCACGAGCTGCGCACGCCGCTGGCGGCGATGTCCGCGGTCACCGACGTGCTGGACGAGGACGCCGACTCGCTGGACCCGGACACCGCCTCCGCGGTCCGGCTGATCAGCCAGGAGACCGGGAAGCTGGCACGGATGGTGGAGGACCTGATGGAGGTCTCGCGGTTCGACGCGGGCGCCGCCGCGCTCCACTTGGACGAGGTGGACGTCGCCGAGACGATCCGCAAGACCCTCCAGGCCCGCGCCTGGCAGCAGCGGGTGACCGCGGACCTGCCGGACGACGTGCGGGCCCGGCTCGATCCGCGCCGGCTCGATGTGGTGGTGGCCAATCTGGTGGGCAATGCGCTGCACCACGGCGGCGAGCCGGTCCGGGTGGTGCTGCACGCGCCGGAGCCGGGCGACACCGCGCTGCGCATCGAGATCCGCGACAGCGGCCCGGGGATAGACCCCGAGGTGCTGCCGCACGTCTTCGACCGCTTCTACAAGGCGGACTCGGCCCGCGCCCGATCCGAGGGCAGCGGGCTGGGACTGGCCATCGCCCAGGAGAACGTCCGGCTGCACGGCGGTGCGCTGCGCGCCGCCAACTCCCCCGAGGGCGGTGCGGTGTTCACCGTCGAGCTGCCGCTGCGCCAGGAGGAGCCACCACCCGTCGGGACCGCCGACGCACCCGCTGCCGCACCCGCTGCCGCGCCGGCCGACCCGCCCACCGACGATCCCGCCGGCCCGGCGAAGGGGACCGACACCGCATGACCGTCCGACGCCTGACCACCCACCGCACCACCGCCCGCCTGGCCGTCCTGGCCGGGGTGCTCACCACCGCCCTGGCCGGCTGCGGCATCGAGCCCACCGACGTGATCGACGCCGGCGAACCGGCCTCCGGAGTGCGGGACCCGGGCAAACCCCCGGCCGATGTACAGCTCTTCTTCTACGGCCCGGACGGGCTGCACTCCGCGACCCGTCGGACGAAGGAGCCGCTGGACCCGCAGGGCGCGATCGACCTCCTGGCGCAGGGGCCGAACCACGCCGAGCGGATGCGCGGGCTCTCCAGCGTGCTGCCCAAGTTCCCCGCCCCGCTCACCGCCTCGACCGGGCAGGGCCGGGTCACCATCACCCTGCCGGTCAACGCCAAACTGGTGGACCCGGCCTCGCTGAACCAACTGGTGTGCACCGCCGCCAACGCCCGCGTCCCCGGCGGCAAACCGCCGGGCGAGGTGACGGTGACCCTGGCCGGCGAGGGCGTCCAGGTCGGCCCCATGGTGTGCGGCGGCAACAACGCCTTCCCGTTCGTCCAGCCGACCCCGCGGCCCGCCGAGAGTCCCGGCGACGGGGGCGGTTAGGGCGCTTCTGACGGATCTCCGTGGAGGAAGGAGCGGCGTCTGGTGCGTGCGATCGCAAGGCGCCGGGATGGCTTCATAGCGGAGCTATGGGGGCATTTCGGCAACGCCGCGAGCGTGCGTGCCAGGCGCCGCGACGCCGCGGAGATCCGTCAGAAGCGCCCTAGGGCGTCCCCGGCCCGGGCGGCCGGTGGCGCCGCGCTACCGTGAAGGAGCGGGAACCGTCCGGCCGCACCTCGGGAGGATTCACGATGACCGAGCGCAAGCCCCCCGGCGTCAGCTTCGAGAGCTGGGTGGACAAGCAGATCCGCGAATCGGCCGAGCAGGGCGCCTTCGAGCGCCTCCCCGGCTTCGGCAAGCCGCTCCCCGATCTCGATCGGCCCTACGACGAGACGTGGTGGCTCAGGGACAAGATGCACCGGGAGCACCTCTCCTTCCTCCCGCCCAGCCTCGTCCTGCGCAAGGAGGCCGAGGACGCCCTGGCGGCCGCCGCCGACGCCCCCACCGAGGCCGCCCTCCGCCGCATCCTCACCGACCTCAACGACCGCATCCGAGCCGCCCTCGCCGCCCCACAGGAGGGCCCGCCGCTGGGGCTCGTCCCTTACGACATCGAGGAACGGGCCCGCGCCTGGCGGGAGAAGCACGCCCGCTGAGGTGCCCGCTCACCGCCCCGCCCGTGTCAACCGCACCCGTAGGAACCTCGGGCGGTAGAGGTCCACGTCGCCGTTGACCACCGGGTCGGCGGGGGCGCCGGGTGGGCCGAGCCAGTTGACGTCGTAGCTGAGCAGTAGGCCGGCGTCGGTGGTGAACTCCGGGTGGGCCTGCGGGTTGTAGACCGCGATGTGGTGCGGGTCGGGGCCGGCGGGCCGGGGCGGGGTGATGCGGCCGGCCGGCCCGTGCCAGGGGCCCTGGGGTGAGCAGGACCAGTAGGCGGTGATCGTACGCAGTCCCGCGGCGCCGCCGCCGGCGGTGTCCATGGTGAACAGCACCCACGTGCCATGGTCGCGGACGACGCTGAAGGCGCTGCCGACGCCGCGCCGGCCGGCGCCGCGTAGCACCGGGGCGGCCCGCCCGGCGTCCGGCTGCCAACGGGCGCCGTCCCAGAACCGCCAGGCCGCCCGGTCCGCGAGCCGACCTGTCGGGACCCGGGCCAGATAGCCACTGTCGGCCGGGGTCGAGGGCGGGTCGTCGCCGCCGAAGACGTAACTCCAGTCGCCGTCGCGGACCAACGAGGCGCCGTAGAGGACCCGCCGGGCCGGGTCGGCGACGGTGCTCTGGTCGACGACCGGGGTGATCGATTCCAGGCGCAGGTCGGGCAGGGAGAGGGTGGCGACCTCGGTGCCGTGGGGTGCGCCGAAGATCCACGGGCCGGTGCCGGGGGCCCGGTTCCACAGCAGCACCCGGACGACCTGTTCGGCCGCGCCGGGGGTGCGGGGCTCGACGGTCGCGTGGACCGGCCAACGCCAGCCGCCGCCGGGCGCGTCGGGGAAGAACGGCCCGGGCGCGGTGCCGTCGCCGCCGGTCAAGGTGCGCTCCGGCCGGCCCGAACGGTCCATCACCACAAGGGAGTTGTGGCGCAGGAAGGGGGTGCCGCCGTTCTCGGTGGTGCGCCAATGGTGGGGCGCGCCCTGGGGGTTGGGCGGCGGGTGGACGCGGTCGAGGAAGGTGTCGGAGAACAGCCAGAGCGTCCGGCCGTCCGGGAGACGCACCGAGTGGGTGCCGTCGCCGCCGGTCCAGTCGTCGGTGCGGGAGCCGTCGTTTCCGTAGCGGGCGAACGCCTCGGTCGGGCCGGGGTCGACGGTCCAGGAGGCGAGGGTGCGGCCGGTGCAGGCGGGGCGGGTGGCGGTGCCGTGGTGCGGCGTCGGCACCAGGAGGGCCGCGGTGACGGTCAGCGCCAACAGGGCGAGTAAGACGGCGGCGAGGGTGGTGCGGGTGATCGGCGGTCGGTGCATTCCGCTCCTCGATGGGGTGCGGGGCCACCGTAGCGCGCCGGAGGGGGCCGCTTGGGCGGCCGGTCGGGACGCGGGCACCCGTACACGGCGACCGGGGCCCGGTTCAACGAGGGCAAGGTCACAGCGCTTTACCCTGCTCCCGCTAACGACCGTTCCCCTAGCCTGCTGCCATGACCGCCGAGTCCCCCGAACTCCCCCTGGCCGGCGCCTTCCCGGCCGCTGATCGCGAGCAGTGGCAGCGACTGGTCGAGGGCGTACTGCGCAAGTCGGGCGCCACCGAGGCCGCGGGTGCCGCCGCCGAGGACGCGCTCGCCACGGATCTCCAGGACGGGATCCGTGTCCGCCCGCTCTACACCGCCCAGGACGCGCCGCCCGCCGCCGGCCTGCCCGGTTTCCCGCCGTTCGTACGGGCGTCCCGCCCGGAGGGCAGTGCCGCCTCCGGGTGGGACGTGCGTCAGCGACAGCACGGCACCGATCCCCGACGGGTCAACGAGGCGCTCCTCGCCGACCTGGAGAACGGCGTCACCTCCGTGTGGTTGACGGTCGGCGACGGCGGCATCCCGGTGTCCGGCCTGGCGGAGGCGGTGCAGGGGGTCTATCTGGACCTGGCGCCGGTGGTGCTGGACGCGGGCGCGGAATTCCCGGCGGCGGCCGAGGAGTTGCTGCGGCTGTACCAGGAGTCGGGGGTGGCGCTGTCGGCGGCGGCCGGGGTGCTCGGCGCCGATCCGCTGGGCGTGCTGGCCCGTACCGGCGACGACCGTGGGCTGGCCGACGGGCTGGCGGACGCGGCGCGCTGGGCCGGCCGGGTCGCCGGGAGCGCGCCGGGCATCCGCACGGTGACCGTCGACGCGCTGCCGTACCACGAGGCGGGCGGCTCGGCGGCCGAGGAGTTGGGGGCCTCGCTGGCCAGCGGGGTCGGCTATCTGCGCGCGCTCACCGAGGACGGGGCGGGCCTGGGCATCGACGCGGCCTGCCGGCAGTTGGAGTTCCGTTATGCCGCGAGTGCCGACCAGTTCCTGACGATCGCCAAGTTGCGCGCGGCGCGGCTGCTGTGGGCGCGGGTCGCCGAGGTCTGCGGGGCGTCGCCGGCCGGTGCCGCGCAGCGTCAACACGCGGTCACCTCATCGGTGATGATGACGCGTCGGGACCCGTGGGTGAACATGCTGCGCACCACGGTGGCCGGGCTGTCCGCGGGCGTCGGCGGCGCCGACGCGGTGACGGTGCTGCCGTTCGACGCGGCGGTGGGGCTGCCGGACGCGTTCGCCCGGCGCATCGCCCGGAACACCCAGTCGGTGCTGCTGGAGGAGTCGCACCTGGCGAAGGTGATCGACCCGGCGGGCGGCTCCTGGTATGTCGAGCGGCTCACCGGCGAACTCGCCCGCGCCGGCTGGGCGTTCTTCCAGGAGATCGAGGCCGCCGGTGGGCAGGCCGCCGCGCTGCGGTCCGGGATGCTCGGCGAGCGGTTGGCACAGACCTGGCGGCGGCGCAGCGTGGAACTGGCGCACCGCCGGGAGCCGATCACCGGTGTCAGCGAGTTCCCGCTGCTGGCCGAGGCGCCGCTGACCCGCGAGCCGGCGCCGATGCCGGCCGGCGGGGGGCTGCCGCGGGTGCGTAGGGACGATGCGTTCGAGGCGCTGCGGGCCCGTTCGGACGCCCGGGCGGCGGCCGGTGGGGCGCGGCCGAAGGCATTCCTGGCCGCGCTGGGGCCGGTCGCGGCGCACACCGCGCGGGTGGCGTTCGCCGCCAACCTCTTCCAGGCGGGTGGGATCGAGACCGTCACGGAGCAGGTGTCGGCCGCGTCGGTGGCCGAGGCGTTCGCGGCCAGCGGCGCGCGGATCGCGTGCCTGTGCGCCAGCGACACCGGCTACGCCGAGCAGGCGGCGGAGGTGGCCAAGGCGCTGAAGTCGGCCGGGGCGGCGCGGGTGTACCTGGCGGGCAAACCGGGCGGGCGCCGGGACGAGTTCGTGGCGGCCGGGGTGGACACGTTCGTGTTCGCCGGCTGCGATGCGGCCGGGGTGCTCTCCTCGGCCCTGGATGTCACGGAGGTGGCGGCATGAAGGAGACGACACAACGAGCGGGCGCCATCCCGGACTTCAGCACGGTGGAGCTGGGCGCCCCGTCGGGCGAGGCCGCGTCCGGTGACGAGGCCGGCTGGGCGGAGGCGGTGCAGCAGGCCACCGGCAAGAGCGTCGCGGACCTGACCTGGGAGACGCCGGAGGGCATCGACGTCAAGCCGCTCTACACCGAAGCGGACCTGGCGGGGCTGGACTTCCTGGGCACGTACCCGGGCATCGCGCCGTATCTGCGCGGCCCGTACCCGACGATGTACGTCAACCAGCCCTGGACGGTGCGGCAGTACGCCGGCTTCTCCACCGCGGAGGAGTCCAACGCCTTCTACCGCCGCAACCTCGCCGCCGGCCAGAAGGGCCTGTCGGTCGCCTTCGACCTGCCCACCCACCGCGGCTACGACAGCGACCACCCGCGGGTGACCGGCGACGTCGGCATGGCGGGCGTGGCCATCGACTCGATCTACGACATGCGGCAGCTCTTCGAGGGCATCCCGCTGGACAAGATGACGGTGTCGATGACGATGAACGGCGCGGTGCTGCCCGTTCTCGCGCTCTACATCGTGGCCGCCGAGGAACAGGGCGTGCCGCCCGAGAAGTTGGCCGGGACCATCCAGAACGACATCCTCAAGGAGTTCATGGTCCGCAACACCTACATCTACCCGCCGCAGCCCTCGATGCGGATCATCTCCGACATCTTCGCGTACACCTCGCAGAAGATGCCGCGCTACAACTCCATCTCGATCTCCGGCTACCACATCCAGGAGGCCGGCGCGACGGCCGACCTGGAGCTGGCGTACACCCTCGCGGACGGGGTGGAGTACCTGCGGGCGGGCATGGCGGCCGGGATGGACGTGGACGCCTTCGCGCCGCGGCTGTCGTTCTTCTGGGCGATCGGCATGAACTTCTTCATGGAGATCGCCAAGCTGCGCGCGGCCCGGCTGCTGTGGGCGAAGCTGGTCTCGCAGTTCGAGCCGAAGAACCCCAAGTCCCTTTCGCTGCGCACCCATTCGCAGACCTCCGGCTGGTCGCTGACCGCGCAGGACGTGTTCAACAACGTCACCCGGACGTGCGTGGAGGCGATGGCGGCGACCCAGGGCCACACCCAGTCGCTGCACACCAACGCCCTGGACGAGGCGCTGGCGCTGCCCACCGACTTCTCGGCCCGGATCGCCCGCAACACCCAGCTCTTCCTCCAACAGGAGTCGGGCACCTGCCGGGTGATCGACCCGTGGGGCGGCAGCGCGTACGTCGAGCGGCTCACCCACGATCTGGCGCGCCGGGCCTGGGCCCACATCGAGGAGGTCGAGGCGGCCGGCGGGATGGCCAAGGCGATCGACGCGGGCATCCCCAAGCTGCGCGTCGAGGAGGCCGCGGCTCGTACGCAGGCGCGGATCGACTCCGGCCGGCAGGCGCTCATCGGCGTCAACAAGTACCGGGTGGAGACGGACGAGGAGATCGAGGTCCTCAAGGTCGACAACTCCGCGGTGCGGGCCCAGCAGATCGACAAGCTCAAGCGGCTGCGGGCGGAGCGCGACGAGGACGCCTGCCGGCGGGCGCTGCGGGCGCTGACCGAGGCGGCGAAGGCCGGCCCCGGACCGGGACTTGAGGGCAACCTGCTGGCGCTGGCGGTGGACGCGGCCCGGGCGATGGCGACCGTCGGAGAGATCTCGGACGCCCTGGAGGAGGTCTACGGACGCCACTCGGGCCAGATCCGTACCATCTCCGGTGTGTACCGAGACGAAGCGGGCCCCTCGTCGGGGGTCGAGCGCACGCGCGAGTTGGTGGCCGCGTTCGAGCGCGCCGAGGGGCGCCGGCCGCGCATCCTGGTGGCCAAGATGGGCCAGGACGGCCACGACCGCGGCCAGAAGGTGATCGCCACGGCCTTCGCCGACCTGGGCTTCGACGTGGACGTCGGCCCGCTGTTCCAGACCCCGGCGGAGGTGGCCCGGCAGGCGGTGGAGGCCGATGTGCACATCGTCGGGGTGTCCTCGCTGGCGGCCGGCCATCTGACGCTGGTGCCGGCGCTGCGCGAGGCGTTGGCGGCGGAGGACCGGGAGGACATCACCGTCGTGGTCGGCGGGGTGATCCCGCCGCAGGACGTCCAGCCGCTGCGGGACATGGGCGCGGCCGCGGTGTTCCTGCCCGGCACGGTCATCCCGGACGCGGCCCACGACCTGGTGCGGGACCTGGCGACGGCCCTCGGCCACGAGCTGTAGAGCGGAGGGCTGGAGGGCGATGGCTCCGAGGATCGACGTCGACCGGTACGCCGAGGGGGTGCGGGCCGGTTCCCGCGCCTGGATCGCCCGCGCGGTGACGCTGGTGGAGTCCACCCGCGCCGACCACCGCGCGGCCGCCCAGCAGCTGTTGGTCACACTGCTGCCGTACTCCGGTGCGGCCCGGCGGGTGGGCATCAGCGGCGTGCCGGGCGTCGGCAAGTCGACCTTCATCGACGCGCTGGGCTCGCTGTTGACGGGGCTGGGGCACCGGGTGGCGGTGCTGGCCGTCGACCCGTCCTCCAGCCGCACCGGCGGCTCCATCCTGGGCGACAAGACCCGGATGGAGCGGCTGTCGACCGACCCGGCGGCGTTCGTCCGCCCCTCCCCCACGTCCGGGACGCTGGGCGGGGTGGCGCGGGCGACCCGGGAGTCGATCGTGGTGATGGAGGCGGCGGGCTATGACGTCGTCCTGGTGGAGACGGTCGGCGTCGGCCAGTCGGAGACCACCGTCGCGGGCATGGTCGACACCTTCCTGTTGTTGACGCTGGCCCGCACCGGCGATCAGCTCCAGGGCATCAAGAAGGGTGTCCTGGAACTGGCCGACCTGGTGTCGGTCAACAAGGCGGACGGCCCGCACGAGCGGGACGCCCGCTCCGCGGCGCGCGAACTCGCCGGCGCGCTAAGGCTGTTGCAGCCGGCGGACGCGGCGTGGACCCCTCCGGTGCTCACCTGTAGCGCCCGCGAGGGCACCGGCCTGAATACGGTGTGGGAGCGGATCGAGCAGCACCGCACCCTGCTGGAGTCCACCGGCGCGCTGGCCGAGCGGCGCCGCGCGCAGCAGGTGGAATGGACCTGGTCGATGGTCCGTGAGCGGCTGATCGACCGGCTCCAAGAGCACCCGGACGTACGGCAGTTGGGCCCGGAGGTCGAACGGGCGGTCCGGGCCGGCGAGATCACCGCGACGCTGGCGGCGGAACGGCTGCTGGCGGCGTTCGGCCTGGGCGAGGGGCTCGGCAACGAGCCGGGGTGAGGGCGCGCGACCGACGTGGCCGAGTCACCCCGTACTCACCCGCGGAGCTGAGTAGCCACACTCATGACGCCCGGGCGCCCGGCCCCGATGATGTCGGTGCCAACCCACCGACTGGGGCCGGGAGTTCACATGGGCGCCAACAGCTATCCGCAGGATGTCGAGCGCGGGCTCTTCGAGGGCAATCCGCTGGCGGGGTTGATAGCGGGGTTCTGTCTCACGTTGGACGCGGGCGGGGACCTGGAGGCCAGACCCGTGGTCCACGTCCAACTGCGGGCCGGGGCGGACCTCTCCGCGGTCGAGGCGGACCAGCTGGCCAAGGTCTGCCAGCACGGCGTACAACGCCAACTGGACGCGCCCGACGGGGACTTCGCGCCGCTTTCCGAGCAGGGGACGGCCGCGAGCGAAGTGGCCATCGCGCTCCACCCGTACGGCAGCGGCCCGTTCGCCGATCCCGCCGCGATCCGCGACGGCTATCTGGTGCGCGGCGACGGGCTCTGAGCCGCGGCCCCGCCGCCGGGCGGGTCCACCGGTGCGTCGCCCATGAGCGCTTCGCCCGTGGACGCACCGCCCGTGGACGCATCGCCCGTGGGCGCATCGCCCGTGGGCGCATCGCCCGTGGGCGCATCGCCCGTGGGCGCGAAGTGCGCCAGGGCCAGGCACCGGAAGCGCGCCGCGGCCGCCGAGAGATAGCCGTCCGCGCGCCGCACCAGGCTGAGTGTGCGGGAGCAGTCGGGGGCGTCGATGTGCAGCCAGACGATCGGCTCCGGCACGGGGGCGGTGCGGGCGACCGTGGGGAGCAGTCCGATGCCGAGCCCGGCCCCGATGAGGTAGGGGGTGGCACCGGGCTCGTCGCCCTCGCAGGCGATCACCGGGCGCTGTCCGGTGGGCGCGAACAGCCGTTCCAACAGGGCGCGTTGCCAGTTCCCCGGACGGGTGGTGAGGAACGGCTCGTCGAGCAGGTCGGTCACCGTGACCCGTTTCCGGCCGGCCAGCCGGTGTCCCGCCGGGACGGCGAGCTGGACCTCCTCGCGCCGCAGCGGGACCTCCTCCAGTCCGGGGGCGGTCAGCGGTTGCGAGGTGATGCAGAAGTCCACCTCGCGGGCGCGGAGTTGGGCCAGCATCGTGCCGGGGGTGGACTGGAGGAGCCGGACCGCGACGCGGGGGTGTGCGGCGCGGAACTCACCCAGGAGCGGGGCGAGCGGCAGCAGGGTCTCGGCGGCGAGCGCGAGGGTGCCCCGGTCGGGGCCGGCGACGTCGGCCAACTCGGCGCGCCCTTCGTCGAGTTCGGTAAGGGCCCGTTCCACCCGGCGGAGGAAGGCGGTCCCGTAGCCGTTGAGCCGGACGGTGCGGCCCTGTCGGTCGAAGAGCGGCACCCCGAGCTCGGCCTCCAGCCGGGCGATGGTCCGGCTCACCGAGGGCTGGGCGACCCGCAGTTCCTCGGCGGCCCGGCTGATGTGCTCCCGGCGTGCGACCGCGCGGAAGTAGCGCAGCGACAGCAGATCCATCGGCTTTCGGCCCCCCGTGGTCACTCCCCCGCGGCCTCTTTCAGCCGCGGGTCACCACCGTAGCCCACACGGTCTTGCCCGCGTGATCGGGCAGCGTCCAGCCCCAGGAGTCGCTGAGCTCGTCGACGAGGCGCAGGCCGCGCCCGGACTCGGCGAGCGCGTCCTGCTGCCGCAGCACGGGCGCCCCGGTCCCGCCGTCGGAGACCGCGCACAGCACCCCCCGCTCCTGTCGGGTCAGCGCCAGCCAGGCGGGGCAAAAGCGGTCGCCACCAAGGGAGTTGAAGGCCAGTTCGAACGGGTCGGCGGGGGTGCCGTGGCGTAGGGCGTTGGTCACCAGTTCGGAGACGATCAGGACGGCGTTGTCGGCGAGGAGGGGGCACATCCGCCAGTCCTGGAGGGTGTCCCGGGTGAAGCGGCGGGCCTCCGCCACGGTGCACGCCGAACCGCTCAGCGCGCAGGCGGCGAAGCCGTCCAGCCCGGG
Source organism: Streptomyces sp. NPDC057743 (assembly GCF_042798755.1). Taxonomy (NCBI): domain Bacteria; kingdom Bacillati; phylum Actinomycetota; class Actinomycetes; order Kitasatosporales; family Streptomycetaceae; genus Streptomyces; species Streptomyces sp. NPDC057743. Next base: position 48,245 of record NZ_JBHVJX010000015.1, read on the forward strand.
CATCATCCCGGTGTCGCGAGCGGGGCCGGCCATGGGCTTTCCTCCTTCCCGGAGGATGTCGCGCTCGGACTCTGCCGGGTGTGTGGTCATCACGATCTCCGCGGAGGGGCATACGGGTTGGGCGCGTCCGGGACGGTCTGGGCGGGGCCGTCCCGGAGGGCTAATATCCTCGTCGACCGTCCAGTGCTGCAAGTGCATCTGCAATTACATCGGCAAGGACGGTCACCCGGGAGCGGTATCACGCCAATGTGATCGCGACCCCGGATCGGTCCCGAGCACGTCCCCCCACCAAGGGAGCAGCTGTGATGGAGTCGATGACCAACGGGATGCCGGCCACCGGCATCGAGGGCGCGGTCTGGCGCAAGAGCCGCCGCAGCAACCCCAGCGGCAACTGCGTTGAGCTGGCGGTTCTTTCGGACGGCGGGGTCGCGGTGCGCAACTCGCGGCACGCGTCAGGACCCGCGCTGATCTACCCCCGCAACGAGATGGCCGCCTTCGTACAGGCCGCGAAGGACGGCGAGTTCGACGATCTGTTCGCCTCCGAGTGACTCGATGACCGCCTCGGGACGCCATTTCTGAGGCATATGTCGGCCGGATAGTCGGCGTAGGTGTACGCCCCTTCGGGGCAATGGGACACTGGGCGTTCGCCCGACCACTCAGGGGAGTCAGTATGAGCGCCGCGCAGTCGAGCAGTGACCCGTCCCTGCGCCGCTATCTGGACCATCCGCGCGGCGGCCCGACCGTCCTGCGCATCGTGCTGGGCACCCAGCTGCGCAGACTGCGGGAGGCCGCCGGCATCACCCGCGAGGCCGCCGGGCACACCATCCGGGCCTCGCACGCCAAGATCAGCCGCCTGGAGTTGGGCCGGGTGAGCTGCAAGGAGCGCGATGTCGCCGACCTGTTGACGCTGTACGGCGTCACCGACAGCGCCGCCCGCGCCTCCTTCCTCACCCTCGCCCGCCGGACCAGCACGCCCGGGTGGTGGCACCAGTACAACGAGGTGCTGCCGAGCTGGTTCGAGACCCATCTCGGCCTGGAGGCGGCCGCGTCGGTCATCCGCACCTACGAAGTCCAGTTCGTACCGGGCCTGTTGCAGACGGCGGAGTACGCCCGCGCGGTGGCGCAGCTCGGGCACCCGACCGCCACGGCGGAGGAGACCGAGCAGCGGGTCGAACTGCGGATGGAGCGGCAGCAGTTGCTGACGCTGCCGGACGCGCCGCGCCTGTGGGCGATACTCGACGAGGCGTGCCTGCGCCGCCCGTTGGGCGGATCCGGGGTGATGCCCGGTCAGCTCCGGCACCTCATCGAGATGGCGCGGCTGCCCAACGTCACCCTCCAGGTCGCCCCGTTCGACCTGGGCGGCCACGCGGCGGCCGGCGGGCCGATCACCATCCTGCGCTTCATGGAGCCCGACCTGCCCGACATCGTCTACCTGGAGCAACTGACCAGCGCGCTCTACCTGGACAAGCGCGACGACGTCGACCACTACCTCGCCGTGATGGACCGGCTCTCGGCCCAGGCGGAGTCGCCCCGGGAGTCGCTGCTGATATTGGAACGGCTGCTCAAGCAGGAGAGTTGACGCCGGGGGTGGGGAGGGGATGGGGTGGGAATACGGGACGGCGCTGGCGCCCCCCACTCCACTGCCTCCCCACGGCCTCGGGGCATTACACCTCACGGGTGTTACACCTCGGGGGCGTTACACCTCGGGAGCGGCGTTACACCTCGTCAGACCCTGCGGGCCACGCCGCCGTACTCGATCCATTCCTGGGTCAGTTGCTTGGGGCCGGCGTCGGACGGGTCCGGGCGCCAGGTCGAGACCTCCACCAGACCCGGTTCCTCGATCTCCAACCCGTCCAGGAACGCCCGCAGTTCGTGCTGCTGACGCACCCGGCCCCAGTGCCCCTGGGTGTTCACCCGCATGAACTCGGTGACGAAGTCCCGGGTCGCCGGGTCCTCGCTCACCAGCTGACACACCACCAAATAGCTGCCGGGGGCGAGCCGTTCGGCGACCCGCCGGACCAGCCCGGCCGGGTCGTCGGCGTCCGGGATGCAGTGCAGCACCGAGACGAACAGCGCGGCGACCGGCTCGTCGAGGTCGATCAGCCGCCGGACCTCCGGATGGTCGAAGATCCCGTCGGTGTCCCGCATGTCCGCCTGGATGACGGCGGTGTGCTCGTTCTCCTCCAACAGCGCCCGCCCGTGCGCCAGCACGATCGGGTCGTTGTCGACGTACACCACCCGGGACCGGGGGTCCACCCGCTGCGCGACCTCGTGGACGTTGTCCTGGGTCGGCAGCCCTGAGCCGTGGTCCAGGAACTGCCGGATGCCCCGTTCCTCGGCCAGCCAGCGGACCACCCGGCGCAGAAAGCGCCGGTTGTTGACGGCCAGCACCCCGGTGCTGGGGACGACCTTGCTCAGCTCGTCGCACGCCTCGCGGTCCACCGCGTAGTTGTCCTTGCCGCCGAGGTAGTAGTCGTACATCCGCGCGACGCTCGGAACGCTCACGTCGACGGCGTTGGACAGCACCCGGTTCTCTTGGCTCATTCCCCACTCTTCCCGTCGGATTGCGGTGCCGGTAACCGTACGGCCACCGCGCCCGGCGTCCAACCCGCCGGCGGGAATGGGGAGTCGGGCCGGCGCGCGCACCGGCGCGGACCGCGCGTTCCGCGCCCAGCTCCGGCCGGCCGCCCGGCGTTCTCATCGGCCTCTCACCATCCGCTCACGACCCGGTCACACGGGGTGCCTACGGTCTGCGGCGGGGCCACGGTCCGGTGGCCCGGAGGAGAGAGGGCCCGTGTACCACCTGACCGGCGTGACCAAGCACTACCGAAGCGGCGGCGAACCGGTGCGGGCCCTGGACGGCATCGAGCTGTACGTCCCGGACGGCGGCGCGCTCGCCGTCCAGGGCCCGCCCGGCGCCGGCGCCTCGACGCTGCTGCGGATCCTGGGCGGACTGGAGCGGCCCACCCGGGGCCGGGTGTTGTTGGACGGTACGGATCTGGCCACCGTCACCGCGTCCCGGCTGGACCGGATCCGCGCCGAGTCGATCGGCCTGCTCGGGACGGGCGACGGCGACCACCCCGGGCCCGTCGCGGGGCTGACCGTGCGGCAGGGCGTGGCCGCCGCGCTGGCCCCGCTGCGGCTACGGCCCGCCGACCGCTGGGAGTTGGCCGGGGAGGCGCTGACCGAGGTCGGGCTGGCGGGCCAGGGCGACCTCCTTCCGGGGCAGTTGGACCCGTATGCCCGGCGGCGCGCGGCGCTCGCCCGGGCGCTGGTGAAGCGGCCCACCGTGCTGCTCGCGGACCGGCCCACGGAGGGGCTGTCGCCGCCGGCCGCGGCGGAGTTCGCCGAGCTGCTGGTGCGGGTGTGGGGCGGGTACCGGCTGACCTGCGTCCTCGCCACCGACGACGAGGCGTTGGCCGGGCGGCTGGGCCGGCGGGTGGTGCTCCGCGGGGGCCGGGTGGCCGATGCACGGTGGGTGGCCGGTACCGGACAGGCCCCGGCTCCTGGCGTCCGCGGGACGCCGGCAGGTAGAAGGGGACCATGACCACAGAACAGAGCGAGTCCACGGGCCGGGCACCGCTCGGTCCGCCCGCCGGCGGCCGTCCCGGGGAGCCTGGCATCGAGGAGATGGTCCGCGCCAACGAGGCGAACTGGGACGCCCGTACACCGGTCCACGTGGCCAGCGCCTTCTACGGCCTGGACGGGTCGCGGCGGGCCGACGACTGGTTCGCGTCGTTCGAGTGGGCCGACCTCGGCGCATTGGCCGACCGCGACGTGCTGCACCTCCAGTGCCATCTGGGCACCGAGACGGCCGCGTTCGCGGACCGGGGCGCGCGGGCGGTGGGGCTGGACTTCTCCGCCGAGGCGGTGGCCGAGGCCCGGCGGCTGGCCGAGGAATCGGGCCGGGCGATGGAGTTCGTGCACGCGGACGTGTACCGCGCCAGGGAGGCGCTCGGCGACCGCCGCTTCGACGTGCTCTACACCGGCAAGGGCGCGGTCTGCTACCTGCCGGACCTGACAGCCTGGGCCACAACCGTCGCCGAACTGCTGCGGCCGGGCGGCACGTTCTATTTGGTGGAGTTCCACCCGCTGCTGAACGCGCTCGGCCCGACCCCGCCCGCGGACCCGGACACCCCGCCGCTGCTGCTCCGCCACGACTACCTGGCGGGCCGCGGCGCGCTGCGCAGCGACTCCCCCACCACCTACACCGACGGCCCGCCGCTGACCGGGGCGACCACGAGCTACGAGTGGCGGCACGGCCTCGGCGAGGTGGTCTCCGCGGCGGTGGGGGCGGGGCTGCGGGTGGAACTGCTGCGGGAGACCGAGGAGCTGCCGTGGCCGCGCTTCCCGTCGATGGTGCCGACCGCGAACGGCTGGTGGCGGCTGCCCGACGCGGAGCCGATCGTCCCGTTGCTGTACGCGCTGAAGGCGGTCAAGCCGTAGGGCGCTTCTGACGGATCTCCGCGGCGCCGCGCGCGGGCGTGGTGCGGGTCAGTCGGCGCGGCGGTAGACCGAGCGCAGCAGTTGGTCCTTGGTCGGGCCGGTGACCCGCCACTGAAGGTGCCAGCACGTCGCGGTGACGGCGGTGAAGGTGCCGTCGTAGCGGTCCGCGGCGCAGGGGTGGACGGCGGTCCAGCGGCCGGTCCGCAGGTCGAGGTCGTGGAAGGGGCGGCCGTCGGCGAAGGTGACCGCGGCGGTGCCGTCGGGCCGCGGCCGCAGCCGCAGCGTGCGGGTCGCCGGATGCACCGCGCCGGCCCAGGTCAGCTCGCCCTCCTCGACGTGGCACAGCGTCCCGTCGGGTCCGTCCGGCCGGAAGTCCGCGGTGCCCCGGAAGTCGCCCTCGGCGCCGGCCCGCAGGTCGTGGACGGTGCGTGCGATGTGCCAGCGTCCGGCGAGGTACGCGGCGACGTCGGGGACCAGGTGCATGCCCCCATTGTCGGGCAGCGCCGCGCACTCACCCCATCGGGCCCCGGCCGGGCGCCCCGGCGCCGCGCACCGTGCGGTCCCCCGACGCCGGACTTACGCTCGGTACCGAGTTCACCACCGAGAGAGACCGTCGCGTCGGGAGCCGCGCCCGTACGGGCCCTGAAGCGGTCGCCCCGCCCGGAGACGACACCGCGAGGACCGGAGGCCACCTGATGCCGGAGCTGTTCATCGACGGTCAGTGGACCGCAGCGGCCGACGGGCAGGTGCGGGAGATCCGCTGCCCGGCGGACGGCACGCTGGTCGCGACCGTCGACGAGGGCGGACCGAAGGACGTGGCGGCGGCGCTCACCGCCGCCCGGCTGGCGTTCGACGACGGGCCCTGGCCCCGCACTCCGGCCGCCGAGCGCGGCAAGGTGGTGCTGCGGATCGCCGAGCTGCTGGAGCGGGACCGGGACGCGCTGGCCCGGGCCGAGTCGCTGGACACCGGCAAGCGGCTGGTGGAGAGCGGCTACGACATGGACGACATCGCGGGCTGCTTCCGCTACTTCGGCAACCTCGGTGCGGCCGGCGGTACCGACCGGGTGGTGAACACCGGCGTCGCCGAGGTCGACAGCACGGTGCGGCACGAGCCGGTCGGGGTCTGCGCGTTGATCACGCCGTGGAACTACCCGCTGTTGCAGACGGCCTGGAAGGTCGCGCCGGCGCTGGTCGCCGGGAACACCTTCGTGCTCAAGCCGAGCGAGCTGACCCCGCACACCGCGATCCATCTGATGCGGCTGGTGGCGGAGGCCGGGGTGCCGGACGGGGTGGCGAACCTGGTGCTGGGCACCGGCCCGGTCGTGGGGGCGCCGCTCACCGAGGACCCGCGGGTGGACCTGGTCTCGTTCACCGGCGGGCTGGTCACCGGCCGACGCATCATGGCCGCGGCGGCGCCCACGGTGAAGAAGATCGCCCTCGAACTGGGCGGCAAGAACCCCAACATCGTGTTCGCCGACGCCGACTTCGACACCGCCGTCGACTACGCCATGACCGCGGTGTTCCTGCACTCCGGGCAGGTGTGCTCGGCCGGCGCCCGGCTGCTGGTCCAGGACGAGCTGCACGACCGCTTCGTCAACGAACTGGTCGAGCGCACCCGGCGGATCCCGCTCGGCGGCCCGTTCGACGAGGACGCCCGCACCGGCCCGCTGATCTCCGCCGCGCACCGGTCGAAGGTCGAGGCGTATGTGGCGGCCGGGTTGGCGGAGGGCGCGGTGCTGCGCTGCGGCGGGGCGCCACCGGACGATCCGGCGCTGGCGGACGGCTTCTACTACCTGCCGACGGTGTTGGACGAGTGCACCCCGGACATGTCGGTGGTGCGCGACGAGTCGTTCGGGCCGGTGCTGACCGTGGAGCGGTTCCGCGACGAGGACGAGGCGGTGTCGCTGGCCAACGACACGGTGTACGGGCTGGCGGGGGCGGTGTGGACGCGGAACGCCGGGCGCGCGCAGCGGGTGGCGTCCCGGCTGCGGGCGGGCACGGTGTGGATCAACGACTTCCATCCGTATGTGCCGCAGGCGGAGTGGGGTGGGATGAAACAGTCCGGCGTGGGGCGGGAGTTGGGGCCGGCCGGGCTCGCGGAGTACACGGAGGCCAAGCACGTGTGGCGGAACACCGCGCCGCGTCCGCAGAGGTGGTTCGAGTGACCGGTTCCGTCCCGTCCGACTCCGCCGGGGAAGGCGCCGAGGACGGGGCGCACGAGGACGGGCTGGCCGAACTCGGCTACAAGCCCGAACTCAAGCGCACCCTCGGCAACTTCCACACCTTCGCCGCCGGCATCAGCTATATCTCCATCCTCACCGGCACCTTCCAGCTCTTCTATTTCGGGGTGAGCCACGGCGGCCCGGCGTACTGGTGGTCCTGGCCGATGGTCTTCGTCGGCCAGTTGATGGTGGCGCTGTGCTTCTGCGAGCTGGCCTGCCGCTATCCGGTGGCCGGCTCGATCTACAACTGGGCGAAGAAGCTGGGCGGTCCGCATGTGGGCTGGCTCGGCGGCTGGATGATGCTCACCGCGTCGATGGTGTCGCTGGCCGCGGTGGCGCTGGCCTACCAGGTGACGCTGCCGCAGATCTCGTCGTGGTTCCAGTTCGTCGGCAACGGCACCGGGAAGACCGACGCGGCCGCCAACGCGGTGCTCCTGGGCAGCGTGCTGATCGCCTTCACCACTCTGGTCAACGCCTTCGGTGTCAAGCTGATGGCGCGGATCAACTCGGCGGGTGTGGCCATCGAGTTGATCGCCGCGATCGTGCTGATCCTGCTGCTGGCCGCGCACATCACCCGCGGCCCGGCCTCGACGCTGACCAGCACCTTCGGCATGGGCAGCGGTCAGAGCCTGGGGTACTTCGGCGCGTTCCTGACCGCGTCGCTGGCCTCCGCCTACGTCATGTACGGCTTCGACACCGCCTCCTCGCTCGGCGAGGAGTCCGTGGACCCGACCCGCAACGCGCCCAAGGCGATCCTGCGGGCGCTGATCGCCTCGTTCCTCATCGGCGGTCTGATCCTGCTGTTCGCGCTGCTGGCCACGCCCGATCTGCACGACAAGCGGCTGTCGTTGGACGGCCTCCAGTACGTGGTGCTGGCCACCCTCGGGCCGACGGTCGGGCAGCTCGTGCTGTGGTGCGTGGTGATCGCCATCACCGTCTGCGACCTGGCGGTGCACACCGCCGCGATCCGGCTGATGTTCGCGATGGCCCGGGACACCAACCTCCCGGCGTCCGCGCGGCTGGCCCGGATCAACCCGCGGTTTCAGACGCCGGTGCTGCCCGCGATCGTGATCGGGCTGGTGGGCGTCGCGATCCTGCTGATCAACGTCAACCAGCCGCAGATCTTCTCGGTGATCACCAGCATCGCGATCATCATGATCTACCTGGCGTATCTGATGGTGACCGTGCCGATGCTGGTGCAGCGGCTGCGCGGCCGCTGGACCACCGGCGGCTTCTCGCTGGGGCGGTTCGGCCTGCCGGTGAACGTCCTGGCGGTGCTCTGGGGCCTGGCGATGTCCGTCAACCTCGCCTGGCCGCGGGCCGCGGTCTACAACGCCACCGGCCCGCAGCACTGGTATCTGCGCTGGGGCGCCTTCCTGTTCATCGGCATCGTGGGGCTCGGCGGCTTCGCCTACTACTGGTTCGTCCAGCGGCACCGCACCGGCGTGCTGGCCTCGCACGCCGCCGAGGACGCGGACTCCGAAGCCGCCGCGCCCTGACGCCGCCCCTCCCCTGTGACCTGGAGCCAGCGCCATGTCCGACGAGACCCACGTGGAACACTCCGACGCGTTCGACTATGTCGTGGTCGGCGGCGGCACGGCCGGCGCGGTGGTGGCCGCCCGGCTCAGCGAGGACCCGTCCGTGACGGTCTGCGTACTGGAGGCCGGCCCCTGTGACGTCGGCGACGACAACGTGCTCCGACTGAACCGCTGGATGGGCCTGTTGGAGTCCGGATACGACTGGGACTACCCGGTCGAACCGCAGGAGAACGGCAACAGCTTCCTGCGGCACGCCCGCGCCAAGGTCCTCGGCGGCTGCTCCTCCCACAACTCCTGCATCGCCTTCTGGGCCCCGGCCGAGGACCTCGACGAGTGGGCCGCGCTGGGCTGTACGGGCTGGAGCGCCGCCGACTGCTTCCCGCTCTTCCAACGCCTGGAGACCAACGACGCGCCCGGCGGCCACCACGGCCGCTCCGGTCCGGTGGTGCTGCGCGGCATCCCGCCCCAAGACCCGTGCGGGGCGGCCCTGTTGGAGGCGTGTGCGGCGGTGGACATCCCCACCGTCCCGTTCAACACCGGTGCGACCGTGGTCCGGGGCGCCAACTGGTTCCAGATCAACTGCCGCCCGGACGGCACCCGTTCCTCCGCCTCGGTCTCCTACCTGCACCCGGCGTTGGGCCGTCGGAATCTCGATGTGCGCACCGGGGTGCAGGCCAAGCGGCTGCGCTTCGACGACGCGCTGCGGTGCACCGGCGTGGACTACCTCTCCCCCGATCTGATCCACACCCGCACCGTGGCGGCCCGCCGCGAGGTGATCGTCTCCTGCGGCGCCATCGACTCCCCCAAGCTGCTGATGCTCTCCGGCATCGGCCCGGCCGACCAGTTGCGCGCCGTCGGCATCACGCCGCTGGTGGACGCGCCCGGCGTCGGCGCCAACCTCCAGGACCACCCCGAGGGCGTCATCATGTGGGACGCCAAGCGGCCGATGGTGGACACCTCGACGCAGTGGTGGGAGATCGGCATCTTCTACGACACCGAACCGGGCCTGGACCGGCCGGACTTGATGTTCCACTACGGTCAGGTCCCGTTCGACCTGAACACCTACCGCCGCGGCTATTCGACGTCCGAGAACGCCTTCTGCCTGACCCCGAACGTCACCCGCGCCCGCTCGCACGGCACCGTCCGGCTGCGCACCCGCGACTTCCGCGACAAGCCCAAAGTGGACCCGCGCTACTTCACGCACGAGCACGACGTGCGGGTGATGACGTACGGGCTGCGGCTGGCGCGGGACATCGTCTCGCAGTCCCCGATGGCCGAGTGGGCCGGTGCGGAGCTGGCCCCCGGCCCGAGCGCGCGCACCGACGGCGACCTGCTGGACTACATCCGCACCACGCACAACACCGTCTACCACCCGGCGTGCACCGTGGCGATGGGCGCCGCCGACGACCTGGCCACCCCGCTCGACCCGCAGCTGCGGGTCAAGGGGACGACCGGGCTACGGGTCGCGGACGGCTCGGCGATGCCGTTCCTGACCGCCGTCAACCCGTGCATCACCACGATGATGATCGGCGAGAAGTGCGCGGACCTGGTCCGGGGCGGGTGAGCGGCGGCGGCCGGTCGGCGGTCAGTCGTTGACCTGCTCGGCCGGCGCCGGGCGGACGTTGACGGTCCACTTCTCCTCGATGCGGCCGAACTTCCACACCGCGAGGGCGACGACCCAGGTGAGGAGGAACAGGCCGACGATGGCGAAGCCGATGACGTTGAGGTCCAGTCCGCTGATCCAGTCCCAGAACCAGCCGTGCAGCCCCAGCTTGTCGGCGAGCAGGCCGAGCAGCTCCACGGTGCCGATGATCAGGGCCACGGCGACCGACAGACCGGTGATGGTGAGGTTGTAGTAAACCTTGCGGACCGGCTTGGAGAAGGCCCAGCCGTAGGCGAAGTTCATGAACGAGCCGTCGATGGTGTCCAGCAGGCTCATGCCGGCCGCGAACAGCACCGGCAGGCAGAGGATGGCGTACCAGGGCAGGCCGGAGGCGGCGCCGGAGCCGGCCAGGACCAGCAGCGCGATCTCGGTGGCGGTGTCGAAGCCGAGCCCGAAGAGCAGGCCGAGCGGGTACATCTGCCAGGGCTTGGTGATCGACTTCATCACTCGGCCGAGAATGCGGTTCATCAGGCCGCGGTTGTTGAGCTGCTCCTCCAGCGCCGCCTCGTCGAAGTCGCCGGCGCGCATCCGCCGGAAGACGCCCCAGAGTCCGACCAGGATGACGATGTTGATCGCGGCGATGAGGTACAGGAAGACGCCGGAGACGGTGGTGCCGATCAGCCCGGTGATCGCGTGCAGTTGGGAGTTGTCGTCCTTGACCGGTCCGGCGAGCGCCTTGACACCCAGCGACAGCAGGAGCGCCAGCCCGAAGACGATGCTGGAGTGTCCCAGCGAGAACCAGAAGCCGACCGAGAGCGGGCGCTGCCCCTCGTTCATCAGCTTCCGGGTGGTGTTGTCGATGGCGGCGATGTGGTCGGCGTCGAAGGCGTGGCGCATGCCGAGGGTGTACGCGGTGACGCCGATGCCGATGCCGAAGCTCTTGGTGCCCAGGCTGTAGTGTTCCGGGGCCACGATCGCCACCAGGGTGAACCAGCCGATCACGTGCAGCGCGAGGATGAAACCGGCCATGCCGGCCATCCGCCCCCACTCGGCGCGGGTCATCGACCGCGCGATCCGCTGCCGGCGCGACGGCGGGGGTGCCTCGCCGGCCAGGGTCGGGGAGGGGGACGTAGACATGCTTGATACTGCTTTCTTCCGTTTCGCCCCCGACCTCTGCCGGGGCACCCTCCCTACAGTCGTGCGCGATGGTTTTACTTGCAACCAATGTGCAGTAAAGCCCGCGGTCGAAGCAGCGGGCGGACGGTTCGCGCTGGTGGGCGCGGGGCGGCGGCCACTCCCCCGCCCCTAGACAACGCCGGACAATTCCCTCGTTCCATGCCCCCTGGGGGTATTCAATCGATCGACCGCCTTCCCTTGCGATGCATACAGGTGGGGGGTATACATGAACTCGCCCCCCTGATACCCCCCAGGGGTATCAGGGAGGGGCGCCAGACGACGCGCGTACCTCCCTTCCGTGAGCTGCGAGGAGCAGAAAGATGACCACCACCAGTCCCGGCGCCGCCGAGGTCGAGCTCGCCATCGGCGGCATGACCTGCGCCTCCTGCGCGGCCCGGATCGAGAAGAAGCTCAACCGCATGGACGGCGTCGACGCGACCGTCAACTACGCGACCGAGAAGGCGAAGGTGGCCTTCCGGGACGACGTCTCGGTCGGGGACCTGATCGCCACGGTGGAGGCCACCGGGTACAGCGCGCAGCAGCCGGCGCCGGTCGCCCCCGTCGCGGGCGGCGAGGCCGCGGACGGCGCACAGGGCGGCGGCGCGGAACCGGATCCGCTGCGGACGTTGCGGCAGCGGCTGATCACCGCGGTGGCGCTGGCCGTGCCGGTGATCGCCCTGGCGATGGTGCCGGCGTTGCAGTTCACCTACTGGCAGTGGCTGTCGCTGACGCTGACCGCGCCGGTCGTCACCTATGCCGCCTGGCCGTTCCACCGGGCCGCGTGGACCAACGCCCGGCACGGCGCGGCCACCATGGACACCCTGATCTCGCTCGGCACCTCGGCCGCGTTCCTCTGGTCGCTGTGGGCACTGTTCTTCGGGACGGCCGGCATGCCCGGCATGCCCCACCCGTTCGAGCTGACCATCGCCCGCAGCGACGGCGCCGGCAACATCTATCTGGAGGCGGCCGCCGGCGTCACCGCCTTCATCCTGGCCGGGCGGTACTTCGAGGCGCGCGCCAAGCGCAGGGCGGGTGCGGCGCTCAAGGCGCTGCTGGAGCTGAGCGCGAAGGACGTCACGGTGCTGCGCGGCGGCGAGGAAGCCACCGTGCCGATCGGGGAGTTGCGGGTCGGGGACCGGTTCCTGGTTCGGCCGGGCGAGAAGATCGCGACGGACGGCACGGTGGTGGACGGCGCGTCGGCCGTGGACGCCTCGATGCTGACCGGCGAATCGGTGCCGGTGGAGGTCGCGGTCGGCGACGCCGTCACCGGCGCCACCCTGAACGTCGGCGGGCGACTGGTCGTCGAGGCCACCCGGGTCGGCGCGGATACCCAACTCGCCCGGATGGCCAAGCTGGTGGAGGACGCGCAGAACGGCAAGGCGGCCGCGCAGCGGCTGGCCGACCGGATCTCCGCGGTGTTCGTCCCGGTGGTGATCGCCCTGGCGCTGGCCACCCTCGGCTTCTGGATCGTCAGCGGCGCCGGGCTGACCGCCGCGTTCACCGCCGCGGTCGCGGTCTTGATCATCGCCTGTCCGTGCGCCCTGGGGCTCGCCACGCCGACCGCCTTGATGGTCGGTACCGGGCGCGGCGCCCAACTCGGCATCCTCATCAAGGGCCCTGAGGTTCTGGAGTCCACCCGCAAGGTCGACACCATCGTCCTGGACAAGACCGGCACGGTGACCACCGGGCGGATGACGCTGCTGGCCGCGCACACCGCGGCGGGCACCGACCGGGCCGAAGTGCTGCGGCTGGCCGGCGCGTTGGAGCACTCCTCGGAGCACCCGATCGCCCGGGCGGTGGCGGCCGGCGCGAGCGCCGAGGTGGGCCCGCTGCCGAGGCCGGAGGACTTCGCGGGCGTCGCGGGGCTGGGCGTGCAGGGGGTCGTGGACGGGCATGCCGTGCTGGTCGGCCGGGAGCAGCTGCTGGCCGAGTGGGCCATCGCGCTCCCCGAGGAGCTGGCGCGGGCCAAGGCGGCGGCCGAGGCGGCCGGGCGGACCGCGATCGCGGTGGCCTGGGACGGCGCGGCCCGGGCGGTGTTGGAGGTGGCCGACGCCGTCAAGGAGACCAGCCCGGAGGCGATCTCGCGGCTGCGCGGGCTCGGGCTGACGCCGGTGCTGCTGACCGGTGACAACGCGGCGGTGGCCCGCTCGGTGGCGGTCGAGGTCGGCATCGACCCGGAGCGGGTGATCGCCGAGGTGCTGCCGCAGGACAAGGTCGAGGTCGTCAAGCGCCTTCAGCAGGAGGGCCGTTCGGTCGCGATGGTCGGAGACGGCGTGAACGACGCGGCGGCGCTGGCCCAGGCGGACCTGGGGTTGGCGATGGGCACGGGGACCGACGCGGCCATCGAGGCCGGCGACCTGACGCTGGTGCGTGGCGACCTGCGCACCGCGGCGGACGCGATCCGGCTCTCCCGCCGCACCCTGGGCACCATCAAGTCCAACCTCTTCTGGGCCTTCGCCTACAACGTGGCGGCCCTGCCGCTGGCCGCCGCCGGCCTGCTCAACCCGATGATCGCGGGCGCCGCGATGGCCTTCTCCTCGGTCTTCGTGGTAGGCAACAGTCTGCGGCTGCGCGGATTCCAGGCGGCGGGCGACTGAGCCCCCGTACGACGACGGCGAGGCCGCGCCACCCGAGGGACGGCCCAACTGCCGGGCCCCGCCCGCTCCTTCCGGACCGACGCCCTCCACACCCCGCCGGTGTGGAGGGCGTCGGCGCGCGGGCGGCGCCGGGGACCGCGTCCTACGATGTGGCGCACCGTGCGCGGTCCCGACATCAGTCCGCGAGCGGTGAGCCCGAGGAGGGGAGGCAGTCGTGCGACGGCTGGGTGGCCTGGAAGCCGAGATCATGGACCGGCTGTGGCGGTGGCAACGGCCCACGACCGTCCGTGAGGTGGTGGACGACATCAACCGCGTCCGGCCGGTGGCCTACACCACGGTGCTGACGGTCGCCAACATCCTGCACCGCAAGGGCTGGCTGCGGCGCCACAAGGTCGGCCGGGCCTGGGCCTACGAACCGGCGCGCGGGCGGGAGGAGTACACCGCCGGGCTGATGCAGGACGCGCTGGGCCGCAGCGCGGACCGGCGGGCGACGCTGATGCGGTTCGTCTCGCACATCTCGCGGGAGGACTGCGCCGCCCTGGACGCGGCGCTGCGCGCGCTCGATCAGGCGGAGGCACCCGCCGCCGACGCGGGCGGCGAACGGTGAGCGACCGTCCCGCCACGCCGCCGCAGCGCTAGTCGTCCTCGTTCGGCTCCGCCGCCAAGCGACTACTCCCCCGTCGGCGGGTGCGTCATCGCCCGTTGCAGCAGGCGCTGGAGGGTGCCCTTCTCCTCTCGACTCAGCGCCGCGAGCGGGGAATCCGCGTCGAGCAGCACCAGCAGCCGCTCGCGGAGCTCGGTGCCCCGCGGGGTGAGGACCAGTTGCTTGGCGCGGCGGTCCGTGGGGTGCGCGCGGCGCTCGATGAGCTGCTGCTTCTCCAGCTTGTCGACGACGAAGGTGGCGTTGGAGGGCTCGCAGGTCATCCGCGCGGCCAGCTCCCGCATGGTCATCGGCCCGGCCAACTCGCGCAGCGCGACGGCCTGGGGCGCGGTGAGGCCCAACGTGGCCGCGCGCCGTCGGATGTGCTCGGAGATCTGCTGGGCCATCCCGTTCACCAGGCCGCACAGCTGGCGCTCCGCAAGGGCCGGCGTTTCCGGGTCGGTGGTCATGGGCCCATCGTAACAAGCGCATACAACCTAAATATTCCGAGCTTGAATGATTCAAACTTGATGCTTATGGTGACGTGGTCGCCGTCCCGAACGGGTCGGCGTCGGCATCCCCACCGCTGGACCCGGGGACCAACACCCCTTGTCCGCACCGCACTTCAGGAGGACCAGCCACCATGAGCACTTCCGCCCCGAGCCAGGACGAACGACTGCGCCGCCCCGCCACCCTCCGCTCGCTGCGGCTCGGCGAGACGACCGTGACGTACCTGCCCGACGGCGTGGCGCAGCTGATCCCGCGCCGCTGGCTCCCGGACACCACCGACGAGGTGTGGGCCGCCCACCCCGAATACCTCGACGCCACCGGCCACTTGGCGGCCGGCGTCGGCGGGCTCCTCGTGGAGCGGGACGGCCGCGCCCTGTTGATCGACGCCGGCCTCGGGCCGCTGGCGCCCGCGGCCGATCCCGACCGGCCGGTGGGCACGCTGCACGGCGGCGCGTTGCTGGACAGCCTCGCCGCCCACGGCCGCACCCCCGCCGACATCGAGGCGGTGGCCTTCACCCACCTCCACTCCGACCACATCGGCTGGGCCTGGCATCCCGCCCCGGACTCCGACCGCCCGGCCTTCGCGCACGCCGACTACCTGGTCACCGAGCCCGAGTGGCACCACCGCCACCTCCTCGAAGCGCACGGCATCGACGACCGGATGCTCTCCGCGCTGGCGCCCCGGGTGCGGACCGTGGCGGACGGCGAGGAGGTCTTCCCCGGCGTCCGGGTCAGGTTCCTGACCGGCCACACGGCCGGGCACGCGGTCTATGTCATCTCCTCGGGCGGGCAGCGGCTGATCGCCTTCGGCGACGCCCTGCACTCGCCGATCCAGGTGGACCACCCGGAGTGGTCCGCGGCCGTCGACCACGACCCCGCCCTGGCCGCCGACGCCCGCCGCCACCTCCTCGCCGAACTCCGGGAGCCGGACACCTTGGGCTTCGGCATCCACTTCGCGGACGTGGTGTTCGGCCGGGTCGGACCGGCCGGCGACGGCCCGGCCTGGCGCCCGCTCGACGACTGATCCGCCGCCGGCCGGCCCCTGTCGGACAGGCCCCAGGGTCTGTCCGACCCGACCCGTCGGAGAGACCCTAGGGAAGGGCCAACTGCCTTCCGGGGCAACGCCGTTGTCCGCTCACGACGTGTAGTCCGCGTTGACCCGGACGTACCCGGCGGACAGGTCGCAGCCGTACACCGTCGCCGCGCCGCCCCCCAAGCCGAGGCCGACGGCGATCTCGACCTCGCTGCGCCGCATGGCGGCGCTGAGCCGCGTCAGCACGTCGTCGGTCGGCTCGGCCGGGTACACCTCGGTGTCGCCGAACGCGACGGTGACCCGGTCCGGCGCGATGTCGCGGTCCTCGGTGTTCTTGCCGATGGCCATCAGGACCCGCCCCCAGTTGGGGTCCGCGCCGTGCACGGCCGTCTTCACCAACGGGGAGTTGACGACGCTCTTGGCGATCCGCCGGGCCTGCGCGGCGTCCCGCGCCCCGGTGACGGTCACCCGCAACAGCTTGGTGGCTCCCTCGCCGTCGCTCGCCAACTGCCGGGTGAGGTCCAGGCACAGGTCGGCCAGCGCCCGGCCGAAGTCACCCGGATCCACCGGGCCGGCCGCACCGTTGGCGATCACCGCCACGGTGTCGGAGGTGGAGGTGTCGGTGTCGACGCTCAGGCAGTGGAACGTGGCGTCGACCGCCGTGCGCAGCGCGCCGTCCAGCTCCGCCGCGCCGATCTCGGCGTCGGTGAAGACATAGGCCAGCATCGTGGCCATGTTCGGCTCCAGCATGCCAACGCCCTTGGCGATGCCGACGATTCGGGCGCCGCCGACCGTGCGGACGGCGGTCTTCGGGCGGGTGTCGGTGGTCATCATGGCCCGCGCCACGTCCAGCGGGGCCGCGGTGAACGCGGCGGTGCCGCGCCGTGCGGCCGCGTCGAAGTGCGCCCGGATCGCGTCCATCGGCAGCGGGCGCCCGATCACGCCGGTGGAGCCGATCAGCACCGCCCCGTCCGGGACGCCGGCGAGGTCGGCGACCCGGCCGACCACTTCGGCGGCGTGCTCCGCCCCGCTCCGGCCGGTGGCGACATTGGCGTTCTGCGCCAGCGTCACCACGGCGCGCAGCCTCCGCTCGGCGGCGTGGGCGCGACTGAGCACCACCGCGGGCCCGGCGAACAGGCTCCGGGTGAACATCGCGGCACTGACGGCCGGTTGGTCCGACACCACGATCGAGATGTCGTCGCCTCGCTCGCGCAGCCCGCCGTGCCCGGCGTAGGCCCGGAAGCCCACCGGCCAGGCCAACCCCGCACCCACCAAAGGATCATTATGCGTCATAGTGCATACCTTTGCAGCAGGTTGGCGCGACTGTCCAGGGCTTTCCCGGGGCCCCGACCTTCCGTTACGACGCGCTCCCGCCCGCGCCGCCCCGCTCCCGCTGCACCTCCTCGACCAGCCGCCCCACCTCGTCCTCGGACAGCGCAACGGCCTCGACGTCGGCGTGGATTCGGGCGGAGAGGCGGGGTGCACGCCGATGGCCGTATCCCCAAGTGTCCGATCCTGAAAGGGAGTTGCCAGTGCCAGCGTCGGCCCCGGCGGAATCCGGCCCGGCATCGGTGACCGGGCAGGACAACGAGCCGGAGACCGAGTCGCCGTTCAGGGGGAAGCTCTCCCGGTCGCTGGTGCACGAACCGGCGTTCCGCCCGTTGACGATGACGGTCGCCCGGAGCACGGCGGTGACGGTTCCGTCGGCGCTACGGGCCCGGGCCGCGGAGTCCAGCCGTCCGGTGAACCGCTCGGTGACGGAGCACCCCCCAGGACCGCAGCCGAGGTCGCCCGCGTCGTCGAGGGAGAGGGCGACCCCGCCGTCGACCGCGTCGTCCAGCCGCCCGGCCTCCCGCTCCAAGGTGTCGTACACCGTGCTGACCTGGTCGTCGGAGAGCGGGGTCAGGGTCATCCCCGCGGAGTCGCCGCCCTTCAGGGGGCCGACGGTGACCTGCAAAGGCGTCGGCGGGGACGATGCGCCGCGCTTCCGGGGCGGCGCGGAGTGCGCGGTGGGGGCGTACGGCTCCAGCCGAAGTACCCGATAGGGCTTGCCCTTTGAGACCAGCAGGCGGCCGGCGGGGGTGTCGACGCGCAGCGCGGGCACCCCGTCCACGGACTCGGACGTGTGCCCGGTGCCCTTCGGGTCGGGCAGTGCGTGGGTGGCATCGAGGGCGCGCCGGAGCTGCGCTGCCAGGGCGGCCGGCGCCTGGAAGCGGTCGAGTTGGCGGACCGTGGCGGTCTCGCCGGGTGCGTCGACGGTCCATTGGGCGGCTCGGGAGCGCTCGTTCGGATTCCGCGCACCGTCCATGGCCTTCGCGCCGTCCGTGGTCTTCGCACCGTCGGGGTTCCCCTCGCCGCGGGGTGACTGCCGGCGGGTGTAGGTCCGGTCGCCGATCCGGAGGACGTCCTGCGGCGCGGCCCCCTTGGCCCGGTGGCCGACGGTTCCCGTGAGCATCCCGGACGAGGAGACCGACACCTCGCGGCGCTCCGCGGTGCCCGTCGCGGTGTCCTGGTAGCGCAGGCCGCGGGCCCTGGCCAGGTTGTCCAGTGCCTGGAGGAAGGGGGCGCGGTCCCGGTCCCCGGTTCCCTTCGGGGCCGCGGTCGGGGCCTCGTTCGGGACCGTGGTCGTGCCCCATGGGTCCGAGCCGACGTACACGATCAGGAGGGCGAGCACCCCGAGCAGCACAATGCCGGCCAGGAGCACCTTCCGTACCGGGGCCGGCACCGTGGGCTCCGGCGCCGGGTCGGCGGGGACCGTGCGAGCGCCCCCCGCCGCTGACCGATGCGGCCTCGTCGCCCGGTCATCTCCCCGTTGCCATCCGGGAGTTGACGCGTGGCCGGGCCCCGGGCCCGATGGAGGGGCGGCACCCCAGGTCGCCGCCTCCGTAGCGGCTCCAGCCGGCCGGGCGGACCGCGAAGCGGGGCCCGGAGCGGATCGCGGAACAGACCGTGAACCGGGCCCTGAACCGGACCGCTGCCCGGATTGCGGACCGGACGGCGGGCCCGGCCGCGCGCACGGCGGCCGCGCCGCCCGCCCCGGCTCCGTGGCCGGCGGGGACGGCCGTGGCCGTCCCAACGGTGGCGGCACCGCCCGTGGCGTCCCCCGCCAGGTGGGCAGCTCCGGCGCACCGGATCCGGTCTTCCCGTAGTAATCGCCCACGCTGACTCCCCCGAGTCGCTTCCGCCGGTCTCCGCTCTTTGGGAAGATACGGCAGCGAGGGGAGCGCTCATAGGGAGCAAACTCCTTACTCTAGAAGCGAGTTGACGCACACAACAGAGACGGGGGAGCGGATCTGTATGGCCGAGACGAGGGGTGTGCTGCTGCCGGCCTATGTGTTGGCGGACGAGTCCGGGTCGATGGGCCCGTACCGGAACGAGCTGTCCGACGGCCTGATCTCGCTGTGCGAGGGGCTGCGGGCCGAGCCGATGATCGCGGCCAAGTTGCGGCTGGCGATCCTGGGGTTCTCCGACGATGTGCAGGTCCGGCTCGCGGTGGCGGACATGCGCACCGAGACCACTCTGCCGAAGGTGGTCATCCGGGGCCTGACCAACTACGAGGCGGTCTTCGACGACCTCCTGGACCGGATCCCGTCGGACGTGCAGTGGCTGCGCGGCGAGGGCTACAAGGTGCACCGCCCGGTGGTGTTCTTCCTCAGCGACGGGCAGCCCACCGACGGCGGGAGTTGGCGGGGCCCGCACGCCAGGCTGATCGACAAGTCCCAGACACCGACCGCGCCCAACATCGTCGCCTGCGGCATCGGTGACGCCCAGCCCGCCACCATGGTCGAGGTGGCGACCCGCCCGGAGTTCGCCTTCGTGGCCAAGCCCGGCACCGACATCGGTCAGGCGGTCGCCGAGTTCTTCCACGCGCTCACCTCCAGCCTGGTCGCCTCGGGCCACGCGCTGAGTTCGGGCAGCCCACAGCTGGTGGTGAACCGCCCGGAGCAATTCAAAATGGCCATCGACGAGGTGGGGCAGTGACCCCTCCCACCGGCGAGGGGGCCACGACGGCGCACCGCCAGGCACCGCCCGTCCCGGCGACCTCCGGGCCCCCGCCCTGGCAACGCATCACGGTGGGCGAGCCGGGCCCCGAGTTCGAGGCCCGGCCCCCGGGCCAGTACGCCTTCGAATTCCCCGACACCGAATGTGACGGCTGGTCAACTGACCATCTCTCGTTGCGTTTTGCCACTGTGCGGGGCGCCAAGCACCGCTACTACCGGCAGCCGCGCCAGGACGCCGCCCGGGCCGCGGCGCACGAGTCGACCGGCGGCGTCGCCTTCGCCGTCGCGGACGGCGTCTCCAGTGCCACCAACTCCGAGTTCGGCGCCGTCGAGGCGTGCCGGGCCGCCCTGGAACGGATGCTTGACCTGGCGTTCGCGCCCGAGGACCGGCTGGACTTCCGCGACGTGGCCGGGCACGCTGCCGAACGGCTCCGCGAGCTCACCAAGTGGCGGCTGGGCGGGCGGGAGCCCGAGCCGGGCGAGGTGGCGGGCCTGTATGCGACGACGTTGGTGGCCGGCGTCGTGCGCCCCGAACCGGCGGGCCCGGTGGTCGAGCTCTGCCGCGTCGGGGACTCGTGTGCCTGGCTCCTGGACCTGACCACCGGGCGGTACCGGGAACTGTTCGGCTCCAAGACCGGCTCCGCCGCTCCGCTGGTGTCGAACGAGGTCACCCCGCTGCCCCACGTCCCCGATCCGCCCGAGCAGGCCCGCGTCCAACTCGCCGCACACCAGGTGCTGTTGGTGGGCACCGACGGCTTCTCGGACCCGCTCGGCGACGGCGACGGCCAGGTGGGCGCGCTCTTCGCCCGCCACCTCGCCACCCCGCCCGCGCCTGCCTGGCTCGCGCACCTGCTGGACTTCTCCCGGGAGACCTTCGACGACGACCGGAGTCTGCTGGCGGTCTGGCCGCGCGGCACGGCGGCCCCGCGATGACCGCGGACCGCACCCCCACCGTCGACCACGCCACGCTCACCCTGGGCCGCCAACTCGGCCAGGGCGGCCAGGGCACGGTGTACGAGGTGCCGCACAAGAAGATCAACCAGGCACAGGGCGGCGGCTGGAACGTCGTCTACAAGGAGTACCGCGCCGAGGTACTGCCCCAACTCGACGCCGCCGCGCTCGCCGCGCGGGTGGCCCTGCTCGGCGAACTGGACGCCGCGGACGGCCGCTGGCTGTGCGAGAAGACCGCCTGGCCCGCGGCCGTCGTCGAACGCGGCGGCAGCGCCTGCGGCTTCCTGATGCGCGCCGTCCCCGACCGCTTCCACTTCACTCTCCGCAGCCTGCACGGCAGTTCGGGAACCCGCCGGCTGGCGAACCTGGAGTACCTGCTCAACGAGGACAGCTACGTCGCCGGCATCGGCCTGAGCATCAGCGAACGGGACCGGCTCCTGCTGCTGGCCGACCTGGCCACCACGCTCGACCGCTTCCACCGCATCGGCATCACGGTCGGCGACCTCTCCCCCAAGAACCTGCTGTTCACCACCGCCCCCAAGCCCGAGTGCTTCCTCATCGACAGCGACGCCATGGGCCTGCGGGGCACCACCGTGCTACCCCAGGCGGAGACGCCCGACTGGCAGGTCCCCGACGGCGAGGAGAAGGCCACCCGGGCCGGCGACGTCCACAAGCTGGGCCTGCTCGCCGTGCGGTTGTTCGCCCGCGACCAGACCACCACCGATCCCACCGCCCTGACCCAACTCAGCTCCGCACTGGGCGACTTGGCCCGCGCCAGTCACCGTACGGACCCGACCCAGCGGCCGACACCGTCCCAGTGGGCCGAGCAACTCACCGCGGCCAGCGCCACCGCCTCCACCACCCCCATCAAGCCGGCACCCGCCCGGCGCCGGGCCGGACGCCTCGGCGGGCCCCCGCCGCCCCGCCCGCGCACGCCCTACCGCCCGCCGGGCCAGGCATCCGGCCCCGGCACCACGCCCTCCGCCACGAAGCCCCCGGCCCGCGCGGCGGCCGCCGGCCTGATCGTCGCCGCCGTGGCCGTGCTCG
Source organism: Streptomyces sp. NPDC057743 (assembly GCF_042798755.1). Taxonomy (NCBI): domain Bacteria; kingdom Bacillati; phylum Actinomycetota; class Actinomycetes; order Kitasatosporales; family Streptomycetaceae; genus Streptomyces; species Streptomyces sp. NPDC057743. The sequence continues at coordinate 70,009 of NZ_JBHVJX010000015.1, forward strand.
TCGCGCTGCTCATCCCGCACGGCAACGGCTCGTCCGACGCCAACTCCTCGCCCACCTACACCACTTCACCCACCGACACCCCGACCGAGACCGAGCCGGCGTGGATGCACAGCACGCCCTACGATCCCACCACGCCGTACGATCCGACGACCTACTCTCCGCCTCCCTACAGCTACTCCCCCGAGCCCGATCCGACGACCGCTCCGCCGGACCAATACGGTGCCATCGCCGTGGGACACGACGGCGGCTACGGCACGGCCTGGGACTACTCCACCATGAGCGGCGCCAGTCAGAGCGCACTGTCGCGGTGTTCCAGCTACAGCACCGGCTGCAAGGTCCTGACGGCGTTCGCGAACAAGTGCGGCGCCTTCGCCTACAACTCCAACACCCACGAATACTGGGGTGGTCACGGCGCCACGAGGGCCGAGGCCGAAACCAATGCCATCTCCAATGCCGGCGGCGGGCGTTGGATCACCGCGGTGTGCACCACGAATTCCTGACCACGCTGCTGCCGCGCTCCCGGGGCCACTACTCGTCGCATGACATGGTGGCCCCGGCCCAACAACCGCTCACCTCACGTCAGTTGACACGCTCGTAGTGGTACCCGTTGCCGTGGGCGGGTCCCACGTCGTGGCGGATGCCGCCGGGGTCGTCCAGGGCGAAGTAGGACGGGTCGGCGGTGCCGCAGATGCCGTTGGAGCGGGCCTGGTCCACAGAGGCGGCGCTGAGGTTGATGCGGCTACCGCCGGCCGACACCGACTCCAGCCGGGCCACGTTCTCGCAGTGGCCGGTGCCGGTGACGTCGCTGATCAGCCGGACAGCCTGCTGGCCGTCGGCCGCCCGGGAGATGACCACCTTGCCCGGCTGCTGCGCGTACGGGTTGGTCAGGTGCCAGGTGCCGACGAAGGACGCCGGGACGGCGTTGCCGCCGGAGTCGGAACCGGACCCCGAACCACCGCCGGTGGCAGGGTTGTTGCCGCCGCTTGCGCTGTCCGAACCGCCCGACGAGCCGCCTCCCGTCGCGCCGCCCGAGGAACCCGTCCCACCGCCCGAAGCGCTGCCGCCGGTCGCACCCGCCCCGCCGGCCCCCGCGGGACCGGCCGAGGGCTTGGCGCTCCCGCCGCCCTGTTCGCCACCACCGGAATCCTTGGACTTCGCGTCCTTGGAGTGCGACGGTGATGGGCTCGACGGGGCCGGTGCACCGGGGTTGACCGGCGCCGCACTCCGCCCGTTCGCCGGCGGTGACGCCTGCTGCCGCTGGAACGGCTGGAGGACCAGCACGGCACCGCCCCCGACGGTGACCACGGCCACCAGTCCGACGCCGACCACCAACGGGCGCCGCCGCCGCTCCCGTTCAGCGGAACGGGCCGGCTTCGTACGGGCCGACCGCTCAGGCACCCCCTCCTGCGGCACCGCCGGCGACACCTCCGCCGGCACGTGCTGCGGCGCGTCCCCGGAAGCGCCACCGCCGGCCCGAAGGCCGACCGTCGCCCGGTCGCCACCGCTCGAAGCACCCGCCTCCGGCACTCCCCCCGCCGGGCGGCCGCCCGAAGCCTCCGCCCCGGCGTCCACCCCCGCATCCGCATCCAACAACCGGGCCGCCTGCTGGGCCAGGGCCACCACCAACTTGGCGGGCAGCCACTCCCCACTGGCCGGACCGGCGCCGGCGGGACGCTCCTGCTCGGCGGCCTCCAACAGCGTCTCCACGCCCGGCCGTTGCTCCGGATCCTTCGCCAGACAGTGCCCGATGAGCTCACGCAGCGCCTGGTCCGCCACCGCATCCAGCTGCGGTTCACCCTCGACGATGCGGTACATCACCGCGTGCTGGTTGGTCACATCCTGCCCGAACGGCAACTGGCCCGTCGCCGCGTACATCAGGACGCATCCGAGCGCGAAGACGTCGCTGGCGACGCCCACCTCCTGGCCGAGGATCTGCTCCGGTGCCATGAAGCCTGGCGAGCCGATGACCATGCCGGTGCTGGTCAGCAGGGACTCCACCGAGGCGTCCAGGGCGCGGGCGATGCCGAAGTCGATGACCCGCGGGCCCTCGACCGTGAGCATCACATTGGACGGCTTGAGGTCGCGGTGCACGATCCCCGCCGCATGGATGTCCTTGAGCGCCCGCAACAGCCCGTCGGCGAGCACCCGCACGGAGTCCGCCGGCAGCGGGCCGTACTGCCGCACGACGTGTTCCAGGGACGGGCCGGGCACGTAACCCGTTGCCACCCAGGGGAGTTCGGCGTCCGGGTCCGCGTCCAGCACGGGCGCGGTGTACCGCTCCCCGACCCGCCGCGCCGCGTTGATCTCCCTGCGGAAGCGGGCCCGGAAGTGGTCGTCCGACGCGTGCTCCTCGTGGACGACCTTGACCGCGACCGTGCGCCCGCCCGCCGACCGGGCCAGGAACACCCGGCCCATCCCGCCGGCCCCGAGCCGGCCCAGCAGCGCATACGACCCGATACGCCGTGGATCGCCCGGCGCCAGCGGCCGCACCCCCGTGAGCCCGTCGTCCCGCCCGTCCGCCCCCGCACTGCTCATGACTGTCCGTTTCCCCCTGGTCACCACAACCGCCGCGCCAACCGGCCGCCGAACTTCCCGCGGCCGGAGCAGTATTTACTACAACACGAACGGCTCCCCGACGGTATCAACCCCCCGCACAGGCCCGACTACCGCCCGCCGAGCCCGCCGCCTCTGCTTCACCCCCAGGGCGGGCGCCCACCGGCGACCCAACGGGCCAGCCCGCGCCCGTCGATCAGCCGAAGCGGCACGGGGAGCGAGGCGTTGGCGACCTCGGCGTCACGGGTGAACCGCGAGGTGGTGACGATCACCGCGGCGTCGCAACGATGAAAGTCGCTGTACGTCCCGTTCGCGGTATAGATCGCGGGGGCACCGACCCGGTTGCGTTCGCCGTACCGCTTGCACTGCACGGCGATCCGCCGGCCGTCCCGCAGCACGACGAGGACATCCAGCCCCCGGTCGTTGGCGCCACCCGAGACCGTGGCGGACCGGACGCCGGGATCGCGGCGCGCAAGATCGGCAATGGCGTGCTCGAACTGGGCACCGGTCATGTGCTGATAGGCGGCGAGGCTATGCGTCATGTCCCGCCGCGGACCGACACCCCCGACAGGCCAAAGCCGGAGCCGACCGCTGCGCACAAGAATCCCGAGCACGACCGCGACGGCCAACACCCCGAACACCGCCGCACCAACGGGATATTCGCGAGCGAGCGACACGGCCACGACGACGGCCAGCACGACCCCGGCGAACCGGGTGAAGGCGCGCTCACGCGCACGGCGTCGCGCCGCCTGCCCACGGGGCCGCCGCCCGGGACGCCGGGCCGCCTGGCGCACCGGCCGACGCCCAGACCCCCGCCCCCGACCGGACCGCCGACCGCCAACAGGCCGCCGTCGAGCTGGCGTTGCCATGTGAATGCCTCCCCCTCCAGACCCGCCGCGACGACAACCAAGCGGCGCCGCCCCACCCCACCACAGGCAGTGCGCCCGCCATCAAAGCCCGGACCGGGCTACGCCGTGCACGAGCTGGCTGAGAAACTGCACGATCGCCTGGCCGATGGGCGTCGGCGCAAGCAGGACGCCGAGCGCGAGCACGATGACCACCGTCAGCTTCTCGTCCAACCGACTCCTGGCCTCCGTACGGCGACGCAACCGCAACACGACGACCACTGCGAGCAGCACCACGACGTTGATCGTCAGCAACCGTCCGCCCCCAACTGGACATTTCGATTCCCGCTCCCCAGCGGGCCCTTCCAGCCCTCTTGTCTAGCCCGAACTGGGCGGCGGTGTACCGCAGTTGCAAAGGGTTGGCGCAAAACGCGCCCACCCCGCGCCGGAGGCGGGCGTCCGTGGCCCGGGGAGGGTGGTGGCAGTCAGTCGGTGAACGTGAGGCGGAAGACCGGGTGCTTGGGGGCGATGCGGAGCAGCGCGTCGTCGGAGGACTCCGGGCCGACGCCGTCGAAGAAGGTGCTGACCTGCGCCTTCCAGCGCTTGAGGTAGGCGCGCAGCAGGACGGGCTTCTCGTCGTCCGGCACCTCGGTGGCGGTGAACGGCCGGGCGGCCTTGCCCAGGCGGAGTTCCCCGCCGCCGGCGGCGCGCAGGTTGCGCGTCCACTGGACGTGACCGCGGGGCGCGACGAGATAGTGCCGGCCGTCCACGGTGAGCAGGTTCACCGGCGTGCACCGCCACTCTCCGCTCTTGCGGCCGCGAACGGCCAACTCCTGCGAGCCGAAGACGCCGATCCCGTGCCGGTTGAACCAGGCAACGAGCCGGTTGAACACATTGATCGTGAACCAGCCCGGCTTGATGGCGTGATCGGCGGTCTGTGCACTCATGCGAAATCCTCCTCGACACGGCAGCGTGAGCAGTGCACCGGCATGGGCAGGGCAATGACGTGAGCAGTGCTCTCTCTATAGAGCAGTGTGCACGCTATTGCCAGCCAAAGCAAGAGCAGTGCTCTCGCTTCGAGTCACCGCTCCCGTTGCTGGCAGACTGGCCGACATGAGTGCCATCGAGGGAGCGCGCGCACGCGCACGCCGGGAAGTCACCGCGGCGATCAAGGACGAGGCCCGCCGTCAGCTCGCCACCGAGGGGGCCGCCAAGCTGTCGCTACGCGCCGTGGCCCGCGAGCTCGGAATGGCCTCCTCCGCGCTGTACCGGTACTTCCCCAGCCGGGACGACCTGCTCACCGCGTTGATCATCGACGCCTACGACGCGGTGGGCGAGGCCGCCGAACGCGCCCTGGCCCGGGCCGGCGCCGCACCCCTCGCCCGTTGGACCGCGGTCTGCCGCGCCGTCCGCCGCTGGGCGCTCGCGCACCCGCACGAGTACGCGCTCATCTACGGCTCGCCCGTGCCCGGTTACGCCGCGCCGCAGGACACCACCGGCCCGGCGGCCCGCGTCGGCCTCGCCCTGATCCGCGTGGTCGAGGACGCGCACGCGGCCGGCGACCGCCCCGCGCCGGATGACCTGGCGCTCCCCCAGAAGGTGCTCGCCGACGCCGAGCGGCTGCGCAAGACCCTCGGGGTACGGCTGCCCGCCCCCGTCCTGGTGGAGGCCACCGCTGCCTGGGCCGAGCTCTTCGGCCTGGTGAGCTTCGAGCTCTTCGGCCAGTTCGAGCGGGTCGTCGACGCGCGCGACGCCTTCTTCGAGCGCGCCGTCACCCGCCTCGCCCGCAACGTCGGCCTGTCCGCCGCCGAGTAGCAGCCGCTCCCCCTGTCCGCCCCTATCCGCTCTCCGGCCTCCGCTCTCTACTCCTCGCCAGTCACTCCGTCAAGAACCCTCCCATCACTTTGAGTTGAGGGCGATGGTCCTGAGTTGATGGAGCGTCAGCGTGGGGGTCGTGCGGGTCGGCGTGCCGTTCGGCGTGGCGGCGTTGAAGGCGCTGATGACCACGCGGGTGCCGTCGGCCAGGGCCTCGTCGCCGGGGTGGAAGAGGTCGCCGGCGACGTCGCGCATGTCGGGCTGGACGTTGATCTCGACGAGGCTGCGGCCCTTCCCGTCGTCGACGACGACATGGCCGTACTCGGCATCGCGCCCGTCGCTCCTCCCCACCACGTCGAGGCCCTTGGGCAGCAGGTCGGAGAGTCTGGCGGAGAGCGGTGGGGCGGCGGGCTTGTCCGCGCGCGCCCGAGGACCGCCGGGGAGGGTGTCGGTGACCCTCCGCCACTCCTGCGCCGCCGCCAGGGTCTTCAACTGTGCGGGAGACAGCGGCGGTTCGGCGCGACTGACCGGGGCGCCCTTCTCGGCGGCGGCGTTCAGCGTGGTGCGGCGAGGTCTTGGGTCCACCAGGGGCCCTGGGGCCCGTGGGCGATGCCGACGCCCACCGCGGTGAATTTGCAGTCGAGCAGGTTGTCGCGGTGCGGGGCGTCGCCCATCCAGTCACCCACCACCGCGGCGGGGCTCTCCGGGCCGCGGTCGAGGTTCTCGCCCCAGCGGCTCCACTGGTATCCGGCGGCGGTGATGCGTGCGTCGGGGCCGACGCCGTCGGGTGAAACGTGCTCGTAGTAGTTGCGGGCCGCCATGTCTGCGGAGTGCCGTTGGGCCGCGTTGTGGAGTCGTGGGTCGATGCGGAGCGGGCCGCAACCTGCCTGTGCGCGGCGGCGGTTGACGAGGGCGGTGACTTGTTCTTCGAGGTCGGGTGGGGTGGTGGTGGGGGAAGGCGGGGCGGGAGTGGGGGTGGGCGTGGGAGTTGGGGTTGGGGTTGGGGTGGTGGTGTGGGAAGGGGTGGGGGTTGACGTGGGGGGTGTCGGGGTGGGGGTGGGCAGGGTGCGTTCGGGGGTGGGGGTTGGAGTGGGGGCGGGGGTAGGCGCGTTGTGGGGGGTGTGGGGGCGCCACCACAGGGCGGCGAGGGTGGCCAGGATGAGGAGCAGCGCGGTGCCGGCGATGGCCGTTGCCCTGGGGGATGGACGGCGGGGGTGGGGCGGGGGTGGCGACGGGGCCGTGGCCGTCGTCGAAGTGTCTGGCGTTGGTGACGTGCCCAGGGCGGTGGGGAGGGCCGGGTGGGGCGTGAGGTGTGCGGGGAGGGGGAGCATGGCGAGGCCGGCCAGGAGGCCCTCGGCGGGCAGGAGGTCGCTCCAGTGCCGGGAACAGGTCGTGCAGTTGCGGGCGTGCCGGGCTATGCGTTTGCGCCACAGCGGGGCGGGGTTGCGGTCCCACGCCGCGGTGAGCTCGGCGAGTTCGGGGCAGGGCGGGTTTCCCGCGAGGGCGCGGACGACGACGCGTCCGGTCTCCAACTGCTCCTTCATCCGCTGCACCCGGACCGCGGCATGCCGGCTCTCCAGGCCGATGGCGTCGGCGAGTTCCGGCCGGCTGATCTCGCCGGCGGCCTCCAGCCACCACAGTGACAGCAGCGAGCGGTCCCCCTCGTCGAGCCAGCGGGTGGCCTCGGCCACCTCACGGCGTTGGCCGGACAGTCCCAGTCGCAGGATCGTCAGGTCGACGAAGTCGGCGGAGTGGTCGGGGCGTTCCACCGTCTGGTCGTCCAGGGCGACGGTGGGGACCTTGCGGGCGACGGTCCAGCGGCGCCGCACCTGGTTCATGGCGATCGCCACCAGCCAGGAGCGGAATGATGCCGGCTCGCGCAGATCCGGCAACGACTCCAGGGCACGGACCATGGTCTCCTGCACCACGTCGTCGACGTCCGTATGGCCGTCCAGCGCCCGGCCGACGACGTTGTAGATCAGGGGCAGGTACCCGGAGACGAGTTGTTCCCGGGCATCGTCGTCTCCCGCCCTGGCCGCCTCGACGGTCGCCGTATCGCTGTCCCACTTCACGCCTGTTCGGTCCCGTTCATCCGTTTACGCCTGCATGGCCCCCGTGCTCAGGTGACCCGTCCGACGCCCGGCGACAACAGAAAAGTTACGGGGAAAGTTCGCCGGTTCGTTCGCCGGTTCGCTCGCCGGCTTGTGTGGCAGTTCGCGCGCCGGCCTGTGCTCCCGTCCCGTGCCGTCTGCGGAACCCAGCGCGGGAAGGAGCGGGAAGGCGTGAGCGGGAGGGCGGTGGGCGGGGGCCCGGAAAAAAATCCCGGGAATTTTCGTTGTCGGGGGTCACCCCCGGGGTCTCCCCCAGTGCGGACCGTTCGTCAGGCGGCCGCACGGACCGGCCGACACGGACCGACCGCGTGGCCTCACGTCGGGACGGAACGGGGACCGGGACGGCAGTCGAAGAGGAAGAAGAGGTAACGGACATGGAGCAGCACGATGGCCTCGGCACCACACCGGAGCGCGAGCCGTCGGGCGGTGGCGCCGGCCACCCCACCGACGCGGCGACCGCACACCGGCGGCACGCCACGTCCCGTCCCGCCCGCCGCCGGTCGGGGAAGGTCGGCGGGAACCACCGCGCCGGCGCCGGCCGTCCCGGAACGAAGGCGGCAGCGTTGGCGGTGGGGGCCGTCGTCGTCACGGGCGCCGGGCTGACGCTGATATGGCCCGGATCCGGAGCGGACCAGGCACTCGCGGCCGACCCGTCCGCGCCGGCGCGCCCCACCGCAGCCGTCCCCTCCGCCCCGTCGACGCCGAGCAGCGCCTGGCACTCGCCGCGCCGCCACAAGCCGTCGTCGCCGACCGCCTCCGCGTCCGCTTCGGCCGTCGGGCAGCACGAGGACGGGCGCACACCGCCCGAGGCGAACGCCCCCGGGGAGCGCGCGCACCCGACCCACCAGGCGACGACGCACCCGAACCGCGGTACCGCCTCCGGTACGGGCCGCGCCACGTCCCCGTCCGGTTCGCGGGCGGCGACCGGTACCGCCGCGGAGTTCGCCCGTAAGGTCCTGGAACTGGTCAATGCCCAGCGCGCCCAGGCTGGTTGCGCGCCCCTGACCGTGGACCGGCGCATCCAGGCCGCGGCCCAGGCACACTCCGACGACATGGCCGCCCGCAACTACTACGCCCACGACACCCCGGAGGGCGTCGACCCGGGTACCCGCATGACCAACGCGGGTTTCCACTGGCAGAGTTGGGCCGAGAACATCTTCAAGAGCCCCAAGGACCCGGCCACGGCCGTGGACGGTTGGATGAACAGCCCCGGGCACCGCGCCAACATCCTCAACTGCTCCTACAAGTCCACCGGCGTGGGCGTCAACCTCAGCTCCAACGGGCCTTGGTGGACTCAGGACTTCGCTACCGGGTCCTGACTGACTGGCTGACTGACTGACTGACCGTACGCAGCCAGCGAGGTCATCGGGAGACTCAGGGACGGCGCCTTCCGCGACGAGCGGACGGGCGGACGGACGGGCGCCGTCCCGCAGTCGCCCGCGAGCGCCGAACGCCGATCGCCGACCAACCCATTTCAGGCGGCCCAGGCAATTCAGGCAGGGTGCGCGCACGCCTGCCGCGACGGCTCCGTAAAGTAGGGGCCCATGGCGGCGGAATCCCCCCTGATACAGAGCATGCGCGCGGCCGTTGCCGCGGCTCCCGATGACGTACCCCTGCGGCTGCACCTCGCCGAGCTGCTGCTGACCGCCGGGGACGACGACGCCGCCGTGCGCGAACTCGCCGCGGCGCTGCACCGCGTACCCGACGACGCCCAGGCGCGCGGGCTGATGCTCCGGGCCCTGAGCGACGCCCAGACACCACCCGCTCAACCCGCCGCCGTCGCCCCACCGCAGACACCGTCGCTCCAGACGCCGCCCCAGGCACCCCCACAACCTCCCGCCACCACGCCCACGCCCACACCCACCCCCACCGCACCGCCCTCCGGCTTCGACTGGAAGGCCGCCGAGGACCAGGTCGGCGACGCCGTACCGCCCCGGTTCGTGACCGCGCCGCTCGCCGTCGACGGTGCCGGTGATCCGGGCGACGCGGCCGCCTGGGAGGTGGAGCGACCGGGTACCGTCCGCCTCGCGGACGTGGGTGGCATGCAGCAGGTCAAGGAGCGCCTGGAGGCCGCCTTCCTGGCGCCGTTGCGCAATCCGGAGCTGCGCCGCCTGTACGGCAAGAGCCTGCGCGGTGGGCTCCTGCTCTACGGCCCGCCCGGCTGCGGCAAGACCTTCATCGCGCGCGCCGTCGCCGGCGAACTCGGCGCGAACTTCCTGTCGGTATCGGTCAACGACGTCCTCGACATGTGGATCGGCAACTCCGAACGCAACATGCACGAGCTCTTCCAGACCGCCCGCCGCCAGGCACCGTGCGTGGTCTTCCTGGACGAGTTGGACGCGCTCGGCGGGAAGCGCAGCCGCACCCAGAGTGCCGGCATGCGCAACACCGTCAACCAGTTGCTGACCGAGTTGGACGGCATCGAGGCGGACGCCAACGAGGGCGTGTTCGTGCTCGCCGCCACCAACGTGCCCTGGGACGTGGACCTCGCGCTGCGCCGGCCCGGCCGACTGGACCGCACCCTCCTGGTGCTGCCGCCCGACGCGCCGGCCCGGGAGGCGATCCTCCGCTACCACCTGCGCGAACGCCCCATCGAGAACGTCGATCTCGGCAAGCTGGTCAAGGCCACCGACGGGCTGTCCGGCGCCGATCTGGCCCATGTCTGCGAGGCCGCGGCCGAGCACGCGCTGCTGGACTCGGCCCGTACCGGAACCGTGCGCCTGATCGGCATGCCGGACCTGCTGGCCGCGGCCGGGCAGATCGCGCCCTCGACGGAACCGTGGTTCGCGGCCGCCCGCAATGTGGCGATGTACGCCAACGACGGCGGGATGTACGACGACCTGGTGGCCTATCTCAAGAAGAGGCGCAAGCTGTGACCGCACCGCACCCGGCCGTCGAACGGGCCCAGGCCCTCATCGACTTCGAACGCCACGGCCAGGCAGCGGAGTTGCTGGCCCAACACCTCGCGGAGGTCCCCGACGACCTACGCGCCTGGGTCAAGCTCGGCTACTGCCAGCTGAACATGGAGCAGCCGGAACCGGCCCTGCACGCGTCCGACGAGGCGCTCAAGCTGGCACCCGAGGACTTCGGAGCCCTCATCCTGCGCGCCCAGGCACTGACCCGCCTGCCGGGCCGGGGCTGGCGGGAGGCCGAACCGGTACTGCGCGACGCGGTCCGCGTCGACCCCGGGCACTGGTACGGCCACGCCATGCTCGCCGACGCGGTGTCCCGCATGTCGCTGGTCCGCTACGCCCAGGCCAACAACCTCACGGAACTCCCCGAACGCGGGCTCGACGTCGTCGTGCGGGAGGCGACCGAACTGGCCGCGGAGGCGCTGCGATTGGGCCCCGAGGAGGTCTACGCCCACGAGGTCGCCAGTCAGATCGCCGGCTTCGCGCGCGACACCGAGGCCGTCGACCGGCACGACCGTGCCCTCCTCCGGCTCGACCCCACCCATGCCGAGGCGCTGGCCAGACAGACTCGCAAGGCCGCCCAGGCACCGGGCGTCAAGGCGGCCGAGGCGGCCGACCTCTACGCCACCGGGCTGGCCGCCGCGCCGGACTCCGCCGAGCTGCAACGCGGCCTCGACCAGGCCACGTACCGGATGTTGCGCGGCGTGCGGTGGTTGGCCCTGCTCTGCGTCGGCCTGGCGGGCGCGATGATGGACCTGTTCGCCGTCGAGGGCGAGGTGCAGCGGGAGTTGCCGCTGCCGCTCGGCCAACGCCTCTGGTACCTGGTGCCGATGACGGCCATCTGGCTGCTCGGCTGCCTGCTGCGCTACCGACGGCGGCGGGCCGGCGTCCGACTCAACGTCCGTTCACTGATCCGCCGTCACGTGTGGTCCCGCATCGTGCTGGGCCAGGCCGCCTGGGCCATGCTCTGCGCCCTGCTGATCGCCCAAGTCCCCTGGGCGGAGCGGCCGTTGCCGCAGGTGCTGTTCTGGGCGGGGTTGGTACCGACCTTCGCCACGATCTGGTTCGACCGCCCGAACAAACGCTGATCGACGGCTCCTTGACGCTCGCGCAGCCCGCGAGCGCCCCACCCCAGCCGTTGCGGGAACCACCGCGCGGCCTCGCCAGTCACCCCTTGCGACAGCAACATCGGCCGGCCCGGCGACCGACAGAGTCGGGCCGGCCGCCAAGGGCAAGCCGACAAAGACGGTCCGGAAAAGACGGTCCGGCAAAGACAAAAGGCAAGGAGAACGTCCGCTCCTTGCCACTCTCAAGGTATAGCGCACTGGGGGCCTTGCGGCAAGGCCCCGGTCATGCCGCACAATCACTGGCCGAAGCCAGAAGCTGGGGGAATGGGAGACTCACGAAGTGCGTGCCGTGTTGTTGCAGTATGGGGAATTTTCTGACGTTGGGCCGGTGGTTGCGGGGCCCACGCCGCCGTTGCGAGCACTGGGCGCCGAGGTACCGACGTGCGCGCCACCGGACTGCCTGGCCACGCGCCATGATCGGAGCCACTGACATGACCGCTCCCCTGACCACCGGCGCATCCACTCCATCCAGCGCATCCACTCCATCTAGTGCGTTCGCCCTTCCCGACCGCCTCTCCGCCAAGGCCGATCCGGCGCTGATCGCCGCGGACGAGAGGCACTTCGCGGCCATCGCGGCCAGTCTCCAACAGGCGATCGACGAGCTGTCCGAGCGCCTCGACGCCGAGCTCAAGGCGCCCGGCGGCACCGGCCGCGAGGCGATGGACCGGGACGCGGAGATCCACCGGCTGACCGGTCGCCTACGCGCCCTGCGCCGCTTCGGCCTGGACCTGTGCCTGGGTCATGTCGTCCGCACCGACGACCCCGAGCCGCTCTACGTCGGCCGGCTCGGCCTGACCGACAGCACGGGGCGCCGGCTGCTGGTTGACTGGCGCTCCCCCGCGGCCGAACCGTTCTTCGCGGCGACCCACGGCAACCCGATGGGCCTGGCCAGTCGTCGCCGGTACCGCTGGACCGGCGGCCGGATCAGCGACTACTGGGACGAGGTGTTCACCACCGACGGGTTGGAGCGGCACGCCGCCCTCGACGACCAGTCCGCCTTCATCGCCAGCCTGGGCAGCAACCGCTCGGACCGGATGCGGGATGTGCTCGCCACCATCCAGGCGGACCAGGACGCCATCATCCGGGCCGGCTCCCGCGGCTCCCTCGTCGTCGACGGCGGCCCCGGCACCGGCAAGACCGTCGTCGCCCTGCACCGCTCCGCCTACCTCCTCTACTCCGACCCCCGCCTCGGCCACCGTCGCGGCGGCGTGCTCTTCGTCGGCCCGCACCAGCCCTACCTGGCGTACGTCGCCGATGTCCTCCCCAGCCTCGGGGAGGAGGGCGTGCAGACCTGCACCGTGCGGGACCTGGTCGCCGAGGGCGCCGGGGCGACGACCGAGACCGACTGGGAGGTGGCGCGCCTGAAGTCGTCCGCGCAGATGGTGAAGGCGATCGAGACGGCCGTGAGGTTCTACGAGGAGCCGCCCGCCGAGGGGATGACCGTCTCGACCGACTGGGCCGACCTCTGGTTGAGCGCCGATGACTGGGCCGAGGCGTTCGACGCACCGGGGCCGGGCACGCCGCACAACGAGGCGCGCGAGCTGATCTGGGACGAACTGGTCGCGATCCTGCTGGACAAGTGCGACGCCGACGTCCCGCCCGAGCAGTTCAGCCGGTCGCTGCGGTACGACGAGGAGCTGGTCAGCACCCTCGGCCGTGCCTGGCCGCTGCTCGAAGCGGCCGACCTGGTCGGCGACCTGTGGTCGGTCCCCGCGTACCTGCGACTGTGCGCCCCCTGGCTCGACCGCGACGAGATCCGGCGGCTGCAACGCGCGCAGCCCCAGGCATGGACCGTGTCCGACCTGCCGTTGCTGGACGCGGCGCGGCAGCGGCTCGGCGATCCGGAGGCGGCCCGGCGCAAGCGCCGGCACGAGGCCATCCTTGCCGCCCAGCGCGAGCAGATGGATCAGGTCGTCGACAACCTGATCCAGGCCGCGACGGACTCCGGCGCCGACGGTGACGACGGCGAGGGCCTGGTGACCATGCTGCGCGGCCAGGACGCCCAGGTCAGTCTCGTCAACGAGGCCGAACTCCCCACTGTCACACCGGACTTGCTCGCCGGCCCGTTCGCGCACATCGTCGTGGACGAGGCGCAGGAACTGACCGACGCCGAGTGGCAGATGCTGCTGCTCCGCTGCCCGTCCCGGAGCTTCACCATCGTCGGGGACCGTGCCCAGGCCAGGCACGGCTTCACCGAGTCGTGGCAGGAACGGCTCGAACGCGTCGGGTTGGACCGTATCAACGTGGCCTCGCTGAACGTCAATTACCGCACCCCGGAGGAGGTCATGGCGGAGGCGGAGCCGGTGATCCGGGCCGCGCTGCCGGACGCCAACGTCCCGACCTCCATCCGCAACAGCGGCATCCCGGTCACCCACGGATCCCGCGCGGACCTCCACCCGATACTCGACGCCTGGCTCGCCCAACACGCCGACGGCATCGCCTGCGTCATCGGCGACCCCACGTTCCGGGCAACGCCCCGCGTCCGGTCGCTGACCCCCGAACTGTCCAAGGGCCTCGAATTCGACCTGGTCGTCCTCGTCGCCCCGGACACCTTCGGCAACGGCATCGAGGGAGCGGTCAACCGCTACGTCGCCATGACCCGCGCGACCAGCCAACTCGTCATCCTCAACGGCGCCTGACGGCGGCGGGGTCGGGTGGGGTGGGGTGGGATGGGATGGGACTCTCGGCGGCCGTTGGTACGCGGTTGTGCGGACTGACGCGGGCCGCGGCAGCACATCGCCGGCGGACTGGCCGCGGCGGTGGCCCAACGGCCCTTCGATATGGGGTGATTGGCCCGCGGGCCGGCGGGCACCCTGATTCAGTCCTCGACGCCCGTCCCCGGGGCCGCAGACACCATACGTGCCCGGCGCCCACGGCTCACCCCGCGCACCGCCCGCCGAACCCCGTAGGCCAGCAGTACCACGCCCAGGCTGCCCAGGCTCATGAGGAGTTGGGGCCGGGTGTCGGCGAACAGGGCCATGGAGAACAGGATCGCCAGAAGTGCGGCGATGGTCAGCCACGTGAGGTGGGGGTGGGCCCACATGCGGAAGGTCAACCGGTGGGGTTCGGTGCGCCGGGCGCGGGTACCCAGCCGTAGTTGGGAGACGGCGATCGTGACGTAGAGGAAGATGAGCACGGCGCCGGTGGAGTCGAGCAGAAAGCCGAACGTCCGCTCCGGCTGGAGGACTTGGGCGCCGATGGAGAGGTATCCCATCACGGTGCCGAGGAGGAGGGCGCGGGCCGGGGTGCCGCGGCGGTTGGTGTGCGCCAGGGCTCGCGGCGCCTCCCCGTGGCGGCACAGCGTGGTGAGCATGCGGGACGAGGCGTAGAGGGTGGAGTTGAGCACCGAGAGTAGGGCGGCCAGGATGACGGCGGTCATCACGGTGCCGGCGAACGGGACGCCCATCCGTGCCATGGCGGTGGCGTAGGGGCTCTCCGTTCCCGTCAGGGTGTCCCACGGCACGATCGCCACCACCAGGAAGATCGAGCCCAGGAAGAAGATGACCACGCGCCAGAGGACCTGGCGGGTGGCCCGGGCGACGGCGGCTTCGGGGTCCGGGGTCTCGGCCGCGGCGATGGTGACGATCTCGGTGCCGCCGAACGCGAAGACCACGACCACGGTCGCGGCGAGCACGGCGCCGGGGCCGTTGGGGAGGAAGCCCCCGTGGTCCACGAAGTGACTGAGGTGCGGGCTCGCGTCGCCCGGCCAGAACCCACAGACATAGGCGGTGCCGAGCGCGAGGAATCCCACGATCGCGCCGATCTTGACGATCGCCAACCAGAACTCGACGCTGCCGAACGATCCGGTGGAGCAGAGGTTCACCACGGCCACCGCGGTCAACAGCACCACGCTCACCGCCCAGTCAGGCACCTCAGGCAGCCAGCCGTGCACGATCCGACCGCCCGCGATGGCCTCGATCGCGACGATCGCCACGAACGCGTACCAGTACAGCCAGCCGATGGTGAACCCGGCCCAGTCACCGAGCGCCAGGCGCGCGTAGTCGGCGAACGAGCCCGCCATCGGCCGAGCGACGACCATCTCGCCCAGCATCCGCATGACGAGGATCACCAACAGGCCCGCGAGGGCGTAGGAGAGCACGGCGGCGGGCCCGGCGCTGTGGATGGTCTGGGCGCACCCGAGGAAGAGACCGGTGCCCACCGCCCCGCCCAACGCCATCAAGGTGAGGTGCCGCTGCTTCAGCGCACGCCCGGCGGCCGCAGCGGGTGCAGGGTGCCTGGGGTGGTGGCCCTCCGGGCCGTCCGTGCTGCCTGCGCCCTCCGGGCCGCACGCGTCGCCCAGGCCGTCCGGCGCCGGTCTGCCGCCCGGTGCGTCCGCCGGCCGTCCGGATGTGGCCACAGTCATGCTGTCTCCCCCTGGTTGGATGCTCAACGAGAAGTATGTACGGGTTCGCGGCGGGCCGCCTCGACGGGCCCGGTGGCCCCGCATACACCCTCGTTTCAGCCTCGCGCCGGCAGCAGCTCCCGCAGCAGGGCCTCGAACTCCTCGGCCCCGGTTGGCCCGTCACCGAGCAGCCCCTTCAGCAGCAGCCCGTCATAGGCGTTGGTGAACAGCGCGATCCGCAACGGGTCGTCGGTGAAGAGCCGGGCGAAGTCGGCCAGCACGGCCGTCCAGCGACTGGTGGCGTCGCGCAGTTCCGGGCGCCGGGCGGCGCGCAGACACAGCTCGAACTCGGCCAGCAAGTGCGCCCGATCGGTGAGCAGTTCGGCCATCAGGAGCGCCAGCGCCCGGATCTTGTCGGTGCCGTCCGGTGCGTCGGGCGCCTCGATCAGTTCCCTGATGCGCACCGAGTCGGCCGCCATGCAACTGGTCAGGGCCGCGTTCAGCAGCGCGTCGATGCTCTCGAAGTAGTAGGTGGTCGCGGTGGTCGGCAGACCGGCTTCCTGGGCGACCGCGCGGTGAGTGACGCGTGCGGCGCCGTCCCGGGCAACCACCCGCACCGCGGCCTCGATCAGGGCCGCCCGTCGGCGAGCGCCCTTGGCCTTGCGTCCGTCGGTGATGGGCTCGTCGGGGGTCGACATCTCGGCTGAACTCTCCTGCCTGGTGAGGGGCGGCAGCACCATATCCCGGCGAACCGGTTTCCCCCACAGGCGAACCGGTTTCCCCCACACAAGAAACTGGGACTATAGTCCCAGTTGTTGTTCCGTCGCCTGCTTCGGTGTCCCCGTGCGGGGCGCGCGGCGGCAGGAACGTCCCTGCCTGCCACCACCACCCGCACGGGATCGCCCCAACCCCTGGACGAAACATGGCAATCCCGTACCGCGCTCTCTTCTCCGCTCCCGGAACGAAGGCGTTCAGCGCCGCCGGCCTGCTCGCCCGACTCCCGCTGCCCATGGCCCACATGGGCATCCTGACGATGCTCTCCGAGACCACCGGCCAGTACGCCCTGGCCGGACTGGTGGCGGGCACCTTCACCTTCTCCATGGCCTTCCTCGGACCGCAGGTCTCCCGGATCGTGGACCGCCGCGGGCAGCGCCGCGTCCTGCCCGTAGCGACCGGCATCAGCGTCATCGCGCTCGGCGCCCTGCTGCTCTGCGCCACCACCGGCGCCCCCACCTGGACGCTCTTCCTCTTCGCCCTGCTGTCCGGCCTGATGCCCAGCATGGGGGCGATGGTGCGCGCCCGTTGGACGGAGATCTACCGCGGCCAACCACAGTTGAACACCGCCTACTCCATGGAGTCGGTGGTCGACGAGCTGACCTACGTCCTTGGCCCCGCGCTCGCGGTGATGCTCTCCACGGCCCTGTTCCCGCAGGCCGCGCCGCTCGCCGCGGCCCTCCTCCTGACCGTCGGCGTCGCCCTGTTCGTACCGCAGAAGCGCACCGAACCCCCGGTCAGGACGCGCACGGAGAACGCCAGCGGCGCATCCGTGATCCGCTCCGCCCCGGTGCTGATGCTCGCCCTCACCCTCCTCTTCGGCGGCGCCATCGCCGGCACGGTCGACACCATGGGCCTGTCCTTCGCCGAACAGCAGGGCAACAAGGCGCTCTCCGGCCTCGTCTTCGCGGTCTACGCCCTCGGCTCCGGCATCTCCGGCCTGGCCTTCGGCGCCCTGAAGCTCTCCGTCCCGCTCCCGCGACTGCTGGTCGTCGGGGTGACCGGAACCGCCCTGACCACCCTGCCCTTCCTACTGGTCGGCAACGTCGCCGGGATGGCCGCCGTGGTCTTCGTCGCCGGCGTCTTCTTCGCCCCGACCATGGTCGTCATCATGGGCATCGTCGAGCGGACCGCCCCCGCCCACCACCTCACCGAGGCCCTCACCTGGATGATCGCCGGCCTGCAGAGCGGTGTGGCGCTCGGCGCCGCGGTGTCGGGGATCGTCGTCGACGCCTACGGCACCCGCTGGGGCTTCGCCGTCGCCATCGGCGCCGGCGCCATCGCCCTCCTCCTCGCCCTCACCAGCGCCCCCATGCTCAACCGGCGCCTGGCACGGCGCGAGAACGCCCCTGCCGAGCCCACCGACGCGCGCGAAGCAGACGGCGCATGCGAGGCACGTGACGCACGTGATGCCCCTGACGCACGTGACGCGCTCGATGTCACGAGCGAAGCGTGCCGATAGCGCCGCCTACTGACACTCACTCAGCCCCGGTATAGATCACGTCCCGGGCGAGTGTGAACCCGAGTTCACGGAAGCGTCGAGCGACCTCCGCCAAGGAGCGCCCACTGAGCGAGGCGCCCTGATGGACGTGCCACAGGTCAACCGGGGCCTGCTTGTCCAGCCATTCGTAATTCCCCTCGCGGAAACGCCCCTTGACCATCAGCATGCGGAGATCCTCAAGCTCGATCTTCGCCAGGTCGCCCGAGCCGTCCGCCACCCGCAAGCCGAACCCCGCAAGGCGGGCTGCCACTTCCATGGGCCGACGCCTCAACCTGCTGGCCACGGCCAGCACATGACTCACCGGCACCGGCACCGTCTCGTCCAGCCACGGCACCATGGGATCGCCCTCGACCCTCAGCATGGCCGGGTCATCCACTCCGACCACCTCCGGCAGCACCCTGCCCTCCGCAAGGTGCAGCCCGAGCTCCCCGAGCCTGGCCACCACCTCCGCGGGACGACGCTTGAACCGCTCCGCCACCGCCAACACATGCCCCAACGGCACCGGAACGGCGGCATCCAGCCACGGAGCATCCCGGTCGCGTGCCTTGCTGAGGAGGAAGAGGTCGTCGGACTCCACGACGTCAGGCACCCCCGCACCGTCCGGAAGGCGCAGTCCAAGCTCCCCGAGCCTGGCCGCCACGTCCGCGGGACGCCGCTTAAACCGCTCCGCCACCGCCAACACATGCCCCAACGGCACCGGAACCGTGCAGCGCAACCAATCCGTCCCCCGGCCAGTGGCCGCATTGAGCAAGGCGAGGTCTTCGGTCTCCACCGTCGGAGGCAGCACCGCGTCCTCGTCCAGGCGCAGGCCGAGCTGCACCAGCCTGGCAGCCACCTCCCCGGGAGACCGCCTCGCGGCATGGGCGGCCACGAGCACATACGCCGGCGGCACCGGCCGCGCGACATCCCACCACGGCATGTCCGGCGTGAGGCCCTGGCGCAGGATCGCCAGGTCGCCGGGCTCCATGGCCTCGGGCAGCACCGCTCCCTCGACGAGCCGCAGCCCGAGCTCCGCGAGCCTGGCCACCACCTCCGCGGGACGCCGCTTCGTCCGCTCGGCCGCCGCCAACACATGCCCCAACGGCACCGGATCGGCCACATCCAGCCACGGCCGCTGCCCGGCCTGATGCTTGCTCAGGACGAAAACGTCGTCGGGCCCGGTGGTCTCGGGCAACGTCGCCCCCTCGACAAGCCGCAGCCCGAGCTCCGCAAGCCTGGCCACCACCTCCGCAGGACGCCGCTTCGTCCGCTCCGCCGCCGCCAACACATGCCCCAACGGCACCGGATCGGCCACATCCAGCCACGGCGGCTCCCGATCGAGGTCACGGCTGAGCATGATCAGGTCGTCGGCCGTGACCGTCTCGGGCAACACCGCGCTGTCCGGCAGCCGGAAGCCGAGGGCCATGAGTCGGTCCGCCGCCTCGTGCGCGCTGCACCCCACCACATGCGCGAACTCCAACACATGCCCCACGGGCACGGGCAGTTCGGGGTCCAGCCAGTCACCCACGTAGCGCCGCTCCGAACCGAACTTGGGCCGGGTCTGCTCGGCAGTGGCCAATTCGGTGAGCAGCCCCACGTCCGTGGGCCGCGCGCGCACCACCGACTCCGATTCGGTGAGCCGCACCCCGGGAATCGCCCCCGCGGCGCCCCACGCCCTGACGCGCCAGGCGACGACGCGTTCCGGGATGCCCATGGAAGGGCGTTCCCACCAGCCGCCGTCGCTCATGATCTGCGTGTCCATCGAGAAACAACCCACCGCGGTGATGTCCAGCTCCTGCCTGGCCACCACCCAGGGGTGGTACCGACAGGTCACCGCGGCCGCGGCTATCTCGTCCGCCAACGCCGGTTGGTAGTCGGACAGTTCGGACAGCCAGTCGTGGCCGAAGACCTCGGTTCCCGGCCGCAGCAATACCGGGATCTCCGCACGCAGCCGCCGCAGGACGTGATCCGTGTCGTAGGTCAACGCCCGCCTGCGGTCGACGGTCAGCTGCGGTGCATGGGTCCCGGTCAGGTTCACCACGGCGCCGAACATCGGAACGCCGATCCACACGCCGTCGGCCAGGACGCCGCCATGGGTACTCGTCCACCACACGTCCGGCCGGGTCGTCGCGTCGACCGCGACGTCGGCCTCGCGCACCGCATCGCTGCTGTGCGGGTCCCGGTGGCCCAGCGGCGCCACCGGCGAGAGCACATCCGGCTCCCACTCGAAGCGGGCGTCCGCGTCCTGTGCCACCACCGCGTACTCGGAGATCCACAGCAACCTCCGCAACAGCGCGGTACACGACGGGAGTTGGGACGACGGGCGGAGATACAGGCGCACGGTGGTGCCGGCGTCGTACCCCCGTCCCACGTCGTGAATGTAGAAGAGGGACCCCGGTCCGGCAATGTCCACCTGTAGGCGCTTCCCGGCGTGACCCTCGCGGTCCAGGCGGCAGGTGGTCACCGAGATGTCGTCAGCGATCATGAAGTAGCTGAGCACGCCGATGCCGAAGCGACTGTTGGGGTGGAGTTCGATGCCCGCCTCGCGCCACTCGGCCTTTTCGTCGAGGTACTCGGGGAGGTCGGCGAAGCGCATACCGGCGTGCGAGAAGACTTCGCGGAGCTCGCCCTCCCCCATGCCGATGCCGTTGTCGGTGCACTCGATGTAGGCCCGGCCGTCCTCGGCCACGCCCTGCTTGAAGGTGATGCGCCCCGACCAGGGGGCGAGTTCGGGGTGTCGCCGCCGCAGGTACTGGGTGCGGGCCCCGCGGTAGCGGCAGGCGTCCAGTGCGTTCTGGTAGAGCTCACGGATCGCCAACGCCGGGTCTCCATACAGTTGTTCGCCCATGAGGAGTTCCTGGACGCGGTCGTCCGCAAGGCGGAAGCGCAGGTCCATCGACACGTACGCGGGCGCCCCGGTCGCTGTGACGACCGGTCGCACCTCGTCGGCCGTGGCGTGCGCCGGCAGGTCCTGCAACGGCTCCAGTTGGGCCTCGCCGCCGGCGCGGACGTCGACCGAGCCGAGCAGGGCGTCCAGGGCGGCCGCCTGATGCCGCAGGGCCAGGCCCACCGCAGGATGATGGCAGGACGCCTTGAGGACGCGCGTGCGACCGCCCTGATTCCAGCGGGCGTCCTGGAGGGTCTGGTGGAACTGCGCCATGTCCACGGAGTACTTGATGCCCAGGTGCTCCACGACGACGTCCGGCAACAGGACCGGATCGATCGCCAAGTGGTGCGCCACCGCCAGCAGGACGACCAGCAGTTGTTCCCGGACGTGCTGCTCCGCCTCGGCGCCGCCCGCCAGTTGGCGCGTGGGTTGGTTGGCGATCGTGCCGAACGGAGTGCACAGCGAACGCATCAGCACGGACAGGGTGTTCAGCTCGAAGAGTTCGACCACCAACTTGCGGTCGGCATCAGCCGGGACGCCATCCAGCAGGCTCTCCGCGGGGCCGAGCAAGCTGCCCAGGACCTTCTCCTGGAATCCCCCGGGCTTGCTGTTCAGCCAACGATGGAACAGCCACCAGGCGATGCCGGCCGCATGGTCGTCCCCCGCAAGTTCGGCACGACGCACCAGCCGCTGACGGTTGTTGAAGAACTGCTCGTAGTTGGCGCGGGCGGGAGACGGACCGGGCAGATGGCCGAGGTGGGTGGGCTGGACCTCCAGCGCCTGCACCGCGGCGCGGTGGGCACTCGACACGTAGAGGTAGGGCGCAGCAACCAGGAGGGCGGCCTCGGCCGGGGACAGGGCCAGTTTCTCCGGATTGAGGACCTTCGACAACAGCCAGCCCACCCGGTGGGTCATCCGCTCGGCGAAACCGACCGGCCGCCAGGGGTCCTCGGCCAACTGCGCCTCGTCCCGGGTGAACTGCGGGATGATCTGGGCGACGAGAGCAACCGTGGCCGCATGCATGGCCTCGGCGCCGGGGACGTCGCCGATCTGCTTCCACGCCGGATGGTTGCGGGCCGCGGTCACCCAGGCGTGCTCGCCCGCGGCCCCGAGTGCGGTGCGGTCAGGCCGCTCGAACAGGACGAAGTCGTCGGCCTCCGTCTCGGTGCGCACCCTGATCTGCTGGCGGGGCAGCTCCTTCTCCGCGGTCAGCGCGTCGGTCGCACTCTGCAACTGTTCCCTGAGCTCGCGTAGCGTGCTCGGGCCCGCTTCGTCCGCCACAACGGTGCTGAGGGCACGGGAGAAGATGCTGAAGGTGTTGTTCCCCGCGCTGGTGAAGCGGGCACGTTCCCCGGGCGAGCAGGCGTATACGTGGCAGTAGTGACGCTCACCGGTCCGCGCGACCCGCATCTCCGACCAGGCAACGGCGTTGCCGACAGACATCTCCCTGAGGTCGATGCCCTCACGACAGGCGTCCACGAACACCACCACGTCACCGGCTCCGCTGCGCTCCACGTAGCTGCTGAAGTCGAGCGACAGGCACTTGCCACGGAAGTCGTGAGAGGTGGTCCGCGCCCCCTTGGGCACGAGGTAGTCCTTGCCACCATGGTGGATCCCGTGACCGCTGAGATAGAGCAGCAACGTCTCGCCCGAAGTTGCGTCCTGGAAGAAGGTTTCGACGGCGTAGTCGATGCTCTCCCGGTCGGTCTCGTCAACGTTATGGGTGCGCACCCCGTACCCGACCTCGGTCAACACCCCTTCCAACTCACGCATATCGTCCGTGACGAAGGGCAGGTCGTCGATCTGGGGGTCGTGGTAGAGCGGCACCCCGATCAGCAAGGCACGGTACGAGCCGGTCATCGCGCTCTCCAACGGATCAGGAGCCGAAGGTCAGCGTGATCGCTCCCTTGGCACCCACTTGTGCCGATGTCCCCACGATGGCGATGCCCCCGGTAGCGGTGATCTCGAAGGAGACCTGCGCCTGCTGCAACGGCATGCCACCGTCGGGAACCCTGAGGTCCCCGAGCACCTGTTGCAGGGCATCCACCGTGCGCTGGAGGTTCTCGTGCAGGACGGCGGTGGGAATCCGCCGGACCGAGGACTCCTCCCCCCGACGCCCGAAGATGCCCATGGCCCCCGAACCGGCCGGCTGTTCGGTGTCGTCAATGGACACCACCACATCGAGCCCCTCCACTGAGGCCCCCTTCTCCGCACCCGCGGCCTCGGCCGTCTCGAACATGGCTCCCCCTCATCTCAGACCCGGAAACCGCCACATCATAGAGCCCCCGCCCACCCCACCAGGACCCTCCTCACAAACACCCAACTACCCGACCACCAAACTGCGTTGACCACCCATCTCTCCTTGACCAACCGCCCCATCCGGGCCTCCGCAGCACCCGAAGAATCGGAGATGTTGGGCGAGGAACTGTTGGGCGAGGCGCTGTTGGGCGAGGAGCCCACCATGTCGGGTCCGGTGCGGGCGAAGGTGGCCTCGGGGCGCGAACGATCGGGTGGTTCAGGGCGCGGGCGCAGCGGCCGTTGGTCAGCCGGCGGGGGCGGGGCTCGCTCGCCGTCCCGTTCGTCATGTACGGCCAGGCACTCCCGAGGGTGGCCCGTAGCGGGCGGCGGAGCTCCCCGGGAGTGGCCTATGCCTTGACCAGGTCGTCGATTTCCTTGATGTGGCGCAGGAGGGCGGGAAGGTCGGCGGTTGCGGTGGCGCAGGGGCCGTCGCAGGGGGCCTGGTCGGGGTTGGGGTGGGCCTCGATGAACAGGCCGGCCAGGCCGAGGGCGGTGCCGGCCCGGGCCAGGTGGGGGGCGAACTGGCCGCGGCCGCCCGCCGACTCTCCGAGGGCGCCGGGGAGTTGCAGGGCGTGGGTGACGTCCAGGGTCACCGGTGGGCCGAACTCGCGCATACGGGCCAGGCCCACCATGTCCACGACCAGGTGGTGGTAGCCGAAGGCGGTGCCCCGCTCGCACAGCACCACGCCGGCAGCTCCCGCCCGGGCGCACTTGTCGGCGACCGTCCGCATGTCCTCCGGCGCCATCATCTGCATCTTCTTCAGGTGCAGCGGACGCCCGGTGGCCGCGGCCGCGTGGATCAGGTCGGTCTGGCGCACCAGGAAGGCGGGGATCTGGAGCAGATCGACGACCTCGGCGGCCGGCGCGCACTGCTCGGCGGTGTGCACGTCGGTGACGAGGGGGACGTCCAGTTCCCGTTTGACGCGGGCGAGCATGGCCAGGCCGTCGTCGAAGCCGGGTCCGCGGAAGCTGCGTGCCGAGGAACGGTTGGCCTTGTCGAACGACGCCTTGAAGACGTAGGGCAGGCCGAGCCGATCCGCGCTGGTGCGGAACGCTTCGCCGACGCGCAACGCGGTGTCGAGGTCCTCCAGGACGTTGACTCCGCCGAGGATGACCGCGGGGCGGTCGTTGCCCAACTCGATGCCGGCGACCGAGCACCGCCGCAGTGCGTCCAGGCCGCCGCCCGTCATGGCCGGCTCCACAGGGCGGCCTCGGCAGCCGTGAGGTCGTCGGGGGTGTTGATGCTGACGGGAGCCCGCAGCGCCTGAACCACCCTGATCGGGAGGCCCAGTTCGAGGAAGCGCAGTTGTTCCAGCCCCTCGGCGCGTTCCAGGATGCCGGGCAGTGCGGCGGCGATGCGGGCCAGTGCGGTGGGGGCGAAGCCGTAGATGCCCAGGTGTTTGGCGGCCCGCCGGCTGCCGGCCAACTCCTCGAAGCGGATGCCTGGTTGCTGGTACGGGACGGGGGCGCGGGAGAAGTACAGGGCGCGGTCGTCCTGGTCGGTCAGCACGGTGACCTGGTGCGGGTCCGTCGCGTCCGCCGCGGCCAGTGGCCCCGCCGCCGTCGTCACGGGATGTCCGGCCTGCACCGTGGCGATCACCCGGTCGATGACGTCCGGGTCGATGAAGGGTTCGTCCCCTTGGAGGTTGACGACGCAGTCGTCGTCCCAGGCCGCCGCCACCGCGGCGACGCGGTCGGTCCCGGTGGCGAACGCGTCCGCGGACAGCGCCACTTCCGCGCCGAAGGACTGGCACACCGTGGCGATCCGTTCGCTGTCGGTGGCCACCACGACCCGCGTGGCCCGTCGCGCGCGGGTGGCCGCCTCGTAGGTCCACCGCACGACCGGCCGTCCGCCGAGCAGTGCGGTGGCCTTGCCGGGAAAGCGGGTTGAGCCGGCCCGGGCCGGGATCACGATCGCGGTCATGCCCTCTCCCAAACAGTGGGGTGCCACATCGCGGTCAACTCCACTGGGTGGTCCTTGGGTTCGGGCCGCCGCATCAGTCTCCTACGGCCCTGCCCCCTCGGACTGGTACCGGCACCAGTCAAGAGCCGCCGCGCCGCGGCGCAAAGTCGGTGCGACGAGAAACATCCCTCCCCACAAGTGGCGTTTCCCATACGGAGCGATCTTCGCCCCGGTTCGCAGCCGCTTGGCCGGGACGCGGCGGTGCCGCGCCCCGGCTGTGCACGGCGACTACGCCTTGTCGGTGGAGTCCGGCGCGACGCTGCAGGCACAGTTGCAGTTACAGCTGCAGTTACAGTTACAGCTGCAGTTACAGCTGCAGTTGCAGACGCACTCGTTGCAGTTGAATGCCTTGTTGAGCTCGGTGATGCCGTGTCCGCTCGTGTTGGGCGAGTCGGTCGGGATCACCTGGAAGCCTTCCACCGCCAGGTCGTTGAGGTCGAGGGCGATTGCTGTGTTACTCATGGTGCTGTTTCCTTTCTGGGTTGACTGAGCCCGCCCGGTCGGGTGGGCTCCATTCAGGAAGTCGACTGGTTCGCCTGCGGGAGGTGGGTGAACCGCTGGCCGCCCCGCGGTGGTTCGCGTGGTCGGGATGCGTGCGGGTGGCGAGGGACTGGCTCGCCGGTGTCAGGGCGTGGCTGGGTCCGCGTCGCGCAGGCAACCGGGCCTGGGTTTACCCAATGCGAGGAAGGAGAGGCTGCGTTGCCGCGTTCCGGCGAGGCCGAGGGCGGCGTCGGTGGTGTCGTTGGTCCCGTCGGAGTGGATGCGCGCGGTGAGGCCGAGGGCCGTTGCGGCGAGCGTGGCACGGTGCAGGAGGAGCCCGGCTTCGACCTGCTGCACCCGGTACCAGCGGTCCCCGAAGGCGTCGATGCCTGCGAGCGGGTCTCCCGCCGGGATCAGCACCGCCGCGCACTCGGCGAGTGCGGGTCGGGTGTTCGGCTGGAGCGGTCCGCGTGCCACCAGACCCGGGGCGTCGGCATCGCCGGTGCGGAACAGGGCGTGCGTGCCGGCGTCGTACCAGTAAGCGCCCGGTGGGATACCGGCCACCCGTCGGACGAGGAGGTAAGGGGTCACGGTGACTGGCGTGCGGTGGGTACCCGGGAGGTCGCCCAGATAGCCGGCGGTCGCGGCGGCCAGCACGGTGGCGAGGGCGGCCAGGTGTGTGTGCGCCGGGAGGAAGCCGTTGGGCGGCGACGCCCGGTGTGCCATTCCTTCGGAGAGTTGGCGGGGTTGTGGCCTTGGCAGCGGCACCGGGGGGTGCCTGGCCTGCGTCGGCCGGGCGGGTAAGCGGACGGTGGCCGGCCTGCCCGTCGGCTTGCCGGCTGCTTGGTGCAGGGCGGTCAGGTGCGGGAGCAGCTTGCCGGCCGGTGTCGGTTGCGGCACCGCTTGGGCGGCGGGGCGGGCCAACAGGTCGGTGTAGGAGGGGAGTTCCGAGGGGGTGTCATGCCGGCTGTGGGGCGCGAGGGAGAGGATCGCGAGCGCGCCCTCGCCGACGCCGTCCAGGCCGAGCAAGCCTTCCGTCTTCTGCTGGGCGAATCGGAGGTGGACGGTCAACGCGCGGTCGAGTGCCTCGGCCAGGGCGAGGGCCTGGGCGGTCAGGACCCCGGTCTCCTGGCAGTGCAGGCGGTAGGCGAAGTCGCCGTACTTGAAGCCGTTGCGCCAGAAGACGGCCGACAGCACCAGCAGGAGTTCCGGTAACCGCGCCGGCCGTTGGGCCAGCAGTCTGGTGAGCGCGGCACGGTGGTCGCCGGGGCGGACCCGGTCAAGACAGTGATGGGCGGCGTCGTAGTGGTACAGGCCGGCGGTGGGACCGGCGGTCGCGAGGTATGCCTCGATCGGGTAGAGAGCGCCGCCGGAGGGGGCCGGGCGCCCGAGGCGGACCTCGGGCGGCCCTACGGTCGGCTGCCCGGCCTGGTCCGTGGGGTGGCCCCAGTAGGCGCGGGTGAGGCCGAGCAGGTCCCGCGGCAGCCGGCTGAGCGGTTCGGACGACTGCCAGGGCAGGACGATCCGGCCCTCCGGCGGGTAGCGCTTGTAGGTCGGCGGCGCAGCGGACCAGTCGACCGGTCTGGAGCGGCGGTCCCGCAGGGCTTGCAGATAGCGGTGGGTGGCATCCCCGACCGCGGCGGTCTCGGTCATGGAAACCTCCAGGTCACGGGAACGGGTGCGGGAACGGGTTGATGTCCTCGGCCGGAAGGTCGGCGTCCCGGTACCCGAGCAGGCGGGGCACGGTGGACAGCCGCGGCAGCCCGTGGCTGCGCCGGTAGCGGTGGCCAAAGGTCATCGACAGGGTGCCCGGCACGATCACCTTGGCGGAGGCGAAGCCGCCCGCCCGCTGCTCGGGCGAGGTGGTGTCGACGGCGATGACATCCAGCCCGCAGGCGAGGTAACGGCTGACCAACTCGCCGAGGTCGTCCGAGAGATCGTGGTGCTGCGGCCAGGCCCAGAGGCCGGCGAAGTCGGACAGTGGGCGTGCCGGACCGTCGGTGGCGAGGAAGGCCAGGCGTGGCTGTGCGGCCGGCAGTCCGTACAGCAGCGCGTGGTCGTCCATCTCCCGGACCAGGTCGGACGTGTGGAACAGGTCCTCGGCGCGCTGGGCGTCGTAGCGTCCCGTCAGCGAGGCCACGCCCGCAACGAGCTCGTGCAGGGCGCCGAGCAGGGCGCGTTCGGGATGGAGGTGGGCGGCGGCCGCGCAGTAGAGCCGGGGACGATCCGGCCCGCTGTCGGGGTCGACCGCCATCAGCCAGAACGCGGGGACCCGCTGTTCCACGGTCGTCGCGAAGGCGAACGCCTGGTAACCGTGCTGCTGGCGCAGCAGCTCGACCGCCAGCGGGATGCGCGGATCGTGTGCCGAGGCCAGATCGATCCGTGGGACGGGCAGTTGCGCGTACCACGTCATCAGGAAGGCGTCTCGCTCGGCGATCTCCAGCAGGCCGTACAGGATCGCCTCCGGCAAACTGGAGCCCAGTGCGCAGCCGTTGGAGCACTCGTAGGTGAAGCCGGGGTCGGTCCTGGGCCGGTGGCCGTAGTAGGCGTAGGTGGCGGGCACGAGCACGGGCGCGCCGCGGCTGAAGGAGTACCCCCAGACCCAGGAGGTCCCGCGGCCCACGTCGAACCGGGCGAAGCGGAAGCCGGGTTGGTCGTACCAGTCGTCCGGGTACAGCCCGAGCGTGCGCGGATCGAGGGCCTGGTCCGCGATGTCGGCGTACGCGGCTCGGACGGTGAGGCGCCGTCCGCGCGGGTGCGGACCGGCCATGCGCTCCAGGGCCTCGGTCAGCGCCGTCAGCCGAGCGGAGCGGAAGTCGCGGGTGCGGCCGTAGCCGTGGTTGCTGTCGTGGGCGGCACGGGCGGGGCTCAGCCTGGCCACCGCAGTGGGGCTGCCGTGTGCCGAGCTGCTGTCGATCGACGCGACGACCCCGGTTTCGGCGTCCACGTAGAGCCGCAGCAACTCCTCCTCGCGATCAAGGAGTTGGCAGGTGCGGAAGGTGTTTGGGCGGGGCTTGGGCAGGCGGTGCGCGCGGATCACCGCGGCATCGGCCGTGTCCGGGGGCAGGTGGCCGCAGTCCGGGCACAGCGGGTCGGGCAGCAGGGGGTGCCGGCTGACCGCAGCACTGGTCAGGCAGAGCCGCAGCAAGGCGCCGTTGGTGCGCGCGGTGGACGGGTCGCGCAGCAGCCGGTCGAGTTCGTCCGCCACCACGGTGGCGACGGTGTGCGCGGTCAGCGGCGTCACAAGGGCGCTCGGGCGGCCGGCGGGCGTTGCGCCGTGCTCGGTGCGCAACAGCTCCCGGGCCTTTCCGTCGGGCCGGTTGGCGCCGCGGCGGCGCTCGGCGCAGGTAGGGCAGCCCTGGGCGCTGGGCCGCACGGACGGGCCGATCAACACCCACGGCCCATCGACGCGCACGGGAAGCCAGGCAGTCGCGTGCTCGGCCACGGCGCGCCGCACGGCGGGGTAGGCGGAGGTGTCGTCGGCGTCGCCGAGCACCGCGACGGCCGCGCACCCGGCCGCATCCTCCGGCTCGACGAGCCGGCAGCGCGCGCCGAGGGCATCGGCGAGGGCGGTGTGCAGGAGCCCCGATCCGACCAGGCCGATGGGCGGTGCGGCGACGGTGGTCAACGAGGCCCGGGGCGCCGGCAGTTCAGTCATCGCAGAGCACCACCTGAACGACATACGGCAGGAGTTCGGCCACCTGCCCGTCCCCGCCCAGTGGCACGGCGACCGGCGTGCGCCCGACCCGTCGCAACGCCTCGGCCAGTGTGCGACAGCGGGGATCATCGAGGGGAGAGCCGGGCTGCGGATCGGTGAGCCCGACCGGCCAGCGGCACACCAACGGCTCACCGAGCGCTTGACCCTCGGTACGGATTTGCCAGGCGAGCAGGGTCCGTTCCAAGCCGTCGCGTACCGCCTCGGCGGCACTCGCGGCGCAGGTCGTCACCATGGTGCGGCCGCCGGACCGGAACCCGAACCCGGGGATGCCCAAGGCGCCGCCGAGGTCCGTGATCTCCACCGACTGCCCGGCCGCCTCCAGCAACCGCAGCAATTGCCGGGCCGGTTCATCGTCGACCTCGCGCACCAGGGCGGCCGCATCGAGCGGCTCGGCGCCCGCCCGTTCGGCGAGCAGCGCTTCGCAGTGGGCGCGCAGCCCCGCGGCGACCGCGTCGCTCCAGGACAGCCCGGCAGCCGCCCCGACCGCCGCCCGGTACGGCACCCTGGTGTCGGCGCGCGGCGCGGGCACGGCTCGCGGCTGACCGGAGAGCAGGTCGGTCCCCCAGGTGCTGCCCTCGGCAACGGTCAGCGTTCCGTACGTGGTCAGCGCGGACAGCAGCGCGCGAAGCCACGCGGTGGAGCGGTCCCGCCCCCAGCCCATGACGCTCGGCGCCGGGGACCAGGCGGGCAGCAGGCCCAGCGGGTCGGACAGCGTGGCCCGGCAGACCGACAGCGGCACCTGGGTCAGCTCCTGTTCGTCGATGCTGCCCAGCACGCCGGTCCGCGCATCGATGAACGAGCCCGCCTGCTCCAGGAGTTGGTCACGGGCGAGGACGGCGCCGGCGGCCAACTCGACGAGCCGCTGCGGACCGTCGGCCGGTCTGGGCCTGAAGGGGCGCACGGGGTGCGTGCGGGTGGCGAGCGTGCGCAGGTCAATCCGGGTGAGCACCGGAGGCCGCGGGCCCTCCTCGGGGCGGGGAAGCGCGTCCAGCCCGGTCAGATACGAGAAACAGGACAGCGCCACATGGGACGCGACGATGGCCGGTGTCGGGCCGGTCAGCCAGTCAACCTCCGCGGTGGGCTCGGGGTCCACGAAGCGCTGAGCGGTCAGGCGCCGCCAGCAGGACCTGGCCTCGACCACCTCCGGGCGGCCCACGAGAGTCAGCCAAACCTCCGAACTCCCCAGCAGCACCTGGCCCGTGGCCGTACGGCAGTCTTCCGACGCCGCCATCAGCTCGGCAGCCGAGAATCCGACGTGCAGCGCCACATCAGCTCTGCGCCCGGACTCGCCCCGCACCCCGCAGCGCACCTCCTGCCCCCCATCCCGGCGCGCCCGCTCGGCCGTCCGCCGCAACTCCGCTAACTCCCCCTCCGGAGCGACCACTTGGACATCCCGCCAGCCCGAGCGAAGCCCGGCCTCCAACAGCGCGCTCAACACAACACCGGAACCGGGCAAACCATGCAGCACGATCCGGGCCTCACGCAGGCGCTGGAAGCGCCGCTCGGCCGAGTCGGTCGCGTACCGGATGAACGCGATCTCGGCGGCATAGGTCTGCTGCTCCTCGGCGCTCAGCGAGTGCGGCTCGTCCTGCCGGGCATCGACCAGCAGTCGGTGCTCCGAGAGCGTGCGCACCAACTCCTCGACCATCCCGCGCTTGTCCGGCTGCAGCCCGCCGACAAGGTCCGCCAACTCGTGCTCGCCCGTCAGATACGGAGCCAGTCTGGAGAGCCATTCGTAGGCGTTCTGGCCTTTGATGATGCAGCGCCCGCCGTCCCCTTGGAGGAAGACGCCGTCCGGGCTCTGCACATACCGCACATCATCGCGCAACCGTGGACGCATTAGCAGATCTCCACTCACAACTGCCCAGTGCTACAAAGAAGTAGGCCAGAAGGGGGGAATCGGATGCTAGTGGCGCCGGCGAACCTTACACGAATGGGCTACCGGCGCCGCGTTGAAACCCGTCGACAGACGAGAGGTGACGCGCGACAGGCCCCACCACGGAGAGCGGCAGAGGCTTCCACCGTACTGCGACGGCGAGTTGAGGAAAGCGGCCGCTGGGGGGAGCTGAACCCTACGCACCTGCCGGTGACGCGTGTGACCGCTGCAGCTGGCGTAATCCCGCACGACCGACGCGCGTCCGTTGCATGCCACGCAGCAAGGCCATGGACACGGCCACCGCGCCGCCGGCCGCGCCCCGCATCGCCGGCGCGTAACGGATCGACCGCAGCTACCCCACGGACTACGTGACCCCCAGCCACCGCTACGCCTACGTGCGAAGGACGCTGGGGCAGGGCGAATAGTCTGTGTAACGTGCCGACCTCCCTCTACCACGTACGCAAGACCTCGCTCGGTCTCAAGCGCAAGTACCGGATCTCCGCCGACGACGGGAACGGGAAACCGGGCGAGCCGCTCGGTTACGCCGAGAAGCAGCTGAAGATGTCCGACGAGCTGGACATCTACGGTGACGAGCAGCGCAGCGAGAAGCTGGTGACCGTCCGGGAAAGCTCAAAAGGCTGGCTCGCCGCCCTGACCGGCTACGAGGCATTCGACCACGAGGGCCAGCTGCTCGGCTCGTTCGGGGTGTTGCCGAAGAAGTCGATTGACCGCACGACGTGGGAGTTCGAGCAGCCCGGCCTCGGCAGGTGCACCGGTACCGAACGCAGCATCACCATTGCGAGGGCCCGGCGACTGCTGACGCTCTTCGACACGGCCGGAGAGATCGCCGGGGCCTTGGTGAAATACCACTTCGACTTCGTGCAGGATGGTGAGCTGGTATTCAGCATCGACAAGCCCAAGGTGTTCGACGACTGGTACCGCCTGACCGTCCACGAGGACGCCGTCGACCGGAAGTTGCTCTTCGCGCTGGCCGTGACGATGGAGTCCCGGCAACGAGGCTAAGCCCGTGTGGGGCCACAGAGACGGTCCCAAGCGACCGACCGCCTGCGAGCTGTGGGAGCGGGAAGCCATGCCTCTGCGGCCGCCGGCAACCGCAGGCTGGAGCAGTCCCTTGCCTGGAAAGGGCCCTCCTACTGACACTGGCCCCATGACGACAGCGAGTAGGGAACCTCTGCCGGGGGGTCTCGTTTTGGCCGTACCGGATAGCCGGTCAGGCCCTCCCCCACTGCGCTTCGAGCGGATCACACCGTCCCAGTGGGTTCTCCGGCAGGACGAACGACGGCTGATCCAGGCCCGCTCGGAGGGCGACGGCTGCTGCCGCGACCTCCACCTGCACCGCCTACCCGGCCACCGCTCCCCACTACCGCCCCTGTCCTCCGCCGCGATGCGGGCCAAGCCCAACTGGCCCTACCGCTACGCGCGGTGGCTGGAGGAAACCCGCTACGGCCCACTGCACCAGGGACGTTGGCGGCTGACCCCTCGCACCACGTTCGCTCCGGGTATCTGGGATGGCGACCTCGTCCACGACTGGCCGGACGCCACCCTCGAACCGCTCTGCGGCGGAGGTTGGCACGGCATCCTGCCGCTACGCCCGCTGTCGGCACCGCACGCCCCGCGCGTGAAGGCGTACCGCAAGCACGCCCGCGAGGGCACCCTCGCCCCCGTCCTGCTGTGGACAACTGGCCGCGGACCCGCACGCTGCACGCCACCGGCAGGCGCTGAACCGGGGCTTCGCCGACGCAATCTCCACCCTGCCCTACGAGGCAGACGCCACTGCCGTATTTGAGCGCTCCCATGGCTGACACGACATTGTGGTCGTCGTTTTCGCGCTCTTGGCCTTCGCCACACGGCTGCCAACTCAGAACGCCCGTCAACTCGCCGCCCCCACGGGTGAGTTCAGCAATGGAATCGTGCGCCAGAGAGCGTTTCCAAGAAGTGTGGGGTGCGCGATTCGCTCAAGCTGATCGCGCGAGTGCCCCAGGAACAACGCTGGGCGACGTGGTCAGCACGTTGTTCATTGCGCCGCCCCGGTACGGCTTCACCGGTCAGACGAAGTAGAGGCGTTCGAGTTCGTCACTGTCGGCGGACCTGGTGTACAAAGTGCCGCCTTCTTGGGTTACGCGCTCCAGGTAGGCGTAGATCTGCAGGGCCCGGTTGATGGTGTCGGTCTTTGTGTCGCCGGTGAGCTTGACGGCCTGGTTGAGCGCGGCGTTCGCCTTCGGGGCGAGGTTGACGGTGATACGAGCCGGGCCGGCACTCTGCCACTCTTCGGCAGCGACCCCCTTGCGCATGGTGGACATGCCGACTTCCCCTTCACTCGATCCGTCAGCGGCCCGACGCGATGCGAGCCTCCACGCACTCACGATGCCAGGCCACACACGCACTGTCAAGCAATCGTATGGACGAAACGCATACGATGCATGCAGAGGGCGCACTTCTCGTGTGAGTCTTGCCCGACTTCTGTCGCCATCACGTTGGAGCTGAGTAACAGTCACGTAAGGGCGCAGAAAGTCTCGTTGATGCCCATTACACGAGGCCGCTACCGTCAAGGCGTGAGCGGTTTACCTGATGGAGGACAGCTGAGGGGAGAACGGGGAGAAATGGCCATCAAAGACCTCGACCTCAGCCTGGAAGAACCCAGCAACCGCGCGGACGCGGCCGTACTCAAGGAAAGCACCGGACTGACCTTCAAGTGGGAACTCGGCCCCGCCAAAATGGAGGTCGCCACCGACGAAACCCAGACGATGTCCCCCTCCGCGATCAGCATCGCCATGCTGCTGTTATCCGCCGGAAGCAGCATCCCAGCCGTCGTCCTCGCCCTGACCAACCAGATCCTCCACGCCCCCGCCGTACTGATCGCCACCGGCTCCATCGCACTGTTCCTGGTGGTCTTCACCACCGGCACCCTGCTGATCCTGCGAGGCGCAGCAATCGGAAAAACCCCGCACGCCCGTACCCCGGAAAGCCTCCCGGGCCCACCCCTCAAACGCACGCGCCCTAGCAGGCTCCGCTCTCGTCAACGCACTCCATAACATCCTTGCTGACACCAGCAGTTCACGCACCTGCCTGGCATTGGTTGAGCCCAATGCCTGTTCCCGGCGCGCGAACAGCCATGTAGTCGACGGCGACCTGGCAGGCGAACAACGCATTGCGGTACGGCAGAGGCTGCAACCGCACCAGGGTGTCCAGCAAGCGCCGCGGCGCACCAGGCGGCGCCGACCAGGAAGCGGTCGCACGACTGAGGTCCGCCATGACGGACCTGGGGAGGCGCTGACCGTGGTCCCGTACGCGGAACTGACCAGCGCCCACCCCCAGAAGTGGTGCCTGGTGGAACGGGCTGAGCGAGAAGCAGCAGTACGACCTGACGCGGGCCGAGCCGGTCAGGCTCGCGCAACTCGACGGAATACCCGAGAACGTCAAACGCGAAATACGGGGCACGGACGGGAAGTTCGACCGAGTCAAGATGCCGGGTCAAGATGGTGCAGTACGCACTGGACAACTGAAACAAGGACGCCCCGGTCCAGTTCGACAACAACTGCACCAGCTTCGTCTCCCAGACGCTCGACCACGCCGGCATACAGAAGAAGCTCGACCCGTGGGACGGCGCCCGCGGCGACGACACCTGGGGTCACGAGAGCGGCATCGGCATCGACCGATGGGACACCACCATGTACTACTCCAAGTCCTGGGCCGATGCCGAGAACCAGCAGAACATCCGCATCGTCCGCCCACACCCGGATTGGCACTGACAGACAGCCATGCCCCAGACCCTCACCCAGCCCGCTCCGCGACGGCGGCCAGTCCGAGCGCTTGCGGTACCCCTGCTTTCACTGACCGCCATCGGCTGTCTGATCACCACGCTCGCGTTGTCCACCGCCCATATCCACCACCAGTCGGCCGCCTGCCGCTACATGCCGGTGCCGTGGACACACTTCGCCTTCGCCTACGGCGCGTTGCTCGCGGCTCTCGCCGCACTCCTCGTCCACCTGACGCTTTCCCGCACTGCGCAACGCGAGGGGCTCCCGCCGGCTTCCGGCTGGCAGAGCTGGCTCCCGACGCTCTTCGTCGTCATCGCCGGCCTGATGGTTCCCCTGACGGCGGTGGTCGTCGCGCTGACCCACAAAGACGCCGCCGAAACAGCCACGCATCTCGGACAGCCACTGTGCGAGGGGTAGAGAGTGCATTCCCTCTGCGACGCACTTGCGCCCTCGCCCCGGCGCGTGGGAATCGGCAACTCGGCGCGGCACAGGCGCTTCCGGACACACCCGCGCCAGCTCGTCAACGCCTGCAGCGAATGCGACTGCATGCCGTCCGCTCGGCCTGTCGAACTGCCCGCCACCCACTGCGTCGAACGTGCTGTGAGCGGCGCCCTGTCAGCGTTGTGGCGCATCCGGCTGCTTAGAGTAGCTGGGGTAGTCGACGTACAACCGCCAGCTGAGGGGCTTGTTTTCGTTGCATGGTCCGCCGAATACGCCAAGAACACCGCACTCGACCACACCCTGACCGGTTACCTGCGGCAGGCCGCACTCCTGCCGGCACTCGATGCATGGATCGCCCGCGTCTTCGCGCCCGGCCATCCGGGACGCGCGCTCCAAGCCATGTGCGAGAGCCGGCAGCAATCGCCAACCGACCCCGCCCTGGAAGCGGTGCGGACCGACTGCAAGCAGCAGCTCCCGAAGACGAGGCCCGCTCTATGCCAACTTCGGCCTTGAGCTGGAGTACGACGCAATTCAGCGGGCTGCGACCGTATGGCCACAACCCGCTGACATGTGCGTATTCGCGTGTCCGAGGGGCGAGTTGGACCAATTCCCCACGGATCACGCCGCTCAGCGCCGAATTGAAACTGGCAGTTTTTTAGTCACATTCTGGAACCCTTGACAGGGGCCGCAAGAAACGAGGTCAGGTCGTGCCGCGTCGTCGGGAAGGACGGCGGCGAAGATTCCGTCTGGGACATGGAGCGCGAACCACGCCCACGTCGGGGCACTCAAGCGCCACCATCGCCACATCATTCACTGCCGCCGGCTCACTCTCGCATCGATGGGCGGGGAATCGGACGCGGTGTGCGTGAAGACTCTCTAGTTTATAAGGACTTCTCCCTTTTTAGACACCTTGTAGTAGTCGGTGACCGGCAATTCCAGTTTGAACACCATGCCGTACTGTTCGCGTATGTCAGCCACCGTCTTCTGCGTCGGTTCGCGCAGGCACCGTGTGACTGGCGGATCGCTCTCCATGCACGGGCTCAGCTCTTGCACCAGCCGCCTCTTGCTGCTGCGTACGGTGTCCCATGACAGGGTCTGCGAGGGGTTGAACACCTGGGCCGGCTCCTGCGTTTCCGGGCCCGTGGGATTCGGGCCGTGGCCGCGGTAGTAGCCGACGAGGCGCCTGCGGTAGGAGTCGTGGTTGAACGGGATGGTGTCCCCGGGAGCGTCGTCGGAGGAGTAGTGGTCACCGGCGGTGAAGATGCCGTCCAGGACATCTCCGATGCGGTGGGGGTCGGCGCCGTAATAGGCGGTGAGGCGCAGGGCGCAGCGGATCTTGTACTGGTCTTTTCCGTCCTGGAAGAACCACTGTTTGGCTTCGCCGCCTGAGCAGATGTCGTCCACGGTGATCAGGGCCAGGGTGAGGGGGGTTTTCTTGCCGTAGGCGTCTGCAATGGATCGCAGGTGTTTCTCTGCCTTGTGCCGGGATTCTTCGGCCTGCTTGCTTCCTGCGAGTCTGCGTATCTCTTTGGGGCTGGTGGCGCGGTTTTGGGAGGAGCAGGCGGTTAGGGCGAAGACGAGGAGGACGGAGAGGAGTCCGAAGAGACGTTTGCCTGCGTTGCGTAAGGCGGTTGCGGCGTTCTTTGTCTGCTTCGTGGTCATGCGGCCATTGTGGCAATGCAGTCTGTGGCGCTTATCCATTCATGCCGCGGAAGGCCGTGAAGGCGGCGGTGTGGGTGGCGGGGTTGCAGGTGGGGTCGAAGGAGGCGAGGGAGGCGGTGAATGGCAGCTTCGTCACCGCACCGGTCTTGACGGTGACTATGGCGGCGAAGGCACCGCCCTGCATCAGGTCTGGCTTGTTGGTGAACGTGCGGGGTGCATACACGGCTGCGACGTGATCGGCGTCCATGGCGCACTGGTTGCCGATCCACGAGTCCGCGGGCATGCCCGGCTCAGACAGAGTGGCGGCGGTCTTCCACTCGTACGCCTTGGAACTGTCGGCGACGAGGATCTTCAGACCGTCGACGTCAGCCGCTGCGGTGACGACCCGGTCAGGGGACGTGTTCCACCCTTTGCCGAGTTTCTTGTCCGGGTCTGTGACCCGGGTTGGTGGTGGTGTCGGCTGAGCAGATGGTGTGGGCGACGGTTGCGGTTTGGTGTCGGCGAACGCCGGTGTGGCGGAGGCCGGTATGAGCCCGGTCAGGAGCACCGTGGCCGCCAGGCTCGCAACCGGGACGCGGGCCTGGCGGACTGGTCTGGGCACTCTTAACAACGTTTTCCCTTCTAGGGTCTCGTAGTCCTGCTTGCGCTCACTCGCGTTGTTCTTGACGAGGTCGTTCACGTCGGACTGGACCAGGCGGGCCTCGGCGTGGATCTCGTCGGCGGGCGTAAGCGCAGCGCCAGTTACGGCAGCGGACCGGTGTCGATCCCGCGGAAACGGACGGGTTACGCAATGTCAGCTGCGCATTTCCCGCCGCGAGATGCGCTCGATGGTGATCTGGGGGTGCTGGGGTACTGGCTTGCCGGGGTCGCTGACGGTGGGTTCGACCGGCCATGAGCCACCCGGATAGACCCCGACGACGTCGGTGTCGACGTGCACGGTCACGTCAAAGCCGCCCGGCCCCTGCACCCGTATGTCGACCTTGTAGAACGCCCGCTGAGAGCCGCTGTTCTTGATCTCCACAGGAACGGTCAGACCCGTTCCCGCACGGGCGGGGAGGTAGACCGTCACATCCCCTTTGACGACCGCGCGCTGCTGGAAGTTCTTGTCGTCCGCCCCCGAACGCCCGGGGCGCACGGGATCACCACTGGGGGCGCTCGCAGCCCGTTCGGCATCAGCCCGCGCGCCGGCATCCCGGTCCCACACATTCCTCGGGCTGGGGCCGGCCACGGGCGCAGCCGGAGACGCGGCCGGCGAATGGGCCGTCGACGCAGACGCCGAGGGCACCGGGGTGGCGATGGTCGCCATAGCGCGCGGGCTGCTCGACGGTGCAGCCGTCGGGTGGCTGCTGCACCCCACCGCCAGTGCGCCCGCAGCCAGCGTCACGATCGCCAGCGCCGCGGTCCTGGCCCTATCGGGTATGCGACGGCGCGTATGAGGTGAGCCAATTACAGAAGACGGCATGTCGGCCTGGCCTTTGTTGGGTCGTCGGTTCTCGACGAGCACGGAACACTCACCGGGCGTGCTGGTGTGCCTGCAAGCAGACACACCAGCACCTGTGTCACGCGGGCAGACTACCGATCGCGCCTCCCGCCATACCTTGGCGTGCTTCGCTAACTCCCGCTGTTCCAACCAGAGTTAGTCAGTCCGCGCTGGTCAGTCGCACGGGGTTGCGTAATCCACCCGGTTGATCAGGTAGGAGCCCGAGCCGGCGGAGTTCTTCATGAGCGCGGTCACCTTGGAGCAGAAAACGTAGTCCCCCCTGATCCGAACAGGGCCGGCGTACTGGGAGAAGGTGCCCTCATCCACGCTGCAACGTGGGTTGACCTGGTTCTCGCAGAGTTGGAGCTTCATGTACTTGGACGAGCCCATGTTGTTGTCGAAAATCGCGCAGGCGGCCGTGTTGTCGCTGTTGTTGTAGAGGAAGAGAGTTCCCCGCCGATTGCTCGCATCTGGCAGGCGCTGGGCCACCCACAGCGTATATTCCGAGCCGCACAGGTAGCCCGCGTACTGGGCGGCCTTCGGCTCGGCTGCGGCAACCGCGCGGGTCTTCTTGCTCGCCTTGGGCGAGATCGCCACACCCGCCACGTCGCCGGGCCCGTCGGTCGCCGAGGCTTGCGGCGCAGTGATCCCGAGCGTGGCCACAGCGGCCACGACGGCAAGCCCACGAAGCGCGGCGGTCTTGCTGATGATGGACATACGTCCCCCCTTGAAGCTCTGCTGCTCATGCAATGGGCACGCATGGCCACCTGCCCGTTCAGCCGGACGGAAGGGCCTGGCCGTCGGCGGAAACACCGCTCAACGCCTGGTACCCCGTGCAGAGATGGAAGCGCGACACTCCCAACGACCGTCGCGGCTTGCCCCCGATGCCCCGTTACATGCCCACGGCCTGGTCGGATGACCGAAGGCGGACTAGACCATAGGCCCGAAGGTGGTGCAGGGCACGTGGTTAACGGGCCAGTGACCGAAAAGCTGCTCCTTCAACTCGTAGACAGACTTGGCCTGTTGTGTCCGCTGACCTGTCCCGTAGCCACCGATTGGGTCACGTGGAGGCATTTACTCCTCTTTGTAGGGTTGGCTCATTTCATTTCCGTAAGGTTCATGTATTGCAGCCTGCCAGTGGTACAGCAAGGAGCCTGCGCCGATTGCGGACTTGAGGTGATCGGGCCGGTAGCCGAGTCGCCGACGCCGCCGCAGGCAATGTCTCGGAACACGGCTTCACGTTGTGGCCCGCTGGTCGCCGCACGAAGGTCGACACGGAGGCAGAACTACCGCGTGTGTCTGTACGGACTGACGGCGCGTACGACTTCCCGCCCGGAACCCACCGACCGGCCTCACCAGGGCGCCGCCAGTGCGGGCGTGACGGCTGACCCGCGACCTGCAGCCAGCGGGAAAACCAAGTTCGGCGGGTCGGCCTTCCTCCGCTCGCACGGAGAACGCGACGCTCTTCGTGACCTGCGCCGAACCACCGCCCGCTGAGCACGCTGGCATCCGCGTAGCTGTGAAGCCAGGCGGACACGATGCGACGTGGTGAGCTGCGGAAGGACGCGCCTCTCCTGCACCTCGGACTTGTAGTGGACCTCTTCCCCGATATGGCAGAGGAACTCCAGGCCCTTTTGTCGACGGATACCGCTGAGCCTGCCACAAGCCCCGTACAGAACGCCTACAACAACACCAACAGCCAGGTGGTGCAGGCTCTCGGCAGCATCGACGCCGGTGCTGGAGGCATCAACTACGGAGTCGCCCCCCCCGTCGCCCGGAGGCATGATCCGGACACCGAACCGTGACCGGCAACCAACCTCCTCTCCCATGGCTCCTCCCCACCCCCACGTCCGCAATCGCCACCGGCGACTCACCTTTGCGAACGACGTTGACGTTCGCGTTCTACGGGCGGGTGTCCACCGAAGACCACCAGGACGCCGAAGCCTCTCGCCAGTGGCAACTCGGGCGCGCCCAAAGCCTGATCGAGCCGGCCGGAGGAACGATCGCGGCCGAGTACTTCGACATCGGCGCGACCCGGGCCTTGCCGTGGAAGCGTCGTCCGCACGCAGCGGACCTGCTCGCCGCGCTCGCTCATCCGCAGCGCGGTTTCGACGCAGTGGTGATCGGAGAACCGCAGCGGGCCTTCTACGGCGCCCAGTTCGGCAACACCTTCCCCCTCTTCACCCACTACGGCGTCCCGTTGTGGGTCCCGGAGGTCGGTGGTCCCATCGACGCGGACAACGAGACCCACGACCTGATCATGTCCGTCTTCGGCGGCATGTCCAAAGGTGAACGCAACCGCATCAAGGTCCGCGTCCACGCCGCCATGGCCGCCCAAGCCCTCACCGAAGGCCGCTACCTCGGCGGCCGCCCCCCGTACGGATACCGGCTGCGCGACCTGGGCCCGCACCCCAACCCGGCCAAGGCGGCCGACGGCAAACGTCTCTACGGTCTCGACCCCGATCCCGCCACCGCCCCCGTCGTCGTCCGCATCTTCACCGAGTACCTGCGCGGCCTGGGTGTCTTCGCCATCGCCGAGGACTGACCCGCGACGGCAACCCCAGTCCCTCCGCCCACGACCGGGCCCGCAACCCCCACCGCGATGCCCGTGCCTGGGCCAAGAGCGCCGTACGCGCCATCCTGACCAACCCTCGCTACACCGGCCGCCAAATCTGAAACAGGCAAAGCAAGTTCGAAGCACTCCTCGACATCGAAGACGTCTCCCTCGGCTACACCACCGCGATGCGCTGGAACACCCAGGACAAATGGATCATCTCCAAGAAAATCGTCCACACCCCGCTGATCGACGACGGCACCTTCACCCACACCCAACAGCTACTGCATCGCCGCGCTCACACTGGTGCCGCCCACCCCGTCCACCACCCCCGCAACGTCTACCTCCGAGAGAAGTGGATCACCCAACCGCTCGACGACTGGCTCACCACCGTGTTCCAGCCCCACCGCCTCGACGACACCATCGACCTCATGGCCGCAGCCGCCCAGCCCGAAAGCCACCCCAGCTCCACCGCTGCCGAAACCGCCCGCGCCGTGATCACCGACTGCGACGCCAAGCTCGCCACCCACCGCGCCGCCCTCGAAGCCGGCGCCGACCCCACCGTCATCACCCAGTGGATCGCCGAAACCCAAGCCACCCACACCCGCGCCGAAGCCGACCTACGCACCGCCACCCACGATGCCCACGACCATCGCATGACCCGCGACGAGATCGCCTGCCTTGTCCGCTCCCTCAGCGAACTCGCCACCGTCATTCGCCAAGCCGACCCCCGACGACAACTACCACCAACTCAGCCTCCAGCTCACCTACACCCCCGGCCACCAGACCATCCACGCCGAGATCGCCCCCACGCCGCACGCCCCCAACAACGACAAATCCCCACGGTTTCAGAGAAACCGTGGGGATTTGGTCTGTGTCCGAGGGGGGACTTGAACCCCCACGCCCGATAAAGGGCACTAGCACCTCAAGCTAGCGCGTCTGCCATTCCGCCACCCGGACTTAGGTGATCTTCGCGGGGCGTTCCCCGCGGCGACATGGATAACAATACCAAGGTTTCGGAGTGCCTTTCACCTGCGTATCCCTGTCGGGCATAAGGCTCGGTTATGGGTAGGTGGCGACCGCGGGTCGCCGGCCAGATGGCTTGATCGTGGCGTTGCCCCCTGGACAACCGGGGGGCGGTGAGGGATAACGGGTCCATACAGTATTTGTCGACTGGCGACTGTATACAGTCTTCAGTCGGCGGATGGAGGTGGCTCCTGCGGCGACCTCGAGGCGCTTCGGTATGCGAGGCGCTTCGGTTGGTGGCTCTCGGGGCTCGGTGACCTGGTTCGGCGGCTGTGGATGTGCGGCTACCGCGCCCGGAAAGATCGGAAGGAAGTGACGCAGATGACTCAGGGCAAGGGCCAGCAGGGCGAGGGGCAGGAAGGCAAGCAGGGCGTCGGTCGGGGGGACGGCCGGGCCGGGGTCTCCGGGGGGCACCTGGTGGCCAAGGCACTCAAGGCCGAGGGGGTGGAGGTGATCTACACGCTCTGTGGGGGGCACATCATCGACATCTACGACGGGTGCGTCGATGAGGGCATCGAGGTGGTGGACGTCCGGCATGAGCAGGTGGCGGCGCATGCGGCGGACGGGTACGCGCGGCTCACGGGGCGGCCGGGGTGTGCGGTGGTCACCGCGGGGCCCGGGACCACGGATGCGGTGACCGGGGTCGCCAACGCCTTTCGGGCCGAGTCGCCGATGTTGCTGATCGGCGGCCAAGGGGCGCGTACGCAGCACAAGATGGGGTCGCTCCAGGACCTGCCGCACGTCGAGATGATGACGCCGATCACCAAGTTCGCGGCCACCGTGCCGGACACCGCGCGGGCCGCGGACATGGTCTCGATGGCGTTTCGGGAGTGCTTCCACGGTGCGCCCGGGCCGTCGTTCCTGGAGATCCCGCGCGATGTGCTGGACGCCGAGGTGCCGGCCGAGGAGGCGCGGGTTCCGCGGGCCGGGCACTACCGGGCCTCGACCCGTTCGCCCGGCGACCCCGAGGACGTGCAGCGGCTGGCCGATCTGCTGGTGCGGGCGGAGAGGCCGGCGATCCTGCTGGGCAGCCAGGTGTGGACGACGCGCGGGACCGATGCCGCGGTGGAGCTCGTCCGGGCGCTGGACGTCCCGGCGTACATGAACGGGGCGGGGCGGGGGACGCTGCCGCCCGGCGATCCGCACCACTTCCAGCTGTCGCGGCGGTACGCGTTCGCCGGCGCGGACCTGATCG
This sequence comes from Streptomyces sp. NPDC057743, assembly GCF_042798755.1. Classification (NCBI taxonomy): domain Bacteria; kingdom Bacillati; phylum Actinomycetota; class Actinomycetes; order Kitasatosporales; family Streptomycetaceae; genus Streptomyces; species Streptomyces sp. NPDC057743. The sequence goes on from NZ_JBHVJX010000015.1 coordinate 113,327, forward strand.
TCATCGTGGGGACGCCGTTCGACTTCCGGATGGGGTACGGCAAGCGGTTGTCGCCGGATGCCACGGTGGTGCAGATCGATCTGGATTACCGGACGGTGGGGCGGAACCGCGACGTCGATCTGGGGATTGTCGGGGATGCGGGCCTGGTGCTGAAGGCGGTCACCGAGGCGACGTCCGGGCGGATCAACGGGGGTGCCGCCAAGCGCAAGGAGTGGTTGGACGAGCTGCGCGCCGCCGAACAGGCCGCGCTGGCAAAGCGGTTGCCGCAGCTGCGGTCGGACGCCTGCCCCATCCACCCCTATCGACTGGTGAGCGAGATCAATGACTTCCTGACGGAGGATTCGATCTACATCGGGGACGGCGGGGACATCGTCACCTTTTCCGGGCAGGTCGTGCAGCCCAAGTCGCCGGGGCACTGGATGGATCCGGGGCCGCTCGGAACGCTCGGCGTCGGCATCCCCTTCGTGCTGGCCGCCAAGCAGGCCCGGCCGGACAAGGAGGTGGTCGCGCTCTTCGGGGACGGCGCGTTCAGCCTGACGGGGTGGGACTTCGAGACGCTGGTCCGCTACGACCTGCCGTTCGTCGGCGTCATCGGCAACAACTCGTCGATGAACCAGATCCGTTACGGGCAGCGGGCGAAGTACGGCGCGAAGCGGGAGCGGGTCGGCAACACGCTCGGGGACGTCCGCTACGACGAGTTCGCGCGGATGCTGGGCGGCTACGGCGAGGAGGTCCGGGACCCGGCGGACATCGCGCCGGCGCTGCGGCGGGCCCGGGAGTCGGGCAAGCCCTCGCTGATCAACGTGTGGATCGATCCGGACGCGTACGCCCCCGGAACGATGAACCAGACGATGTACAAGTAGGAGGGAGTCGGCCATGTCCAAGGCACTCGACGGCATCCGCGTCCTCGATATGACGCATGTTCAATCCGGGCCCTCCGCAACGCAGTTGCTGGCGTGGCTCGGGGCCGATGTGGTCAAGCTGGAGGCGGTGACCGGAGACATCACGCGGCGTCAGTTGCGGGACGTCCCGGACGCCGACTCGCTCTACTTCACCATGCTCAACTGCAACAAGCGCAGCATCACCCTGAACACCAAGACCGAGCGCGGCAAGGAACTGCTGACCGAGTTGATCCGGCGCAGCGATGTGCTGGTGGAGAACTTCGGCCCGGGCGCGGTCGATCGGATGGGTTTCCCCTGGGAGCGCATCCAGGAGATCAACCCGCGGATCGTCTACGCCAGCATCAAGGGGTTCGGCGAGGGCCCGTACACCGGCTACAAGGCGTACGAGGTGGTGGCCCAGGCAATGGGCGGGTCGATGGCGACGACCGGCTTCGAGGAGGGGCCGCCGCTGGCGACCGGGGCGCAGATCGGCGACTCCGGCACCGGGGTGCACTGCGTCGCGGGCATCCTGGCAGCGCTCTTCCAGCGCACCCGCACCGGCCGCGGCCAGCGGGTCAACGTCGCCATGCAGCACGCGGTGCTCAACCTGTGCCGGGTCAAGCTGCGGGACCAACAGCGCCTGGCGCACGGCCCGTTGACGGAGTATCCGAACGAGGACTTCGGCGACGAGGTGCCGCGCAGCGGCAACGCCAGCGGTGGCGGGCAGCCGGGGTGGGCGGTGCGGTGCGCGCCGGGCGGGCCCAACGACTACGTCTATGTGATCGTGCAGCCGGTCGGTTGGCAGCCGATCACCGAGCTGATCGGGCGGCCGGAGCTGGCCGGGGACCCGGACTGGGCGACGCCGGAGGCGCGGCTGCCGAAGCTGTCGAAGATGTTCCAACTGATCGAGGAGTGGAGCAGCACGCTCCCCAAGTGGGAGGTGTTGGCGCAGCTCACCGCCCACGACATCCCCTGCGGGCCGATCCTGTCGACCAAGGAGATCATCGAGGACGCCTCGCTGGCCGAGAACGGGATGGTGGTGCGGGTCGAGCACCCACAGCGCGGCGCCTTCACCACCGTCGGCTCGCCGCTGAAGCTGTCCGACTCCCCCGTCGACGTGCACCGCTCGCCACTGCTCGGCGAGCACAACGCCGAGGTGTACGGCGAGGAACTGGGCCTGGACGGACCGGAATTGGCGCGGCTGAAGGCGGCGGGAGTGATCTGATGATACAGATGAGTGCAAGTCAGAAACGTGTAGTTGATGGGGTGTTGGCGGCGGCGCGGGGTGCGGGGCGGACGGTGCTCACCGCTCCCGAGGCGAAGGTGATCGCCGACGCGTACGGGATTCCGGTGCCGGCGGAGGGAGTTGCACAGGACGCCGAGGCGGCGGTGGCGCTCGCCGATCGGATCGGGTTCCCGGTGGCGCTCAAGATCGTGTCGCCGGACATCCCGCACAAGACCGAGGCGGGCGGGGTGCGGACCGGCCTCGCCTCGGCGGCCGAGGTGCGTGGCGCGTTCACCGCGGTCGTGGCCAACGCCCGGGCCTATGCGCCGGACGCGCGGGTCGACGGCGTCCTGGTGCAGCAGATGGTGCCGGCGGGGCAGGAGGTGATCGTCGGGGCGGTCACCGATCCGACGTTCGGGAAGGTCGTGGCGTTCGGGCTGGGCGGCGTCCTGGTCGAGGTGCTCAAGGACGTCACCTTCCGGCTCGCACCGGCGACGGCCGAGGACGCCGCGTCGATGGTGGACGGCATCCGGGCGGCCGAGGTGCTGCGCGGGGTGCGCGGCGGGCCCGCGGCGGACCGCGCGGCGCTCGTCGACCTGATCGTGCGCACCTCTCAACTCGCCGCGGATTTCCCGCAGATCGCGGAGGTGGACCTCAATCCGGTGTTCGCGTCGGCGGACGGGGTGTGCGCCGCCGACGTCCGGATCCTGCTGAGCGAGGGGGCGCCGCCGAGCCGTCCGCGCCACGGCCGGGCGGAGATCCTGGCCGCGATGCGGCGGCTGATGCGGCCCCGTTCGGTGGCGGTCATCGGGGCCTCCAACACCCCGGGGAAGATCGGCCACTCGGTGCTGCGCAATCTGCTCGACGGCGGGTTCTCCGGCGAGATCCATCCGGTGCACCCCACCGCTGACGACGTCCTGGGCCACAAGGCGTACCGGTCGGTGCGGGACGTGCCCGGCGAGGTGGACGTTGCGGTCTTCGCCATCCCCGCGCCGCTGGTGCCGACCGCGTTGGAGGAGGTCGGCCGCAAGGGCGTCCCCAACGCCGTGCTGATCCCGTCCGGCTTCGCCGAGACCGGTGAACTCGCCCTCCAGGAAAGGATCGTGGCGATCGGCGCGGAGTGGGGCATCCGCCTGCTCGGGCCGAACATCTACGGCTACTACTCCACCTGGCAGGACCTGTGCGCCACCTTCTGCACCCCCTACGACGTCAAGGGTGGGGTGGCGCTGACCTCGCAGTCCGGCGGCATCGGGATGGCGATCCTGGGCTTCGCCCGGACGACCCGGACCGGCGTCTCGGCGATCGTCGGGCTCGGCAACAAGGCGGACGTGGACGAGGACGACCTGCTCACCTACTTCGGCGAGGATCCGCACACCGACTGCATCGCGATGCACCTCGAAGACCTCAAGGACGGCCGGGCGTTCGTCGAGGCGGCCCGGGAGACCGTGCCGAAGAAGCCGGTGGTGGTGTTGAAGGCGGGCCGGACCGGGGCCGGGGCGCGGGCCGCCGGCTCCCACACCGGCGCGCTGGCCGGCGATGACGCGGTGTACGACGACATCCTGCGGCAGGCCGGGGTGATCCGGGCGCCGGGCCTGGCCGACCTGTTGGAGTACGCCCGGGCGCTGCCCGTCCTGCCCGTCCCGAAGGGCGACAACGTGGTGGTGATCACCGGCGCCGGCGGCTCCGGGGTTCTGCTGTCGGACGCCCTGGTGGACAACGGGCTGCGGCTGATGGACATTCCGGCCGATCTCGACGCGGCGTTCCGCCGGCTGATCCCGCCGTTCGGCTCGGCCGGCAATCCCGTCGACATCACCGGCGGCGAGCCCCCGGCCACCTACGAGGCGGCCCTGCGGTTGGGGCTGTCCGATCCCCGGATCCACGCGCTGGTGTTGGGCTACTGGCACACCATCGTCACCCCGCCCGCGGTCTTCGCGGAGTTGACGGCGCGGGTCGTCGGGGAGTTCCGGGCGCGCGGCATCGAGAAGCCGGTGGTGGCGTCGCTGGCCGGGGACACCGAGGTCGAGGCGGCGGCCGCCCGGCTCTTCGACAACGGGGTGGTCGCCTACCCGTACACCACCGAGAAGCCGGTGGCGGCACTCGGCGCCAAGTACCGCTGGGCGCGGGCCGCGGGGCTGCTCGGTCCCTGACGCCGTTCCTGACACCCGAAACGAAAAGGGACAGAGGGCGCGCTGACCGGATTTTTTCGATTCCGAGGTGAACGGCATGGATCGCAGTCACAGGAACGGGCGGGACGACAGCAAGAGGAGGACGGAGGGAACGGGAACAGGGACGGGAACGGGAACGGGCGGAACCGAACAGGCAGCACCAGCTGCCGCAGGCACAATGCCAGGCACAACGCCAGGCAGGACAACAGACACGACGACAGGCGGGACGACAGGCGGGACAGCAACCGCCTACCGCGAGATCACCGACGGCAAGGGCCGGATCTACCGCATCGGGGAGACCGATCGGGAGCTACTCGGCGGCCACACACGGAAGTTGATGGTGTATCTGCCGTGGGTGTCGATGATCGCGATCAGCGTCTCCGAGTACGCGTACGGGTCGGCCGAGGGCACGCTGTCGCACGCCCACGGCTGGACGCAGAGCGACACCTTCTGGATCCTGAGCGTCTGGGTGTTCTTCCAGGCGGGCATCGCGTTCCCGGCGGGCTGGTTACGGGAACGGGGCATCCTGACCGCGCGCCGGGCGATGTTCATCGGGGCGGTGCTGAGCCTGTTGGGCTTCGTCGCCCTGGGGCATCTGGACAACGTGCCGGCGGCGCTCTGCGGCTTCGGGGTCGTCGGCGGCATCGGCTCCGGGCTCGTCTACGCCACCTGCATCAACATGGTCGGCAAGTGGTTCCCCGAGCGCCGCGGTGCGAAGACCGGGTTCGTCAACGGCGGATTCGCCTACGGTGCCCTGCCGTTCATCTTCGTCTTCAACTACGCCTTCAACACCCGTGACTTCGACGAGGTGTTGGACCTCATCGGGGTCTATGTGCTGATCGTGGTGGCGGGTTGTGCCTGGTTCTTCAAGGACCCGCCGAAGAACTGGTGGCCCGCGGACGTCGAGCCGCCGCTCGCCGGCGGCGGGGCACAGAAGCCGGCGGCGGGACTGGTCAAGAACCCGCCCGCGGTACGGCAGTTCACGCCCAAGGAGGCGATCCGCAGCGGGGTGCTGCCGCTGATGTGGATGAGCGTGGTGCTGACCGCCGGCGTGTCGATATTCGGGATCTCGTTCCAGGTCGACTTCGCCAAGGACGTGGGCTTCGGCCCGCTGGTCGCCGCGTCGTCGATGGGGATCATGTCCGTCGTCAACGGCGTCGGGCGGACGGCGGTCGGTTGGCTGTCGGACCTGTGGGGCCGGAAGGCGACCCTGGTGGTCGTGATCGTCGTGTTGGGACTGGCCCAGTTCGGGGTGTTGTGGGCCGGGGACCTGCACAGTCAGTGGCTGTTCCTGTTCTTCGCCTTCCTCTCCGGCTTCGGCGGCGGCGCCTTCTATCCGCTCTTCGCCGCCCTCACCCCCGACTACTTCGGGGAGAACTACAACGCCAGCAACTACGGCCTGGTCTACAGCGGCAAGCTCATCAGCGGCCTGTTCGGCGGCGGGCTGGGCTCGATGGTGGTCAGCGCCTGGGGCTACAACGGCGCGTACCTGCTGGCCGGCGGCATCTCCCTGGTCGCCGCGGCCTTCACCCTGCTGCTGCACCAACCGGGCCGCCCCCGGCTCCGTGACGTGGCCCCCAACCCCCGCCCGATCAGCCGGGAGATGATCTGAACTACCATTCCCGCCCCGGGAGTTGAGGAACACATGCCTCCACCCCGGGGCGGGGCTGCGTCTACGTATACGTCTGCGACTGTGACTGCGTCAGGGTTGGGCGCAGTCAGTCAGCCAGTCAGTCGGTGGCCGGCTCCGACCCCGCGGCCGGTTCCCCTCCGTCGCCAGTCACCGCCCGGTCCGCGATACGCGCGGTGATGACGAACCGCTTCTCCGATGATGAAGATGAGGAGCATCCACAGCGGTTGAGAAATGCCGCTCGGCCCTCCTGCAAGTGCGGCGAACTCCCAGGTAGGCGCCAGGCAACCGAGAAGGAGAAGAGGGAACCGCACCGATGAGCATGGGCCGTCGCTGACGCCGTGTCACCAAAGCGGTCCCGTACGATTCGGTGGCCGCTTGGTCTGAACAATCAGCGACAACGCGGCTGAGGCAAGACCGGACGACTGAGTCTCCATCGGTGATGCGGTGCGCGACCGGATCAGAAACCGACGGTGAGCGGTCGACTTGGAGATCCCGAAGCAGGGCGGCACCGCACGCCAGGCACAGCCACTGGCCAAAACGTAGATGATCGCTGCGAACGGCGTCTCATCAGGAGTGTCCCGCGTCCCGCCGCCCTGCGGCCCCACCTTCGACGGCGGGACCAACGGCTTCGCGATCTCCCACAACCCGTCCGGAACAGTCCAACTCCACGTACCCCGCCCCATGTTCAGCCCAGCGAGCCACCGCCACATGGGACACGGTCTAAGGCGTCGCCGTGGCCTGTTCGGTGGTCAGGCGGGCCCGCCAGTCACGGACGTAGTCATGGGAGATGGAGGCCAGGCGGGCTATCTCCGCATCGTCGCGGCCGTCGGCCCACGCCAGGATCCGGGTCACGGTGCGGTTCCGCGCGGCGCGGAAGTCCTTGAGCATGCTTTCGAGACGCTCGACCTCCTCGCCTTCGTAGACAAGCTGCCGGTCGACGGAGGCCCGTTCGTCGGCGCGCAACCGCTGCAGGTAGGCGGACAGGCCCGTCAGGACCAACCCCTCCTCGTGCGCGGCGCTCTGGAAGCGTTCGGCCAAGGCCGCCAGCACACAGTCCGGCACATCGGCGAGCGTGGCTCCGGGGGGCTTGGCCGCCTCCCAGGTGCCCCTGCCGGCCTCCGTCGTCTCCAGCCAGGTGCGGGCCTCCGTCGGGGAACGATCGCCGCACGCCTCGGCGCGATAGGCGTACAGGGCGGCGCGGTGGCCGTAGAAGGTGAAACCGTCCTCGATCTGCCGGTCGGCGGCGCGGCACATCCGCCCCGGGACACCGCCGTAGCCCGAGTCGGGCCGGTAGTCGGCGTAAGCCTCCAGTTCCGCGTCGGTGGCCACTCCCCAGGACGGGTCGCACAGGTCGGGGTTGCTCGCGAGGAACGCGCCGACCTCGACCCGCCACCCGGGAACCGGGCTCATCCGGAGCCTGGGCCAGACGACCGCTCCGGAGGGAGCGAAGGTGTAGGTGGCGGCCTGCTCGATGTCGTCCCAGGCGGTGGCGGCCTCGGCGGACCACTCCAGTTCGCCGGCCGGTCCCGTACGGTGCATCGAGTCCACGAGTCGCTGTACGGCGGGGAGTATGCGCAGCGCGAGCGCATGCAACTCCTCGACGGTGAAGAAGCGCCAGGAGTAGCCGCGTTGCTCGTCGTGCGCGAGGTGGGTCAGCAGGTACACGAGAACGCCGGGGGCCGGCAGCGTGCCGTCGCCGAGTGCGCTGCGCGGGACACCGGGGAGTTGGCGCTCCAGGTGCTCGCGCGAGGCCCGCCAGTCGACGTCCCCGAACCAGACCGCGCCGCTCTGCGCGTCGATGGCCAACCATTGGTGGTATCCCACGCCCGGGCCGTACCGCTCCTCTTGCTGCTCGGCGTCTTCGTCGTGCCAGACGTATTCGGCGGGGGGCGGGTTCAACTCCACGGCCATGAAGCCGTCCTCCGGGCGGTAGCCGGTGAGGATGCGGGCCGTGATCGGTGCGCTGTCGGCGGCGGTCATGAGGGGTTTCCTCTCGGTGGAACAGCAACCGCCGCAAACCGTAGTGCGCCCCTCGGCCATTAGTTCAATTTTCAGTCATTTGTGCCTGGCTCGACACGACAGGCGGGCACCGCCGGGGCCCCGGTGTCACGCGAGGTCTACGCGCGTGCAAGCGGCCACCAAGGTTGGCCATATTTCACATGGCCTCCATGTTTTGCTCACTTCACGGGATGCTTCCGCGGCCCGCCCTCGATCGATTCGAAGGCATGTCAGGCGTAAGGACAGGCCCCCACGCGCCGCACGTTCCTTCTCCCACGTGGGAGAAGGAATCGCCCCTGCCGGGCAGTAGCGAAGGTGCCGCCAACGCCGTGTACCAGCGGGGCTCGGCCGCCGCCGATTACCTGGTGCGCTCAGTGCGGTCGTCGTACTCTTCGCGGGCGGTGATGACTTCTTCGATGTGCAGCACGGACCACTCCGTGAGCGCCTTCAGCGGTTCCCGGAGCGTCTGGCCGAGCGGGGTCAGCTCATACTCCACGTGCGGTGGCACCTCTGGGTAGACGGTCCGGCTGACCAGCCCGTCGCGTTCGAGGGTGCGCAGTGTCTGGGTGAGCATCTTCTCGCTCACGCCCGCCAGCGCCTGCCGGAGTTGGCCGAACCGGGAGGTCCCGTTCCGGCCGAGTTCGCCCAGCACGAGGACCGCCCACTTGCTGCCGATCTGGTCGAGCAGGTCCCTCGACGGGCAGCCGCGCTCGTACGGATCGAATGACGGTATGGGCCCGGTCACGTTTTTGACAGCAGCCATGCGGCTCACCTCAATGCTTTCGGTCCGGTAAGTACCCTACCAAGAAGTGGCTACTACCCAACAGAGAGTGTCCAGGTCAGTCTGTGTTCCATCCCGCCGTGGACGGACCGCGGCAGGCGTGCAAGGCACGCGCGGAAGGAAGGAACGACCACCATGCCGATCGTCGTCACCGGAGCCACCGGCCAGTTGGGCAGGCTCACCGTCGAGGCACTGCTGCGGCGCGGGATCCCGGCCGCGGACATCATCGCGACCGGCCGGGACATCGCCAGGATCAAGGACCTGGCCGACCGAGGCATCACGGTACGCCGCGCCGACTTCGCGGACACCGACGGCCTGGCCGAGGCATTCGCGGGGGCGGACAAGCTGCTGCTGATCTCGGCCTCGGTCCCCGTGGGCGAGCGGGTCGCCAACCACCGCCGCGTGATCGACGCCGCAGTGTCCGCAGGCGTGTCGCTGGTGGCGTACACGAGCACAACGCACGCGAACACGGCCACCACCGTCATCGGCGCCACGCACGGCGAGACCGAGGAGTATCTGCGGGACCGCGGAATCCCCAGCGTGCTGCTGCGGAACAGCTGGTACTTGGAGAACTACACCAGCCAACTGCCGCAGATCCTGCAGCACGGCGCCGTCGTCGGCGCCGCAGGCGAGGGGCGGATCAGCGCCGCGTCCCGCGCCGACTACGCCGAGGCCGCAGCGGTCGTCCTCACCTCCGAAGGCCACACCGGCACCGTGTACGAGCTCGGCGGCGACGAGTCCTTCACCCTCACTGAGCTCGCCACGGCGATCTCCGCTGCGGCCGGAAAGCAGGTTACCTACGCTGACCTTCCGGTAACCGACTTCGCCCAGGCACTGGCCGCCGCGGGCCTACCCGCCGAGCTGGCGGAGGTCCTCGCTGACGCTGACCGCGGCATGAGCCACGGCGAGATGTACACCAACTCTGGCGACTTGCGCCGCCTGATCGGACGCCCGCCCATGACCCTGGCCGAGGCACTCGCGGCCGCCCTGCATCACCGAGGTTGAACTCAAGCCGTGCTACGCCTGGCTCAACGCCTCGGGCCGGCGAACGGCATACACGTCCTCACGACACGTTTTCTGGGGCCGCGTTGGGGTGAGGGCATCGGGCTGCACCGCGACAAGACCCTGCTCATCCGTCGCGAACCGCACAACGGCGGGTTCTTCACCTGCCCAACTCTGCGGATAGAGCAGGAGGTAGCCGAGTACATCCGGCGCGGGAGCGACGGCAGCAGGCTGGGGACCGTGCACGATCTGGAACCCGTCAAGAACAAGTGGTGGTCCGTGCGTGACGTCGACGTTCCGCCGTTCCTCGCGAACCTCCTTGAACGGCACCTCGACGCTAATCGGGGTACACCCGGTGCTCGCGTACGAGCGGATGGGGCACAAGTACCCTGGTATCAAGGGGTATCAAGGGCACTTACCAGCACCCAACACCCGCTCTGCGCCAGAGGCGACTGGGCGGCCTGGAGGAGATGTTCGACCGCGCCCTGCACGTTCTCGGGGTGAAAACCTGTGGGGAAGTTGATCTCCCTCTCCCAGATCTCTCCCAGATATCTCCCAAGTGATCAGCCAGCAGCCGGCGTTGGCCCCTCAGCCTGCCCCCCGCTGCTGGTCACCGCCCGGTCCGCGATGGCGCGGTGGTGGCGAACGACCTCACCGATGATGAAGTTGAGGAACTTCTCGGCGAAGGCCGGGTCCAGGCGGGCCTCTTCGGCCAGGCGGCGCAGGCGGGCGATCTGGGCGGCCTCGCGCGCGGGGTCGGCGGGCGGCAGGCTGTGCCTGGCCTTGAGTTCGCCGACCTGTTGGGTGCACTTGAAGCGCTCGGCGAGCAGGTGCACCAGCGCGGCGTCGAGGTTGTCGATGCTGCTGCGCAGGTGGAGCAGCCGCTCGCGGGCCGCCTCGTCGGCGACGGAGGCCGCTTCGCCGGCCGCCGCTGCTGTCCCTTCGCTCATGTACGTCTCGCCGTTTCTGGTCGGGTTCGGGTGGTTCGTCCGTGATCGGCTGGCGCGCGATCGCCTGCACCCTACCCGTCGGCGGGCCGCTCCTAGCCCCTGGTCTCGCCCCTCGGACGGGACGCGGGGCGACGGGGGCGAGGACCGGCCACCCCGATCTCCGCCCTGGTCAGGCGTCCTCGCCGTCGCGTTCGTGGTACATCCGCCGGGTGTGCTCGGTGTGCGCGCGCATCACGGCGGTGGCGCGCTCCTCGTCGCCGTCGGCGATCGCCGCGATCAGCTCGCGGTGTTCGGCCCAGGACTGCTTGCCTCGGCGGCGGGCGACGGGGGTGTAGTACCAGCGCACCCGGCGCCCGACCTGCCCGGCCAGTTCCGCGAGGACGGCGTTGCCGGCGAGCGCGGTCACCTTGGCGTGGAACTCGGCGTTGAGCGCCACCGCGGCCTCCACGTCGTCGTCGTGGACCGCGCGCTCGCCCTCGTCGCAGAGCCGCTCCAACTCGGCGATGCCGGCCGGGGCGGCGTGGACGGCGGCGAGCCGGGCGGCCTCCGCCTCCAGGAGCGTGCGGACCGTGAGGAGTTGGTCGGCCTCCGCCTCGGTGGGCTCGTGGACGAACGCGCCCTGGGCGGGCCGCAGATCGACCCAACCGTCGGTGTTGAGCCGCTGGAGGGCCTCGCGCACCGGCTGGCGGGAGACGCCGAGATGGCCCGCCAACTCGCTCTCGACAAGGTGCTGGCCGGGCCGCAGCGCACGCGTGGTGATCAGTTCGAGCAGTGCCTCGTAGACGCGCTCGCGCAGTGGGCCGGGGCGTTCCAGCTTGGGTACGGCGCCCTGCGGCAAACCTCGGGACAGCATCGGGGCCCCCTCCGTTATTGGCTATCGTCTACAGTCTACCGAGCGCGGCCACTCCGCACAGGCCGCCGCGACGATCTGGCTCATCCGGGCCGGACCGTGGCCGCCGACGGCCGCGCCGGGTGAACGCCCGTACCGGACAATGGACATCGGGCATCGATCATCGGCGATACGCGCCGACCACCACGACGGACACCGGCGAGCACGCCCATCACCGCAGACAGGACCGGGGCTGATCAGACATGGGACGGGTCACCGAGCGACGCCGCGTCATCCGCATCCGTGGCGGCGCGGTGAGCAGCCGGCCGGACACCCTGGTCGCCGAGGAGCCGCTGGAGATCCGGTTGAACGGCCGGCCGTTGGCGATCACCATGCGCACCCCCGGTGACGACTTCGCGCTGGCCGCGGGCTTCCTGGTCAGCGAGGGGGTGCTGGGCGCCGCGGACGAGGTCGCCAACATCGTGTACTGCGCGGGGGCCACCGAGGACGGGCGCAACACGTACAACGTCGTGGACGTGCGGCTGGCGGACGGGGTTCCGGTCCCGGACATCACCCTGGAGCGGAACGTCTACACGACGTCGTCGTGCGGGCTGTGCGGCAAGGCGAGCCTGGACGCGGTGCGCACCAGCGCCCGTTGGTCGCTGACCGCCGATCCGGACCCCGCGCTGCGGATCACCCCGGAGACCCTGGCGACCCTCCCCGACCAATTGCGCTCCACCCAGCGGGTCTTCGAGCGGACCGGCGGGCTGCACGCCGCGGCGCTGTTCACCGCCGACGGCGAACTGCTCGACGTCCGGGAGGACGTGGGGCGTCACAACGCGGTGGACAAGGTCGTCGGGCGAGCACTCCGGGACGGCCGGCTGCCGCTGTCGTCGAGCGTGCTGATGGTGTCCGGCCGGGCCTCGTTCGAGTTGGCGCAGAAGGCCGTGATGGCCGGCATCCCGGTGTTGGCCGCGGTCTCCGCGCCGTCCTCGTTGGCCGTGGACCTGGCCGCCGAGGCGGGGTTGACGCTGGTCGGCTTCCTGCGCGGGGCGTCGATGAACGTCTACGCGGGCGAGCACCGGTTGGTGTGGGACGGGGCGAGCGCCGGCGACTGAGGCCGCCCGGCCGGCCCGGCTCACTCCGCCGGGGCCACGATCCGGCCCAGCAGCGCGACGAGTTGGGCGCGCTCCTCGTCACTGAGCGCGGCGGTGAGTTCGGCGTTGGCCTGGTCGCCGAGGCGCTGGGTGCGGTCCAGCCGCCGCTCCCCCGCCGGCGAGATCTCGATGGCGTTCTTGCGGCGGTCCTTCGGGTCGGGGGTGCGGGTGACCAGCCCGTCCTGCTGGAGGTCGTTGACGACCGCGACGATGTCCTTGGGGTCGATGCCGACCCGCCGTCCGAGCTCCGCCTGGGAGAGCGGGCCGAGTTCGGCGACGGCCGAGAGCACGGCGTGGTGCATCATCCGCATGCCCTCGGCGGCGAGCGCATCGGCGACGAGCCGGTGGCCGCGGGCGGCGGCGCGCCCCAACAGCCAACTGGGCAGGGCCCGGATGCGGCTCGGGGCGTACGGGGCGGGGGTGTTGTCGGACATGGGAGCACCGTACCCAGTCAGCCGTGGGTGGCACCAACGTAGGGAGCACCACGAAAAACCATTGGCAAGCCCAACGGTTTCTGCTTATCGTTGGGGCTCCCAATGAAACGGGTCGCGGTCGTGCGGCCCACCCTCCCGGAGGTGACGGCCGATGCGCCGCGTCCGATTCCATGCCTACGGCGGTCCCGAGGTCCTGCGGCTGGAGGAGGCCGAGGACCCGGTGCCCGGTCCCGGTGAACTCCTCGTCCGCACCGAGGCGATCGGCGTCACGCTGCCGTCGGTGCGCCGGGTGCGCGGCGACGGCAGGGGCGGCGGCGATCGGCTGCCCGGCGTCCTCGGTGGTGAGATCGCCGGCGAGGTCATCGCCCTGGGGCCGGACATCACCGGCTTCGCCGTCGGCGACCGGATCACCTCGCTCACTCTCACCGGCTCGTACGGCGAACTCGCCCTCGCCCCGGCCTTCCTGGCCAGCCGCCTCCCCGACGGCGCGAGCGCGGTGCGGGCGGTGGCGCTGGTGCGCGGCGGGCACGTGGCGCTGGCCGCGCTGAGCACCGCCGCGCCGTCCGCCGGCGAGTCCGTGCTGATCACCGGCGCGGCCAGCGGCACCGGGCACCTCGCCGTCCAACTGGCCAAGCTCCGGGGCGTGCCACGGGTGGTGGCCGCGGTGAGCTCGGCGGCCAAGGCCAAGTTCCTGTACGGGCTGGGCGCCGACGAGGTGGTGACCTACGACCAGGAGTCCTGGGGCGAGCCGGTCGACATCGTGCTGGACGGCGTCGGCGGGGAGCTGCTGCCGCGGGCGCTGGCCGCGCTCGCCCCCGGTGGCCGGCTGATCTACTTCAACTCCGGTGGCGGCACGGTCCCGGCGTACGAGCTGCTGGCCGGTGCGAAGACCATCACGGGACTGACCATGCGGCGCTTCGCCACCGTCCATCGGGAGCGGTACGCGCGCCACCACGACGAGTTGTGGGAGCTGGCCGCGGCCGGCCGGTTGACGGCCGCGGTCCACGCCGAACTGCCGCTGGCCGAGGCCGCGAAGGCGCACGAGATCATCGAGGCGCGGGCCAACCTGGGGAAGGTGGTGCTGCGGCCGTGAGGCGTCCCGGCGGACGCCGTCCGACCGTGGCGCACACGGCGCAGTGCGCCCGGCCGGGAGAGTGAATTCCGGGGCGGGCGGGGAGAACCGACGTCGGCTCCTTGTCGCTCTTGGCGCACGGCAGTAGCTTCCGTCCCATCTGCACATAGGACGTTGGATGTCCTGATGACCCGACCCGATGCCTCGAAGGGCAGGCCGGACCATGACGTCAGATCTCCGCGCGCACCCCCGCCCCAGACCACGGCACCGCCGTGCCCGGGCCACCGCCGCCGCGCTGACCGCCACCGCGCTCGCCGTCCTGGCGACCGTCCCCGCCCGGGCCGCCGATGACGCCCCGGCGGGCGGCTTCGACCAGCGGGTCCTCTTCAAGGCGGCGCAGGAGAAGGGGTATTTCTGCTTCCGTATACCCGCCATCGTGCGGACCGTCCGCGGCACCCTGCTCGCCTTCGCCGAGGGCCGGGTGCACGACTGCGGGGACGCCGGCGACATCGACCTCGTCGTCAAGCGCTCCACCGACGGCGGCCGGACCTGGGGCCCGCTGAAGGTCGTCAACCACGGCGACGGGGACACCCACGGCAACCCGGCGCCCCTCGTGGACCGCCGCACCGGCCGGATCGTCCTCGCCGAGACCTACAACAAGGGCCGTACCGACGGCCTCAGTTGCGACGTGCCCTGCGACCGCACCCCGCACCTCCAATACAGCGACGACGACGGCGCCACCTGGTCCGCACCCCGCGACCTGACCCGCAGCATCCGCCCCCGGCGGTGGAACTCCTGGTACGCCACCGGCCCGTTGCACGGCCTCCAGCTCGCCCACGGAAGGCACGCGGGCCGGCTGGTCTTCGGAGTCAACGCCGAGAGCTACGCGGGCCGTCGGGTCACCGCCAACCACGCCGCCCTGGTCCACAGCGACGACGGCGGGGCCACCTGGCGGGTCGGCGCGCTCGACACCTGGCCGATCGCGCCCGACGGCACCTTCCGGCAGAAGCCGTCCGAGATGGCCCTCCTGGAGCGCACCGACGGCTCGATCTACGTCAACGGCCGCGAACAGGACGGCACCGACCTGGGCAACCGCACCGCCGCCGTCAGCCGGGACGGCGGCGACTCCTTCGCCACCCCGTTCCGCACCCTGCCCGACTTCTCCGCCCCGATGGTGCAGGCGTCGGCACTGCTGCTGCCGCGCTCGTCGGCCGCGGGCGGCGGCACCCGCACCCTGCTCGCGGCCCCCGCCGACCCCGACCGGCGCCGCGCCATGACCATCCGGTCCTCCTACGACCAGGGCCGCACCTGGGAGGGCGTGGACCGGGGCGCCCGGGTCACCGCCGACTGGTCGGGCTACTCGGACCTGGTCGCCGTCTCCCCCACCGTCACCGGCCTGCTCTACGAGGGCGGCACCGCCGACGCCCGGGACGAGATCCGCTTCGCCCGCTTCACCGAGGCGTGGCTCGGACCGCGCCGCGGCCCGGACCCCACCACCCCCGATCTGGCCCGCGGCGCCCGGCCGGCGGCGGTCCTCGGCGGCGCCCGGCTCACCGACGGCCCCTTCGGCCGCGCGCTCTCCTTCGACGGCGCCGACGACGCGGTGCGCCTCCCCTTCCGCGGCTCGCTCCCCCTGGGGAGCCGGGAGTTCACCTGCTCGCTGTGGTTCCGCTACCGCGCCACCGGGGGCGCACAACCGCTGCTGTGGATGGGCGGGATGGGCAGCGCCTCCCCGCAGGTCGCGGTGAGCGGCGACCCGGCGCACGACCGGATCACCGCGCATCTGACGGCCGTTGACGGCGCCCGGCCCCCGGCGACGGTCCAACTCGCCAGCGCCGGCGCCTACAACGACGGCCGCTGGCACCACCTCGCGCTGCGCCGCGCCGGCGGCCGACTGCGACTGACCGTGGACGGCACCGCGACCGCGTCCGCCGCCGACGTGCCCGGATCGGTCAGCCGCACCTCGGTGTTCGGCGCCTTCCTGGGCCAACAGCCGGACGGGCGGGCGCGATTGACCGGCGCGCTGTCCCAGGTCCGGGTCTACGGGCGGGCGTTGACCGACGCCGAGCTCTCGCGGGTGCGCGGGGGCAGCGCCTCGGTGGCCGGCCCGTTGGTGCTCGGGCTCCCGTTGGACAGGGTGGACGGCGGGCGCTGAGCGGGCGGTTGGGGTCCGGCGCCGTCGGGCCCCGCCGACGGCACCTCCTCGGCGTCCGCTCGGGCCGCGTACCGCTTGGCGAGCACCGCGCACACCATGAGCTGCATCTGGTGGAAGACCATCAGCGGCAACACCGCCAACCCGGCCTGGGCGCCGAACAGGACGCTGGCCATCGGCAGCCCGGCGGCCAGGCTCTTCTTCGAGCCGGCGAAGGTGATCGCGATCCGGTCGGCCCGGTTGAAGCCCAGCTTCCGTGAACCGTACGTGGTGAGCGTCAGCATGGCCGTCAGCAGCACCGCCTCGACGCCCAGCAGGCACAACAGCCGCAGCGGGGAGACCTGGTGCCAGATGCCCTGCACCATGCCGGCGCTGAACGCGGCGTAGACGACCAGCAGGATCGAGCCGCGGTCGACGTACCCGAGGACCTTCTTGTGCCGGACCAGGAAGCCGCTGACCCAACGGCGCAGCAACTGCCCGGCGACGAACGGGAGCAGCAGTTGGCAGACGATCGCGACCAGGGAGTGCGCGGAGAAGCCGCCGCCGTTGCCGTGCAGCACCAGCCCGGCGAGCAGCGGGGTGACGACGATCCCGACGATGCTGGAGAACGAGCCGGCGCAGATCGCCGCCGCCACGTTGCCGCGGGCGATGGAGGTGAAGGCGATGGAGGACTGGACCGTCGACGGCACCAGGCACAGGAACAGCAGGCCCGTGTAGAGCGCGGGCGGCAGGACGTGGGGAACCAGGCCGCCGGCGGCCAGGCCGAGCACCGGGAACACCACGAACGTGCAGGCCAGCGTGGTCAGATGGAGCCGCCAGTGGCGCAGCCCGTCCATCGCCTCCCGGGTGGAGAGCCGGGCGCCATAGAGGAAGAACAGCAGGGCGACGGCCCCGGTGGAGGCACCGTCGGCGACAGTGGCGGCACCACCGCGGGCCGGCAGCAGGGCGGCCAGGCCGACCGTGCCGAGCAACGCGAGGATGTAACCGTCCACGGGGAGCCAGGGGGGCAGGCGGAACACAGGGCGGCGCATGGTCTCTCTTCGGGGTTGACGGCTCACGGGCAGTGGCATGGACGGTGCCCTCTCCAGCCTGCCGGGCCGGGCGGCGATCGGGAACCCCTCTTACTGTGGTGACTGTCATCATGGAACGCGATAGCGCGGACGAAAGAGCGGTCGGGGGTGTCGATGGTGGAGCAGGTGGGGCGCCCGATGTTCGACCCGGTGCAGTTGCGCACCTTCCTCGCGGTGGCGCAGACGCTGAGCTTCACGCAGGCCGCGCACCGGCTGGGGCTGCGTCAGTCGACGGTGAGCCAGCACGTGCGGCGGCTGGAAGAGGCCGCCGGGCGGCGGCTGTTCGTGCGGGACACCCATGCCGTGGACCTCACCGAGGACGGCGAGGCGATGCTGGGCTTCGCGCGCACCATCTTGGAGGCCAACGAGCGGGCGGCCGGCTTCTTCGCCGGGACCCGGCTGCGGGGGCGGCTGCGCTTCGGCGCGTCCGAGGACTTCGTGCTGACGCGTCTGCCGGAGGTGTTGGAGGGGTTCCGGCGGGACCATCCGGAGGTCGATCTGGAGCTGACCGTGGAACTGTCCGGCACGCTGCACGAGCTGCTGGCGGCCGGCCGCCTCGACCTCGTGCTGGCCAAGCGGCGCCCGGAGGAGCCGCGGGGTCAACTGGTGTGGCGGGACCGGCTGGTGTGGGTGGGCGGCGAGCGGCTGCGACTGGATCCACAGCGACCGGTCCCGTTGGTGGTCTTCCCGCCGCCGGCGGTGACCCGGGCGCGGGCGCTGGAGGCGCTGGAGGAACAGGGCCGGCAGTGGCGGATCGTCTGCACCAGCGGGAGCCTCAACGGGCTGATCGCGGCGACCCGGGCGGGGTTGGGGGTGATGGCGCACACCCGGGGGCTGATCCCGCCGGGTCTGGTGCGGATACCGTCCCGGGCCGGGCTGCCGGAGCTGGGCGGGGTGGACTTCGTCCTGCTGCACGGGCGGCGGGCGGGGGCGGCGCGCGGTCCGGCGGAGGCGTTGGCGGAGGCGGTCCTCGCGGGCGGCGACCGGCTGCACCTCCCGTAAGGGGCGGGCCCGGCGCGGCTGTTGCGCGGCCGGAATCCGTCGCGCCGCTCCGGGGTGCACCGCGGCCGGGGGCGGGGCACCGGCGATCGGCTGGGCCGTCGCAGGATCTCCCGGGAACCTTCCGCAGATCGCCGCAGTCCGCCGGAATACGTCTCCGACATGGTTCAACCATGGTTCAACGTCGCAAAAGATGCAGAGATTCGGTGCAGATCCGGTCCCGGCGCCGTGTTCACCGGGCGACGGAACGGCCGGATAATGTCCGCGGTTACCCGAAGTAACCCGATTTCCCCACCTGGCCGGTTCCCGCTGCCCCGCCGGCCCGGCGTGCTACCGCACTCCCACCCGCCGTTCCCGTGGGGTACGGTCGCGGCCTTGTGAGAAGCACCACGAGGAGCTGGGTCATTGCGCGAGTTCACCGTCCCACCGTTGGCGACCGCGCCCCGGGTCGGCGGGCTGGCCGACTCGGTCTACGACAACGCGGACTCCGATCCCGGACGGACCGCGCTCGCGCGTAAGGACGCCGCCGGACAGTGGCACGACGTCTCCGCCGGGCAGTTCCGGGACGAGGTCATCGGGCTCGCCAAGGGCCTGCTCGCGCAGGGCATCCGGTTCGGCGACCGGGTCGGCATCATGTCCCGCACCCGCTACGAGTGGACCCTGTTCGACTATGCGCTGTGGTCCATCGGCGCCCAGTCCGTGCCGCTCTACCCGACCTCGTCGGCGGAGCAGGTCTTCTGGATGCTGCACAACGCGGACGTCTCGGCCTGCCTGGTGGAGCACGAGGACCACGCGATGACCGTCGGCTCGGTCGTCGGCAAGCTCCCCCAACTGCGGAAGCTGTGGCAGCTCGACGCCGACCCGGTCGCCGAACTGACCGCGGCCGGCGCGCACATCGACGACGAGGTGGTGCACCGGCACCGGATGGCGATCACCCCGGAAGCCGTCGCGACGCTCATCTACACCTCCGGCACCACCGGCCGCCCCAAGGGCTGCGTGATCACGCACGCCAACTTCATGGCCGAGGCCGACAACATCGTGCAGCGGTACGACAAGGTCTTCCGCTCCAAGCCCGGCGACGAGGCGGCGACCCTGCTCTTCCTGCCGCTGGCCCACGTCTTCGGGCGGATGGTGCAGGTCGCGGCGGTCCGCGGCCGGGTCAAGCTGGGCCACCAGCCCGAGCTGTCGGCCCGGGCGCTGCTGCCGGACCTCCAGGCGTTCCGCCCCACCTTCATCCTCGCGGTGCCGTACATCTTCGAGAAGGTCTTCGCCGCGGCCCGCCGGAAGGCGGAGGTCGAGGGCAAGGAGGGCCCGTTCGACAAGGCCGTGCAGGTCGCCGTCCGGCACGCGGAGGCGCTGGAGCACAAGGCGTTCGGCACCGGCCCCGGCCCCGGCGCCGCGCTGCGGATGCAGCACCAGCTCTTCGACAAGCTGGTCTACAGCAAGGTCCGCGAGGCGCTGGGCGGCCGGGTGCGGCACGCGATGTCCGGCGGCTCGGCGATGGAGCGCCGGCTGGGTCTGTTCTTCGCCGGCGCCGGCGTCCGGATCTTCGAGGGCTACGGCCTGACGGAGAGCACCGCGGCGGCCACCGCCAACCCGCCCGAGCGGACCCGCTTCGGCACCGTGGGCACGCCGGTCCCCGGCACCACCGTCCACATCGCCGAGGACGGCGAGATCTGGCTCTACGGGGGGCAGATCTTCCAGGGCTACCACAACAACGTCAAGGCGACCGACGCGGTGCTGCACGACGGTTGGTTCGCCACCGGGGACCTCGGCTCCCTGGACGAGGACGGCTATCTGACGATCACCGGCCGTAAGAAGGAAATTCTGGTTACCTCGGGCGGCAAGTCGGTCTCGCCGGTGCCGTTGGAGGAGCGGGTGCGGGCGCACCCGTTGGTCGCCCAGTGCGTCGTCCTGGGCAACGACCGGCCGTTCATCTCGGCGCTGATCACCCTGGACCCGGAGGCGGTCACCCACTGGCTGACGATGCGCGGCAAGCCGGAGATGGCGCCGCGCGACCTGGTGCGCGACCCCGATCTGGAGACCGAGATCCGGCGGGCGGTGGTCGCGGCGAACACCCTGGTCTCGCAGGCCGAGTCGATCCGCACGTTCCGGATACTGGCCAACCAGTTCAGCGAGGAGCACGGCCTGCTGACGCCGTCGCTGAAGCTCAAGCGCAAGGCGATCGAGGCGGCGTACGCGGCGGAGGTGGACGCGCTCTACCGGGCGTGAGGGGAGCGGGGCGGGACGGGCGCATTTCCTCGGCGTGCGCGGGAATGTCCGGCGGCGGATGATCGTTGTCGCCCAAGAACAAGCAATGCCGACGTAAGGATCGAATTCCCCGTGAACACGGTTCCGTCCATCACCCTCAACAACGACGTCACGATGCCCCAGCTCGGTTACGGCGTCTGGCAGATCCCCGATGAGGAGGCGTTCACCGCCGTCGGCCACGCCCTGGAGGCCGGTTACCGCAGCATCGACACCGCCGCGATCTACGGCAACGAAGAGGGCACCGGCAAGGCGCTCGCCGCCTCCGGCCTCGCCCGCGAGGAGCTCTTCGTCACCACCAAGCTGTGGAACTCCGAGCAGGGCTACGACTCCACCCTCCGCGCCTTCGACGCCTCGCTCGACAAGCTGGGCCTGGAGTACGTCGACCTGTACCTGATCCACTGGCCGCTGCCGGCCCGTGACACCTACGTCGACACCTACAAGGCGTTCGAGAAGATCTACGCCGACGGCCGCGCCAAGGCCATCGGCGTCTCCAACTTCCTCCCCGCCCACCTGGAGCGGCTGCTCGGCGAGACCTCCATCGTCCCGGCGGTCAACCAGATCGAGCTGCACCCGCAGCTCCAGCAGGCCGAGTCCCGCGCCTTCCACGCCCAGCACGGCATCGCGACCGAAGCCTGGTCGCCGCTGGGCCAGGGCAAGGGCCTGCTGACCGACGCGACGGTCACCAAGGTGGCCGAGAAGCACGGCAAGACCCCGGCCCAGGTGGTCCTGCGCTGGCACCTCCAGCTCGGCAACGTGGTCATCCCCAAGTCCGCCACCCCCTCGCGGATCCGGGAGAACTTCGACGTCTTCGGCTTCGAGCTGGACGACGCCGACCTGGCGGCGCTGGCAGGCCTGGACTCCGGCACCCGCCTCGGCCCCGACCCGGCCACCTTCGACGTGGCCTGAGCGGCGCGTCGGCCCGCGGGCCCGGCAGGCCGCCGGCGCCCGGGTCTCCCGGCATGCTGCGGCGCCGTCCGTCCCGTCCGGGGCGGGCGGCGCCGCAGCGTAACCGGCGCGTCACCATGGGGCGTTACGTCGGCGCGCAGGGCCGCGGCAGCCCCGAGTGGCGGGTTCGGCGGGCGGCGGGAACCGTGGAGAGGGAGGCGGCCCCGGCGGTGCCGGCCGGTCACGGAGGACCGCCGCGGGCAGCAGCCACCGCCCCGCGCCCCCAGGAGGCCACCGATGTCCGACGTCACGACTCCCTACCCGCCCGGGACGCCCTGTTGGGTCGACCTCTCCGCCCCCGACCAGCAAGCCGCCATCGACTTCTACTGCGATCTCCTCGGCTGGACCGGCGAGATCGGCCCGCCCGAGGTCGGCGGCTACGCGGTCTGCCAGCTGAACGGGAAGCCGGTCGCCGGCATCATGGCGGCGGTCGCGATGGGCGACCAGCCCGCCCCGCCGACGGTCTGGACCACCTATCTCTCCTGTACCGACGCGGAGGCCGCCCAGCGGTCGGTGGAGTCCGCCGGCGGCACCGTGCTGATGCCGGTGATGGACGTGATGACGCTGGGCCGGATGTTCATCGCCGCCGACCCGACGGGGGCGGTCTTCGGCGTCTGGCAGCCGGTCGACTTCCGGGGCGCCGGCGCCGTCAACGAACCCGGCGCGCTGATCTGGAACGAGCTCAACACCACCGACCGGTCCGCCGCCTCCGCCTTCTACCGGGCCGCCTTCGGCCTGGAGCCCGCCGCGGCGGAGGGCGTCGAGCACTACGACACGCTCCAGGTGGCGGGCCACCCCGTGGGCGGCATGCAACCGATGCCGGAGCACCTGCCGGCCGACACGCCCTCGCACTGGCTGACGTACTTCGCGGTGACGGACGCCGATGCGGCGGTCACCAAGACCAACAAGGCCGGCGGCGGGGTGGTCCTGGAACCCTTCGACATGTTCGCCGGCCGGATCGCGGTGCTGGCCGACCCGCAGGGCGCGGTCTTCGCCGTGATCCACCCCAAGTCGGAGGCGTGAGGGTCGAGTCGGGGCCGTCGTTCGTCAAGTGGGCGGCGATCAGCCCCGGTTGAAGCGGCCCAGCGGTCGGGCGCCGGCTCACCGCTCCGGTGCGCGTGCGGTGTGCACCGTTTGGGCGGAGAGCAGGAAGACGTCCGGGCGGCGGGTGACGCCGGCGGGGTCGTGGGGGTCGGTGAGGCGGGTGAGGGTGCTGAGGTCGTCCGGGTCCAGCCGGTCGCTGTAGGAGTCGACGGCGCGGCCGAGGGTGGCCTGGAGGTGGCGGCGGGCGTCGGCGGAGAGCGGGGCCGGCAGGTCCAGCAGGAAGCTGCGGGTGCTCGGGGTGCACAGCCCGGCGTTGGCCAGGAAGGCGGGCCAGTCCTCCAGGACGTCGGTGGCGTCGGGCAGCGCCGCCCGCATCTCGGTGAACCACTCCTCGGCGGCCGCGTCCAGCCGGGCCTGGAGCCCCGGGCGGCCGATGCCGAGGTCGCGGGGAAGGAAGCGCGGGGCGAGGCCGCCCTCGGCGATCGCCAGCAGGCCACCGGGGCGCAGATGGCCGGCGAGGGCGGCCACCGCGGCGCGTTGGTCCCCGACGTGGTGCAGCGCCTTGCTCGACCAGATGAGGTCGGCGCCGCCGAGCGGGTCGAGGCCGTGCGGAACCTCCGCGCAGTGGGTGTGGATCCGGTCGGCCAGACCGAGCCGTTCGGCGCGGGCTTGGGCGCGGGCCAGCAGCGCCTCGGTGGCGTCCACCGCGCACACCTCGGCGCCCGGGAAGGCCCGGGCCAGCAGGCAGCTCACGACCCCCGGGCCACTGCCGACGTCGAGGATGCGTCGCACGGTCACCGGCCGGGTCGGCCCGCCGGCCGTCGCTGATCGGTCGTCAGGCCCGGTGGCGGAGAGCAGTTCGCGCAGCCAGTCGGCGACCTGTTCGTGGAGCGGGGTCTGGATCTCGGCGCCCCGTTCGAGGTACGGGCCGAGCACCTCCCAGTCGATGGTGGCGCCGCCGTGGTCGCTGGCGTGGCGGCCGGGCGCGGGGCGGTCGTGACTGCTCATGGGATTGAGCCTCCGGTACGGGGTGTGCTCCGGCAAGCGGCGGGCCTCTCCGGTGGCGCCGTCCACCGCCCCTGGTGACGGCCGGGGTCGGGACCACCGTAGGGTCTTGGCCTGTGGTTACTCCGGGATGGATGCCGCCGACGGAGACCGAGCGGCGGCTGTACGAAGCGACGGCACGTGGGGACGAGGGCGGTCAGATAGCGGCGATCGCCGGCGAGGATCTGTATCTGGCGGTCCCGCAACAGGGTCAGGACCCGCTGCCCGTCTACGACGATCCGGTGGCGGCCGGTAAGTGCATTCCCGTCCTGACGCGCGGCATGCTGCCGGCGTGGGAGCCGCAGCGGTTTTTCGACCGGGTGACGGTCGAGGAGTTCGCCCAGGACTGGCCCAACGACAAGTGGCAGTTGGCGGTCAATCCGGGCACCCCGTTCGCCGCCTACCTGCGCGCGACGCCCGCGCACCGCGGCCGTTGGATGCAGACGAGGGCGCAGCTCGGGGCGCGGCCGGGCGGCTTGTTGGTGACGCACTACGGAGGGCCGCTGCACGGTCCGTTGGCGCAGGGGCTGGCCTGCGGGGCGCCGCTGGCGGTGCACCACAGCGTGCCGTGGAACGAGTTGGGGACCGCGTTCCTGGACTACTCGACGGACGCCGAGACGCTGCGCACACAGTGGTCGGTGACGGATCCGGCGGGCTGGCAGCAGCGGTTCGAGCAGATGCTGGGCGGGGCGTTCGTCCCGGCGGAGGCGGAGGCGGCGTTGCGCGCCCGGGCCGCTGGGGACGGCGGGGAGGCGCCCGCCGTACCGGAGTTGGTGGGCCGGTACGAGGAGCGGTTCCGGGCGGACGGGCTGCTGTCGGCGGACGGCCGGGTGGGGTCCGTGGTGGCGCTGGACCTGGCGCACGCGGTCGCCCTGGTCCGCTGGGGGCTGGGCGCGCGGTGGTGCGCACCGCCGCAGGCCGAGCAGGCGGTGGCACGGGTGTTGGCCCGGGCCGGGGAGGTCTACGGCTCGTGGGAGGAGTTCGCCGCGGGGTATGCGCTGGGGCGGGTGTTGGCGTTCGACAACGGCTGGTTCGGGCCCGCGTACGCCGAGACGGTCCATCTGCACCGGGTGTTGACGCAGGATCCGGCGTCCCCGTGGCGGGCCCTGCCGCTCGGCTGATGCCGCCGTGCGCCGTTGCCGGCCGGGCGGCCGGACCCCGGTCTCGTCGCGGGTCGGCGCCGCCGCGGGGGATGATGCAGGGGCTAGGTCCGGGACGATGCCGGGCCAGTTCGGCACTGAGGGCGGATACGACATGGGCGGGAGCGGTATGCGGAGGGTCGCGCGGCGGCGGGCCGGGACGGCGGGGGTCCGGCATGGGGGCTGAGACCGCGCCGTCCGACGCTCCGGTGCGGATCAGGCCAAAGCGGCCGGCCCGCCGGACGGCCTGGCAGCGGTACCGCACGGCACTGCGCCGCACCCCGCTGTCGGTCTGGCACGACGACCTGACGGACTACGCGGCGAGCCTGACGTACTACTCGGTGCTGGCGCTGCTGCCGTCGGCGATCGTCACCATCTCGCTGATCGGGCTCGCCGATCCGGCCGGCACCGAGCAGTTGATCAATCGGCTGAGCTCGATCGCCCCGGCCGAGTCGGGCGCGACGGTCCGGCATGCGCTGGTGGTGATGGCGCAGCAACGGGCCGCCGCCTGGGTGGTGGTGGGCGGCGCCGCGGTCAGCGCGTTGTGGTCGTCGTGCAGTTATCTGGCGGTGTTCCGGCGGGCGTTGCACGCGATGCACCGGGTGAAGGACGACCGGCCGCCGTGGCGGAAGGCGCCGCGCATCCTGGTGACGGCGCTCCTGCTGATGGCGCTGCTGATCAGCAGTGCGGTAGCGCTGCTGGTGAGCGGGCCGGTGGCGTCGGCACTGGGGCGGGCGCTGGGCCTCGGCGAGACGGGCGAGACGTTGTGGAACGTCTTGCAGTGGCCGCTGTTGCTGGTGTTGGCGACGGTGTTGGCGATGGTGCTCTTCCGGTCCGGGCCGCCGAGTTCCCGGGGGTTGCGCAGGGCCGTGCCGGGGGGCGTGGTGGCGGTGCTGTTGTGGCTGGTGTCGTCGGCGGGCTTCGCGTTCTACGCCTCGTACGTGGGCACCTTCAACCGGCTGTACGGGTCACTGGCGGGATCGGTGGTGTTCCTGATCTGGCTGTGGTTCTCGAACCTGTCGCTGCTGTCGGGGGCGCAGTTCAACGTGGAGTTGGCGCGCGCCGGGCGGGTCGTCCGGCCGCGCCGCCCGAGCTGACGGGGACGGACGGGGCGGCCGGTCAGCGGGCGCCGTGCCCGGCGGCGATCTCCTCGATGCGGCGGGCCAGGCCGAAGTCGAGGTAGGTGATCCGGCCGCCGATGCTGTGGGTGTTGACCGTGATGGCCAGTTGGTTGTAGCCCAGGGTGAGTTCGGCGTGGTGGCCCAACTCCTCCTGGATCTGGGCGATGTGGATGACCATCGCGGCGGCCTGGAAGTGCCGGTCGAAGCGGTAACTGCGGCGCAGCCGGTCGCCGTCGGCACGCCAGTCGGGCAGCTCCAGGAGGCGGTCCTGGATCTCCGACGCGTCGAGTGGTGCCACCTGTGCGCTCATCACGCTCGCCTTCCGCCGGGGTAACGGGTCGCCGCCGGGGCGGCCCTTCCAGCCTGTCACGGCCGCGGCGGTTCCGCGCCCGCCCGCGGCGCGCGCCGCGGGCCGTATACCCTCCCGATCCCCGAAGTTACCGTCAGTAGCGCCACTCGTTCGGCTACCGTCCCGGTCATGACGACTGCCACGGCCTCCGCGCCGGTAGCCACGGGAGTGGGCGCCCTGCTGCGGGAATGGCGCGACCGGCGCCGGATCAGCCAGCTGGAACTGGCGCTGCGCGCCGACTCCTCCGCCCGCCACATCAGCTTCATCGAGACCGGCCGCGCCCGCCCCAGCCAGGAGATGGTGCTGCGGCTGGCGGAGCACCTCGACGTCCCGGTCCGGGAGCGCAACGCCCTGTTGATCGCGGCCGGTTACGCCCCCGCCTTCCCCGAGACCCCGTTGGACGACCCGTCGATGTCCGCCCTACGGGCCGGCATGGAGCGCCTGTTGGCCGGCTACGAGCCGTACCCCGCCCTGGTGTGCGACGGGACGTACCACGTCCAGGCCGCCAACCAGGGCATGACGGTACTCCTGGACGGCGTCGCCCCGGAACTGCTGCGGCCGCCGATGAACGCCATGCGGATCACCCTCCACCCGCGCGGCATGGCGCCCCGCATCCGCAACTTCCCGGAGTGGCGCGAGCACCTCTTCGGCCAACTGGACCGCCAGTTGGCGCTGTTGCGGTCCGCCCCGCTGCGCGCGCTGTACGAGGAGGTCAGCGGCTATCCCCTGCCGGACGGCGGGCGGACGGGGGCCGCCTCGGGCGAACACCCGCCGCTCGCCCTGCCGTTGGTGATCGAGCACCGCGGCACCGTGCTGTCCTTCCTCTCCACCATCGCCACCTTCAACACACCGATGGACGTGACCGTTTCGGAGCTGGCGCTGGAGGCGTTCCTGCCCGCCGACCCCGAAACGGCCGCCTATCTGCGCGAGGTGGCCGGGTGAGGCCGCTCAGGCCGTCGGGACGCGGTCCAGGAAGCCGAGCACCGCGCTGATCCGCCCGTCCGCGGCCAGCCGCACCACGTCGAAGCCGGCGACCGGCGCCGACCCGTCCGGCGCGACCAACTCCCAGCCGAACCGCGCGATGTCGTGGTGGCCGTCCACCGCGCCCAGCGGCCGGAACACGAAGCCGGGGAACTGCTGGTGCGCCCCGGCGATCGCCGCCCCGAGCCCGTCGTGCCCGGCGACCTCGACCAGCGGATCGGTGTAGGTGGCCCCCTCGGCGAACGCCGCGGCGACGGCCTTGGCCCGCGCGCCCTCCTCGGTGGCGTTCCACGCCTCGAAGTACCGCTCGGCGGCGGCCGCGTGGTCGAGGGCCGGCCTAGAAGCGCCCTGCTGCACCTGCTGCGACATCTCGAACTCCTGGTGGTATCCGTCGTGACATCCGGTACGGATCCGGCTCGGGACGAGGCCGGGATCCGGCCGACCACCGGCGACTGACGGTGCATCAGCACCACGTCAGTACCGCGTCGGCACCGATCCACGGGCCGGAGTGCGCCGGCCCGTGAACCGATGCCCTGACTCTGCCGGAGCGGGGCGCCAGCCGCGATTACGTGCAAGGTAATGCCCCTGGTCGCAGGGGTGCGGCCAGGGGCAGAGGGGCCCGGAGGGGCGGGCGGACGGGGCGGCTAGTGCGTGGCCGGGCCGGTGGTCGCGGCGACCGGCTCCGCCGGGGCGTCCACGGTCGCCTTGGCAGCCGCGTCCTCGGCCGCGCCCTCCGTCGCGTCCTGCGGGCGACGCCCGCGGCCGGCCCGGCGGGCCGCCAGCAGCGCGTAGACCAGGATGCCGGCGAAGAGGAACAGCACGCCCTGGTAGATCGCCTGGTAACCGGCGCCGGCCACCAGCCAGAAGGTGAAGCCGAAGGCCGCCAGGGCGATGGTCAGGTCGCGGACGAAGCGGCCGGGGCGGACCCGGTCGCGGCGGTCGGTGAACAGGAAGTAGATCTGCGCGGCGGCCGCGAGGAGGTAGGGCACGGTGGCCGAGAAGGTGGTGATCAGCACCAGGGTCTCGAAGACGCCGGCGCTGCCGCCGCCGAGGTAGTTGTTCACCGTGAGGGCGGAGGCCAGCACCGCGGCGGCCAGCACGCCGAAGGTCGGCACCCCGCGCCGCTTCTTGAGGAACACCGCCGGGAAGAGGCCGTCCTTGGCGGCGGCGTACGGGGACTGGGCGCTCATCAGCGTCCAGCCGTTGAGCGCCCCGAGGATGGAGATCACCGCGGCGGCCGCGATGACCGCACCGCCCCAGTGGCCGCCGAACATCGCGTCCACCGCGTCCGAGAACGGCGCCTTGGAGTGGACCAGCTTGTCGTGCGGGACGGAGCCGAAGACCGAGAGGGTGCCCAGCAGGTAGACCACGGCGGCGCCGAGGGTGCCCAGGACGGTGGCCCGGCCGACGTTGCGCTCGGGGTCGCGGACCTCGCCGGCGCTCATCGTGGCCGACTCCACGCCCAGGTAGCTGTAGAGCAGCATCGCGGCGGACGCGGAGAGCCCGCCCAGCATGCTGCCGCTGCCGGCGTGGAACGCCCCGATGTTCTTCGGGTCGAAGAAGAACAGCCCGGCGACGGCTATGAGCAGCAGCGGCACGAACTTCAGGACCGTGGAGACCAGTTGGACCGCGCCGACGTAGCGGGTGCCCGCGAAGTTGGCGAGGGCCGGCAGCCACAGCGCGGCCAGCGCCACCAGGAGGTCGGTGGTCGGGGACTCGTGGCCGGGGAAGAGCACATGCACATAGCCGACGGCGGCGACCGCCAGCGCGGCGTTGCTGACCCAGGACATCGTCCAGTACGACCAGGCCGAGAGGAAGCCGGCGAAGTCGCCGAACGCCTCGCGGGCGTAGATGTAGGGCCCGCCGGTGTCCGGATGGCGCCGCGCCAGTTTGCCGAAGACCAGGGCGAGGCAGAGCGCGCCCAGGGTGAGGATGCCGAAGGCGACCAGACTGATGGTGCCGAAGGGGGCGACCGAGGCCGGCAGCAGGAAGATCCCGCCGCCGATGATGTTCCCGATCACCAGGGCGGTGGCTGTTCCCAGACCGAAACGGCGGGTGTGCCGGTCTTGCATGGCGTGGTGGGCCTCTCATCGTGCTGTGCACCCGGGTTTGCCGGGACACGCCATGTTCGGTGACCTGAGGGCCCCCGCAAAATCACCGATTTTTGTCCCGCGGGGGGCGGGTGCGACGGAAAAAACCTTCGGCGGCCCGGCCCTTCGCCGCAGGTCGTCCGCCGTCCGTCAGAGCGGCCGTTCCGGCAGGTCGACCCGGTGCGAACGCGGCGCGACGGGTACTTCCGGGCCGTCCCCCTCGCGCAGCCAGCGGCGCAGCACCCGGTGGATCTGCTCGGCACCAACCAGCGGAGCCCCGTCCGGGACCGGCGGGGTCAGCTCCGTGGGCCACAGCAGGAACGGCCGGCTCTGCGGGCCGCCCAGGCCGCCGTGCGAGCCGATCTGCTCCTCGAAGGCGTGCACCGCGCCGGTCGCCGGATCGCAGGCGGAGTTGATCATGAGGTCGGCGACGTGCGGGAAGCGGTCGGTGCGGCGGACCGCGTCGGCCGCACCGGGTCCGAACGGCGCCAACGGGTCGGCGCCGATGACCCGTCCGGTGTCCAGGTGGTGCTCGCCGCCCTCCGGGCCCAGCACCACCGCACCGTCCGCCGCCGAGCGGACCAGCACGAAGCCGATGCCCGGGTGGCCGGCGAGCGTACCGAGCAGCGCGGGGTGCCGGCGGTCCAGTTCCTCGCGGGTCATCCGATGAGGGACGTCCGGGAACGACACCAGGCCGAGGTTGCCGGAGGCGAGGACGACGGGCTGCGCCCCGCGCCGGTCGCCGTCCGCGGACCCCTCGGGCCGGCCGAGCGCCGCCCGCGCCGCCTCCCGCGCCTCGGCACCACTGGGGGTGCGGCCAGCCCGCCGCCGCACCGGCAGCCCGCAGCCCGCGCGCACCAGGTCGCCCAGGGTCAGCCCGTAGCGGTCCCGGAAGGTCGCGCCGGGGCTCTGCCCGTGGTCGGAGAGCAGCACGATGCGGTACGGGCGGGGCGCGTGCCGGGCCGCCTTGGCGAGCAGCGCGAGGGAGCGGTCCAGGCGGCGCAGCACCTGGTGGGTGTCGCGGTGCCCGGGGCCCGAGTGGTGCGCCACCTCGTCGTAGGCGACGAGGTCGGCGTAGACCGCGGTGCGGCCGGCCAGCATGTCGCCGGCCACCGCCGCGACCACCACGTCCCGCTCCACGACGGTCGCGAACGCCCGGATCACCGGATACAGCCCGCCGCGCCTGACCCGCGGCCGCTCGCGGCGGCAGCGGCTGCGCAACGCCTGCCCGATCTCCCGAAGGACCTCGGCGACGAAGGAGACCGCGGTGCGGGTGGCGTTGGCCGGGTCGGAGAAGTAGGCGAAGTAGCCGGCCCGGGAGCGGTTGCGCCGGTCGCGCCGGGCGGCCACCGACATCACCAGGGCGACCTGGTCGGCGCCGCCGCTGAAGAGGTTGCCGCGGCTGGCGCCGTCTTGGGCCAGCAGCCCGTCGTCGCCGGTGCGCGCGACGGCCCGGCGCTGGAGCTCCGCGGCGCTGCTGGGCCGGTTGCTGACGACGAGGTCGCCGGTCTCCTTCTCGTACCAACGGAACGCCGGCAGGTCCTCGTTGCTGCCGTGCAGGATGGCGAGTTGACTGGCGCCGGTCTGGCTGGACCAGTCGGTGTGCCACTCGGTGACCCGGTGGCTGCTGCCGAGCCAGCCGGCGACGGTCTCCATCAGGGGCCGCTCGCCGCTCGCCGCCGCCACGAGGACGTCGTGGCCGACGCCGTCGAGCTGGAGGAAGACGGTGCCCGGTGTGGCCGGGACGCGGTCCGCGGCGGCCCGCCGTCCCCGTCGGCCGGCCAGCCGCACCAGCCGGCGCCGGTACGCCTCGTCGTTACGGACCGCCAGGAAGGTGGAGGTCGCCGAGGACGCCGCGGACATCGCGGCGGCGACGATCGTCGCGGTCTCCGGGGTGGTCTGCCCGCGGCCCGCCGGGATCAGGCTCAGCGCCACCAGCAGCAACGAGCCGTTGAGGAAGAACACCAACAGCCCGAGCACCAACGCCGGCACCAGCAGCAACGCCCGCACCAGTAGCGGCCACACCAGCGCGCTGAGCAGGCCGAACGCGCCGGCGCCCAGCGCGGCGGTCAACGCGGTCCGGGTCAGGCTGTCCCCGCCGCTGGCCTGGAGCCGGAAGTCGGGCAGCACGGCGGCCAGCACCAACAGGGTCAGACTGGAGACCGCCCAGACGGCCAGCACCCTCAGCAGCGCGCCGCCGAGCGCCTTCCACCGCGGGGTCCGCACGCCGTCCCGTCCTCTGCGCTCCGGCCCGCCACACCGGCCGGGCGGGCATTCCGGCCAAGGGTGTCATCAAAGCGGCCGGCTGTCATAAAGCGGGCGGCCACCGCGGTAGGGCGGCGCCCCCTGGGGTCGGCGCTCCCGGGGACGCGCCAACGGGAGGGCCTCGGCACCGCCCCTCCATACGGAGAGGCGAGACGGATGGGAGAGGATCGAAGGGCAGCGGAAGGGGCCCGGAGGGAACCGGCAGGGCGACCGGCACCGGCGCCCCACCCGACCGGAAGGCGGACGGAACATGGCGGTGGAGATCACCTGGTGGGGACATGCCACGGTGACGATCGAGGACGCCGGCGTGCGGGTGCTGACCGACCCGCTGTTCGTCGCGCGCCTCGCCCACCTGCGCCGCCGCCGAGGTGCGCTGCCGCCGCCCGCCGCGGCCCGGGCCGACGCGGTCCTGATCTCCCACCTGCACGCCGACCATCTGCACCCACCCTCGCTGGCCCGACTCGCCCCCGGCACCCGGCTGATCGTGCCGCGCGGCGCACCGGCCGCCGTACCGGGCCTGCGCCGGGTCGCCGCGGCCCGCGGCCTGCCGCTCACCGAACTCGGCCCCGGCGAGGAGTGCCGCCTCGCCTCGGGCCCCCTCGCCCCGACCGTCCGCGCGGTGCCGGCGGCGCACGACGGCCGGCGGCTCCCCCGCGGACCGCACCGCGTCCCCGCCCTCGGTTACGTCCTACACGGCACGGCCCGCACCTACTTCGCCGGCGACACCGGCCTGTTCGCCGAGCTCCCGGACGAGGTCGGGCCGTGCGAGGTGGCGCTGCTCCCGGTGGGCGGCTGGGGGCCGTTCCTCGGCCCCGGCCACCTGGACGCCCGACGGGCCGCGCAGGCAGCGTCCCTCATGGCGCCGTGCAGCGCCGTCCCGATCCACTACGGCACCTACTGGCCGATCGGCCTGGACGCCGTCCGGCCGCACGAATTCCACGCGCCGGGCCAGGAGTTCGCACGACAGGCCGCGCTGATCGCGCCGGACGTGACCGTCCACCGCCCCGACCACGGCGAGTCGGTACGCCCGAGGACCACCCGATGACCCCCACCACGACACTGGCCGACGGCCTCCACCAGGTGCTCACCCACGCCCCACCGGAATCCACCCAACAGGCGGTGGGCTACCCCTCGTTGTTCCTCCTGGTGGTGCTGGGCTCGCTGGTGCCCGTCGTCCCCACCGGCGCGGTGGTCAGCTCCGCCGCGGCGGTCGCCTTCCACCACAGCTCGCCGCTGACCCTGTTGTTCGTCTTCGTGGTCGCGTCCGGCGCCGCGTTCCTCGGGGACCTCGGCCTGTACTGGCTCGGGCGCCGCGGCCTCACCTCCCGTAACGGCTCGCGCTGGCTGGCCCGCCTACGGGACCGCGCCGCACCCGAGCGCCTGGCCCACTCACAGCGCCAACTACGGGAGCACGGCGTCCTGGTGCTGGTGCTCTCCCGCCTCGTACCGGCCGGCCGGATCCCGGTGATGCTGGCCTGCCTGCTCGCCGCGATGCCGCCCCGCCGGTTCGCCCGCGGCGACCTCCCGGCCTGCCTGGCCTGGGCGGCGACCTACCAACTGATCGGCCTGCTCGGCGGCTCGCTGTTCCGCGAACCCTGGCAGGGCGTGGCCGCGGCGATCGGCCTGACGGTCCTCTTCACCGCCGCCCCGGCCGCCTGGCGCCGCCTCCGACCGGCACCCACGGACGACGCCGAGAGCGCCGGACGGGCCAGCGGGGGTGACGGGCGCGGTTGACGGGAACTGCCAAGACGCCCGCCTCAGCGCCCCTCCCCCACCCGCGGCTCCACCGCCGCCGACTCCCCCACTCCGGACTCGCCCGGCATCGACCCGACGCCCCTCGACTCGACGGCCCCCGATTCGGCGGCTCCCGACTCCCTCCCCCTCGGCTCCAACTCCCGCGACGCCCCCACCGGTAGGTCCCACAGGTCCGACATCGGACGTCCGGTGGCCGCCCAGGCGGCCCGGATGCGGTGCAGCGGCTCCAGCGGTGGCTCCGCCGAGAGCAGGAACGTCGACCAGTGCATCGGCGCCAAGTACCGCGCGCCCAGGTCCTGACAGGCCCGAACCGCCTCCTCCGGATCGGTGTGCACCGGGCGCAGCATCCAGCGCGGGTCGTACGCCCCGATGGGCAGCAGCGTCAGGTCGATGCCCCGGTAGCGGCTGCCGATCTCCTCGAACCAGTGGCCGTAGCCGGTGTCCCCGGCGAAGTGGATCCGCCGCCCATCGGGAGCGGTGAGTACCCAACCGCCCCATAGGGAGCGGCAGGTGTCGGTCAGCGTCCGTTTGCTCCAGTGGTGCGCGGGCACGAAGTCGAACCGCACCGGGCCACCGGGGCCGGGCAGTTCCACTGCCTCCCACCAGTCCAGGTCGGTGACTTGGGTGAACCTGCGCCGCCGGGCCCAGGACGCCAGCCCCGCGGGGAGCAGCAACGGGGTGTCGCGCGGCAACCGCTTCAGCGTCGGCGCGTCCAGGTGGTCGTAGTGGTTGTGGCTGATGACGACGGCGTCCACCGGGGGAAGGTCCTCCCAGCGGACCCCTACGGGCGTGACCCGCGCCGGCGTCCCCAGGATCTTGCGGGACCAGACCGGGTCGGTGAGAACGGTCAGCCCTCCGATCCGGATGACCCAACTGGCGTGCCCGGCCCAGGTCAACGCGACGGTCGAGGGTCCGGCGTCCGGCAACGGCCCGGGTTCGAACGGCAGTTGCTGGATCTGCTGGAGCGTCTCGGGCACCGGGCGGAGCTTGCCCTCCCGCGCAATCCGGGCCAGCGCCCGGACACCGGGCAGCGGCGCGGTCAGCCGATCGGTGAAGTCACGCGGCCAACTGCGCAACTCCCCCAGGGGACGCGGCTCGACCAACGGGCGGGGCTCGACCAACGGGGGCGCGACGACATCCGGAAGCGGCGCGGAGCCCGGAAGCGGTGCGGTGTCGGACAGCTGTGCGATGTCGGGAAGGGCTGCGGTCGCGGCGCGGCCGGCCGGCTCGGCATCCCCCTCACCGCCCATCTCGCCGCCCATCTCACCTTTCCCGTGGCCTCCGTTGGGGCCCTCAGCCCCTTCGACGGCGGGGCGCCCCTCGACCCGAGACGACTCGGTCTGCGACGGCTCGGCACGAGACGGGGTACCAGCCGCTTCGGCACGGGACTCTTCAGTACGGGACGCTTCGGTACGGGACGGCTCGTCAAGGGAGCGCCCCGCGAGAGAGCGCTCGGTCTGTTCGGTCATCCAGGAGCTCCATTCGATGGCCGGGCGGAACCGGAGTCACGGGGCGGGCGGGTGAGTCGTGGCGGAGGAGCGGGAGAAGCGCAGGCAGCGGGAGAGGAGCAGAGGAAGCGGGCCTGCCCCGAGGTCGAGCATCGGAGCGCCAACGGCCGGCGCCGAGGGGCGGGACGGCCCGGCGCCCCACCGCCCCGACGCCCCCACACCCGGCCGCTCAGCGCTCCTCGCCCCCTTCCGCACCCGAGCCCCCACCCGCGGCGCCCGTCCCCGCCTCCGCCCCCGGCCCCGGCCCCGCAATGCCGCCGGGCCGATCCACTCCCGACCGATCACCGCTGCCACCCCGCACCCCACCCAGCTCGGCCAGCGTCCTCGCCAAACCGCTCAGCCCGTCCCGCACGTAGGGCAGTTCCAGCGGATCCACCGCATCCAGCACACCCTGCCGCTGCCCCCCATCGACGCCGAGCAGCGGATCCGCCCCCAGGCGCACCCGCAACGCGTCCGGGTCGTCCTCGAAGTGGTGCCCGCCGCGGGCCGCCCAGGGCGCCAACTCCCGTTCCAGGGAGGCGGATCCGGCGATCCCGCGGGCGGCCAGCGGGCGGCGCAGCGGTTCGAGGTCGGCGTAGAGGAAGCTGCCCGCGTGCGGCGGGCGGCACAGCGCGCCGGCCGCGGTGAGCGTGCGGTACAGCGCACCGGTGAGCGCCCCGTATACCCGGGCGGCGGCCGCGATCCGCTCCCGCACCGCGTCGGGTTCGCCGAGCGCCCGGGTCACCGCACTGGCCAACGGCCCCGGAAGCGGGGCGCGCAGCCGGGCGAGGGTGTGCAGCACCGCGTCCCGGAGGACGGCACCCCGTCGGGTACCCGGAAAACGGGCCAGCGCCGCTGGCCAGGAGGCGGGCACCAACCCGGCCCGCAGATCGGTCAGTACCACGACCTCACCGGGCAGCATCTCGGCCGGGCTGAGCACCACGGTGTCGTGCGGATCGTGCAGCAGATCCCGGCGCGACTCATCGCTGATCACCCACAACCCCTCCTCGGCCGCCACCTCGCACACCTCGTGCAGCTGTTCCGGGGGCGGGCAGGTGCCGGTCGGGTCATCGGCGACGGACAGCACCAGGGCGCGCGGGGTGTCGCCGTGCATCCGGGCCCGCCGCACGGTCTCCAACAGCGCGAACGGGTCCGGCAGCCCGCCCGATTCGGCCGGCACCGGCGCCAGGTGGACCGCCCGCCCGAGCAACCGGGCGGGCGGCGCGTACCAAGGTGAACAGGGCCGCGGGAGCAGCACTGCCCCGTCCACCGCGGCGTAGAGGGCGAGCAGCAGGACGGACGCCCCCGGGCCGGCGAGCACCCGGTCGTCGGGGGTGTGCAGGCCGCGGCGCTCCCAGTAGCCACAGGCGGCGGCGCGCAGCGAGGCGGAGCCACCGGGGGGTTCGGGGGCGGTGCGGTCGGCGGCGGCGGAGAGGTGCGCGGCGAGCTCCGGGAGGACCGGCAACCCCACCGGCGGGGCCGGCTCCGGCTCCCGCTGCGGATCCGGCGCGGTCCGCTGCATCCGTACCTCCACTCCACGGCGGCCGGTCGATCGTGGGCCCATCACATGATGAACGGCCCCGACCACCTTCGCAGATCACCGCGGTGGCGACGGCGGACGACACGTCCCCGGAGGGTGACCGCGCCACGCCGGGGCACACGGTACGGCCATCCCGCTACGTGTTCGGCTCCCGCTCGGTCGACGGCGGCGCCGCGTACCGGTACACCTCCACCTCCTCGGCCGCCCCGTCCGCGCCCCACACCTGCCGCTCGGTGCCGCACCGCGCCCAGCCCCGCCGCTCGTACAGCGCGACGGCCGACGCGTCGGAGGTCTTCACCTCCAGGACGAGCCGCACCCCGCGCACCGCCGCCTCCGCCTCGACGGCCGCCATCAACCGCGCGCCGAGGCCGCACCCGCGGGCGCGGGGCGAGACATAGAGCCGGCTGATCTCCCGCCCACACAGCGCGGCATGGCCGAGCACCGCCCCGCCCACCTCGGCGACCCACGCGGCCGACAGCCCGTCAGGGGTGAGCCACCGCGCCGGTTCCTCGGGCCAGCGGTGCGGGTAGCCGCTGTGCGCATGCACCTCCGCGAGCGCCGTCACACAGGCATCGAGGTCGGCGTCCGCCCGCCTCCTGACCACCCCGCGCGCCCGTTCACCCGACGCCCCCGCGCCTCCGTACGCCCCGCTCACCCACGCCCCCTACTCGCCCTACACCTGACGCCCAACTACCCCCGCATCTTGCCTCGCCTCATCCGCCCCGTCAGCCCCACCCCTCGCCCACTCAACCCGCCTCCAGCCCCCTCTCGGGCCAGACTGCCCCGCCCGCACCGGGGGTACAGGTGACCCATGCGCAAGCGAACGCTCGTCAGCAACCTCGACCAGTGGGCCTTCGACCGGATCGCCTCCCGCGACTGGCCCGGCGCCCACCGCGTACTGCCGCGGCTGACCCGCAGCGCCAATCACGGGCTGTTGTGGTTCGGCATCGCGGCGGGGGCGGCGGCGTTCGGCGGGCGGCCCGCGCGCCGCGCCGCCGTGCGCGGGGTGGCCTCCCTGGCCGTGGCCTCCGCAACCGTGAACACCCTCGGCAAACGCTCCGTGCGCCGCGCACGCCCCCTACTGGACGCCGTCCCCGTGGTGCGCCAACTCGGCCGCCAGCCGTTCACCTCCTCCTTCCCCTCCGGGCACGCGGCCTCGGCCGCCGCCTTCGTCACCGGCGTCGCCTTCGAGAACAAGTGGTGGGGACTGACGCTCGCGCCGCTCGCCGCCTCCGTGGCGTTCTCCCGGGTCTACACCGGCGTGCACTATCCGGGCGATGTACTGGCGGGCGCCGCGCTCGGCGTGGGCGCGGCGTTCGCCGTCCGCGGTGCCGCGCCGACCCGCGCCCAACTGGCCCCGCCCGCCCGGCCGCGCGCCGAGGCGCCCGCCCTGCCCGGCGGGCGCGGGCTGTTCGTGGTCGCCAACGCGGCCTCCGGGCAACGCTCGGGCCCGCGCCCCGACCGGGCCGCGGAGGTGCACGGGGTGCTGCCGCACGCCGAAGTGACGGTGTGCGGCGGCCCGGACGGACCGCCGATGGACCAGGCGTTGGCGGAGGCCGCCGCACAGGCCGGGGCGCAGGGCGGTGCCCTTGGGGTGCTCGGCGGCGACGGCACCGTCAACGCGGCGGCCGCGGTCGCGATGCGGCACGGCCTACCCCTCGCCGTCCTCCCGGGCGGCACCCTCAACCACTTCGCCTACGACCTGGGGATCGAGACCCACGCGGAGGCGGCGCGCGCCGTGGAGAGCGGCGAGGCCGTCGCGGTCGACGTGGCCCGCTTCCGCGCCGAGCCGCACCAGGAGGGCCACCACTTCCTCAACACCTTCTCCATCGGCGTCTACCCGGAGTTGGTACGCATCCGGGAACGGTGGGCCCACCGGATCGGGCCCTGGCCCGCGGGAGTCCTCGCGGCATGGGAAGTGCTGCGCTCCGCCGCACCGTTGAGCATCGAGATCAACGGCGAACGCCGCACCGTCTGGCTGCTGTTCGTCGGCAACTGCCAGTACCGCGGCCTGGGCACCGCGCCCGTACGCCGACACGACCTGGCCGACGGCGTGCTCGACGTCCGGGTGGTCCACGGCGGCCGCCTGGCCGGCACCCGCCTGCTCCTCGCTGCCCTGCTCGGCACCCCGCACAGCTCCCCCCTCCTGGGCGAGGCCCGCCTCCCCCGCCTACGCCTCAGCAGCCTCCGGGGCGGCACACCCCTCGCCTACGACGGCGAAGTGGCCATGTTCCCGGGAGAGTTGACCCTGGACAAGGAAACCGAGGCCCTGACGGTGTATCGCCTCCTCCGCAACTGACCGACTGACTGACGCGTTGGACTGGCCAACTCGCTTGAACGGCAGGCCACTTCCCCCTCCTAGGCCCCGACTCCCCTCCCCCTCCCCCGCGCCCACCCGCCCCGCCTCCTCCACCACCACCTCCCGGCCCCCTCGTCCATATCGCAAGACGCATCTCTCGTCATGCGAGACGCCGGCGTACCGTGTGGATGCAACACGCCGCAGGGCATCCGCACCCGGCCGTGGTCCGCCATGGCCTCGTGCGGACCGCCCCCGATGTTCGCGAAGGAGCCGTCCATGCCGCAGGAATCCGCCGTATACACCCACGGCCACCACGAGTCCGTACTGCGCTCGCACAGCTGGCGCACCGCCGCCAACTCCGCCGGATATCTGC
The DNA here is from genome assembly GCF_042798755.1 of Streptomyces sp. NPDC057743. NCBI lineage: Bacteria > Bacillati > Actinomycetota > Actinomycetes > Kitasatosporales > Streptomycetaceae > Streptomyces > Streptomyces sp. NPDC057743. The sequence goes on from NZ_JBHVJX010000015.1 coordinate 152,378, forward strand.
TGGGTTCCCTCCTCCCTCACATGCAGATCCTGGACATCGGCTGCGGCCCCGGCACCATCACCGCCGACCTGGCGGCCCTGGTGCCGGACGGCCAGGTCACCGGCCTGGAACACGCCCCCGCCGTCCTGGACCAGGCCCGCGCCACGGCCGCCGCCGGCGGCGTGGAGAACGTCCGCTTCACGGTCGGTGACGTCCACGCCCTGGACTTCCCGGACGACACCTTCTGCGTGACCCACGCCCACCAAGTCCTCCAGCACGTAGGCGATCCCGTACAGGCCCTGCGGGAGATGCGCCGCGTCACCAAGCCCGGCGGCATCATCGCCGTCCGCGATTCGGACTACGCCACCATGACCTGGTACCCGGAGGTCGAGGGCATGGCCGACTGGCTGGACCTCTACCACCGGGTGGCCCGCGCCAACGGCGGCGAGCCCGACGCCGGACGCCAACTGCACGCCTGGGCACGCCAGGCCGGCATCCCGCCGGAGAACATCACCGCGACGGCGAGCGCCTGGTGTTACCAGACCCCCGAAGAGCGGAACTGGTGGTCCGAACTGTGGGCGGAGCGAACGGTCGCCTCCTCCTACGCCAAGATCGCGATCGACGGCGGGCACGCCACCGACGACGACCTGACCCGTATCGCCGCGGCCTGGCGGGAGTGGGGCGCCCGGGAGGACGGATGGTTCGCCATGCTGCACGGCGAACTCCTCTGCCGGGTCTGACGTAAGTGCCCAACGTCAGCTGTAGCTGCCTGACGTCAGCACGACGCCTCCGCCACCCCGCCTCCACCGCACGACCACATCGCGGTCACGCCGTCGCCAAGGTTCGCGTAGTCGCAGGCCGCCCAACTAGGCTGATTCATATGGACATTCTGGGGACCTCACTTCGGGTATGTGTCGGCGATCTCGATGCCGCGGTCACGGTCTACGAACGGCTGACCGGCGCCGAGGCGATCCGCTTCCAGCGCGGCGGGGTGGCGGTAGCGGCGGTCGGGTGCTTCTTCCTGATGAGCGGTCCCGAGGCGGAACTGTCGGTACTCCGGAAGATCACCGCGACCATCGCCGTCAAGAACGTCGACGCGGCGGTGGACGACCTCACCGCGGTAGGCGCGGACATCATCGCCGGACCACTGAGCACCCCCATCGGTCGGAACGTGGTGGCCCGCCACCCCGACGGATCGATCTTCGAGTACGTCGACCGCGTCCAGATCAGCTGAGCCCGGCCCCACCCGGCCGACCACTCATCCCACTTCACGTCATCCCCCTCTCACGCTCTCGCGACTCGCCACCTCGCCGCGCTATGCCACACCTCGCCTCGGCACACCGCGTCTCGCCGCATCTCGCCATCTCCCCGAGCCCGACAGCCGGGAACGCGATGCGTGGCATCCGAGGGCGCCGGCGGCGTGGTGTTGGGTGCAGGGTTTGGTGCGGCGTTGGGTGCGATGTTGAGCCCAACACCGGGTAGTTTCCTTCGCGTTGGCTACGCACCTCCCTCCACGCCAAGCAGTGGCGCGTCCGCGGCGCGCCCCACTGCGCCCGCCCGTGTCGACGACATGACGACACGATCCGCTAGGGCCGGTCCTCAACCGACATCCGTCGCGCACCACCGCTCGCGCGCTCGCATCTGGCGACCTCTCACACCTCCAGAATGATCTTGCCTCGGGCCCGGCCCGCCATGCTGAGCCGGAACGCCTCCGCGGCCTCTTGTAGCGGAAGCACCGTCTCGATCGGGACGGTGAGCTTTCCGGCGTCCGCGAGGATGCCCAGTGCACTCAGGTCGGCGGCGTCCGGTCTGACCCAGACCGCATGGCCGCCCTTTGCTCTGACGTCGCCGTCGGCGATCGACACCACTCTGCTGCGGTCCTTCAGCAACTCCTGGGAGACTTCCACGGCCCCGCCACCGACGAAGTCCAGGGCGGCGTCGATGCCTTGGGGCGCCAGGGCCCGCACCCGCTCCGCCAGTCCGTCGCCGTAGGCCACCGGCTCGGCGTCCAGGGACCGCAGGAATTCGTGGTTGCGCTCGCTGGCCGTGCCGATCACACGGGCCCCCTCGGCGACCGCGATCTGGACCGCCAGTGAACCGACCCCGCCAGCGGCGGCGTGCACCAGCACGAGGTCGCCCTCCCGCACCCGGGCCCGCTTGAGGGATTGATAGGCCGTCAGCCCGGCGAGCGGGAGCCCGGCGGCCTGCTGCCAGCTGAGCGATGCAGGCTTGCGCGCCAGGGTCCGCACGGGGGCGGCGACCAACTCGGCGAAAGTGCCGTGCTGGACCTCGTCCTTGCGGACGCAGCCCATGACCTCGTCGCCGACCGCGTACTCGGTGGCGTCGACGCCGACCTCTTCGACCACTCCCGCCACGTCCCAGCCGGGGACTAGCGGGAAGTGAACGTACATCAGACTGTCCAGATAGCCCGCGACGATCTTCCAGTCGACCGGATTGACGCCGGCCGCCTTCACTCGGATCAGCACCGAGTCGGGTGCCATCTTGGGATCGGGCTGCTCGGAGTAGGTGAGAACCTCGGGGCCGCCATAACTGTTCGTGGTAATTACCTTCATGACCGTCACAACGCGTGACGATCCGCGAAGATTCCAAACCGTCGCGATCTTTTCCAACTGGCATATGCCAATTGCGCGCGCGGCGGGCCAGGTTGGGGCAACGCCCCGTCCCGCCGCCGCGCGCGACCGCTACGCCGTGTCCGTCGGTCGCATCCGGAACTCGTAGCGTTCCGGCAGCGGATGCTCCGCCCGTGCCCGCGCGGCGGTCTCCGCGTCGATCGGGCCGTCCCCCGCCACCAGCCGTTCGGCGATGGCATACCAGGTGTCGCTCAGCACCTCGTCGCCCTCCCGCAGATCGGCGATCTCGAAGCCCTCGTCGAAGATCTCGCGAGCCTCCCGCGGCCGCCCCTGGGCGAGCAACACCCGTGCCGCCAGCAAGCGGAAGCGACCACCCGCGCGCTCGGCCGGGCTCAGCGCCGCCAGCATCTCCGCGGCGCCATCGGCGCGTTCGGCCGCCAGCAGCGCGGGAATCGCCTCCCGGACGAAGGCCGGCAGGACCTCTCGCCAGGGCCGGGCGGTCGCCGGATCGTCGGACGCGGCCGACCGCACGACGCAGGCGAAGCCCTCGGTGAACCGGTCGGCGGCGTGCCCGGTTTCGCCAGCGATGTACTCGGCGACGGCCAGGCAGTACAGCGGCAGGCATCCGGCACCGTGCGCCAGCGCCCGCTCCCAACTGCGGACGGCCTGCGCCCGGTCCCCGGCGTGCCACTGGGCGAGCCCGAGATGGTACTCGACGGCCGGCCCCGGGTGCGCGGACTCCAGGAGATCGCGCCAGGCCGACGAGACCGGTGCGGGCCCCGGTACCGGGCCGGCGGCCGGCAGTTCCCCGGTCCTGAGCAGCGTCAGCCAGGGCCGTTGCTCGGCGCCCAACGTGGCCGTGGCAAACGGCGTCCCAGGAAGGTCCCACCCCGCGCGGGCCACCTCCAGGGCGCCCCAGCCGGACCCGGTCGCCAGTTGTTCCTTCGGGTCCTGGTCGGCGTACGGGAGCCAGGCGGCGTAGGCGTCCTCGACCTGGGCGCGGGGCAGCGTCGCGGCCAGCCGTTCCTCGACGGCGTCGCGCGCCGCCGCCCAGTCGGCGCCGTGCACCGCCGCGGGATCGGCGGCCAGTGGCCCGTACGCCTCCAACCAGGAGAACTCGCCTTCGGCATCGAGCGGCACGTGTTCCAACTGGGTGCGAGCCAGGCCCGCTTGGATCTCCGCGTAGCCGCCGGTGCCGGGCGCGGTGAGCCACCGCTGCCAGCGCCGGCCGGCCCGTCCGGCGCCCCAGACGAAGAGCTTGCGGCCGGGCAGGCCGTCCGTGGAGGTCTGCACCAGACCGCGGCCCTCACGGTCGAGGGAGGCGATCCAGGGGCGGGCGCCGTCGGGCAGGTCGTAGAAGTAGTCCGCGGGGAACTCGCTGCCCAACGGGTACGTCCGGTCGGCGCCTTCGGACTCCGGTACCGGGACGCGTCGCAGGGTGCGTTGGTACCCGAAGTGCCAGGCATCCTCGGCCGGGGCCAGTACGCGGGTGTGCGCGTCCTCGGGGACGGCGGTGTTGGACCACCAGTACACCGGGACGGTGTGGTGGTGCGGGTTGCGGATGCGCACGCCCACGTAGAGGAAGTCGGTGCCGTCGGGCAGCCAGAGGTCCACCTGGAACGGCAGGTCGCGCAGCCGCTCCCACTCCCACAGCCGGAGCATCTCGCCCCCGTCGGGGGCCGGCACCCGGGCGGCGTGCAGTGGGGCGCACGAGAGGGTGGTGTGCCCGGTGGCGCCGATGTTCCATTCGATGCCGCCGGAGAACCACGCACCGTTGAGGGCGAAGTCGGCGGGCTGCACCACCGGGTTGCGGTAGAGCAGTTCACGGCCGGTGGGCTTGTGGTGGAGGGAGTGGATCCGACCGCCGAGGCCGGGCAGGACGGTGGCGCGCAGCCGGTCGTTCTCGATGACCAGGGCATCGAGGTCGGTGCTGCGGCGGTCCCGGCCGTAGCCGTCGCGCCTTCGGGTGGGCAGGATCGAACGCAGCGGCTCGTAGCGGAGCTGTCGCGCCATATCGGGTGGCGGGGCGGCGCCCGAGGGGGCCTCGACGCGGTGCACGTCACCGGGGGCGTGCAGGGCGGGCAGGGGGTTGTCCGGGCCGATGGCGGCCATGGGAAGGGTCAGGGTGGTGCGTCGCACACTCGTGGCCACGGCTGCCTCGCAAGATCGTGCCGGGCCCCCTCGGCTGCGGCGGCCCCCTGTTGACCATGGAACAACGTGATCGCCGGTCTGACCAGGGCCCCTGGAGACCGGGTGGGGTCAGGGTTGCGCAAAAACGCCCTCAAGGAGGTCGGCCAGCAGCACGGCCCCCGAGCCGTCGGGGTCGCGGTCCGGGTCGTAGATCGCCACGTCGATCCCCACGCAGCGCGGGGAGGCCGCCAACGGGCCGAGCAGCGCCCGCAGTTCGTCGGTGGACAGGCCGTCGGGGTCGGGACTGTCCACCGCCGGCATCACGGAGGGGTCCAGCACATCGGCGTCCAGATGGATCCAGAAGCCGTCCAGCGGGGAGTTCTGGAGGTGCCCGAGTGCCGCCCGCGCGACCGTCTCCGGGCCACGTCGCCGGATCTCGCCGACGTTGGTGCAGCTGATGCCCAACCGCGCCAACTCTCCCTGGTCGGTGTCCGCGTCCCGGATTCCCAGGAGGCTCACGTCCTCGTCCCGGACATACGGGCGCAGGCCCTCGATGTCCGTCAGATCGGGCTGGCCGCGCCCGGTGATCTGGGCGGCGCCCTCGCCGGCCGCGGCGCCGACGGGGCCGGCGACCTCGGTGTTCCCCGGGTGCCGGAAGTCGCTGTGCCCGTCCAGGTAGGCGACGCCGTACCGGCCCAGGCGTCGCAGCGCGAGGACCGCCCCCAGCAGGATGCTGCAGTCGCCGCCGAGGACGACCGGGAAGTCCCCGTTGCGGACGTGGCCCTGGACCCGTCGGGCGAGCCGCACGCTGTACTGGGCGAGAGCCGCGGCGTGGAAGTCCCCGTCTCCCTCGCGCCACTCCCCCAGGCCATAACGGGGCGGCACCACCACCCCGCCCTCCTGGGCCCCGAGCCGCCGCAGCAGCCCCTGCTCCCGGAGTGCCCCGGCCAGTTTGTAGCAACCGGGCACGGCACCAGGGGCGGGTGGCCGCAGTCCCAGGTTGGAGGGGGCGTCGATCAGCACGTTCCGGCGCATACGGCGATCGTAACGGGCGGTGCTCAAACGGCCGGTCGTTGCAGGGGGTTGCAGGGAAAATGGGCGGGCGACGCCGGGCTCGTGCGCATAGCCTGTACTGCTGCACACTGGGAACAGGAAGAACGGAAGCGGTGCAGATGGCCACGCAGCACACCTACCGGGTGATCGTCCGCGGCAAGTGGGACAACCTCACCGCGGAGGCGCAAGCGAAGCTGCTTGCCGAGGTCGACGACCACGGGCTGGCGCAGATGAGGTTCACCCCGGAGGGCTCGCTGGCCTACGACAGCGCGCTGCACGCCTTCAGCTACCGCTACGTCATCGTCTCGGACGCCGAGTACGGCGAGGCGATGGCCGCCGCACTCGGCGAGGAGAAGGCGGAGAACGCGCTCCGGGAGGCGGGTCTGGGCCACCGCGAACTGCGCGCCACCGCCACCGACATGGACACCATGAAGGTCAACCGGAAGGGCCGGTAGCGGCCCTCCCGTCGGACAGACCCTAGCCTTCCTGCCCCTTGGGTGGCGCCTGGAGCATCTCGCTGGTGATGGCCCAGCGTTCGTGGTCGCGCCAGGCGCCGTCGACGAAGAGGAAATCCGGCGAGAAGCCCTCCAGACGGAAGCCCGCGCGCTCCACCAGGGAGACGGACTGCCTGTTGGACGGCTGGATGTTGGCCTCCAGGCGGTGCAGGCCGAGCGGTCCGAAGGCGTGGCGGAGCACCAGCCGCAGGCCCTCGCTCATCAGACCGCGCCCGGCGGCGTGCGCGAACGCCCCGTAGCCGATGGCGCCGCTGTGGAAGGCGCCGTGCACGATGTTGTTGATGGTCAGGTAGCCCGCGATGCGCCCCGTGTTGTGCTCGCAGATCAAGTACCCCTCGCGCAACGGCTCCTGGAGCCGCGCCAGGTAGTCGTCGAACGCACCGTCGGTCGCCGGCGGGAACAGCCACGGGCGGTGCAGGTCGGTGCTCTGCCGGGCGAGGGCGGTGAACTCCTCCCGGTCGTCGACGGTGAACGGTCGAATGCCCACCCGGGGGCCGCGCACGAGATAGCGATCGGTGCTCGTCATCAGCAGATCGTACGAGGGGCGGTGGCGCCGGAGCGGTCATCCCCTCTTCCTGATGGCGCGCACCGCTTGAGCGGGGGCTCCGGGGGCCGTGGGGGCACCCCCGGAGCCGACGGCATCCGTGCGGACCGAACGGGAACGCGTCGGAATCGTTCAGCGCCAAACGGGCGCGTCACTGGCACAACGGCCGGGCGGGGTCGCCCAGTTCACCGGACCGCCGTCGAAGGCCACCGGGGGCAGGGCGTGCCGCAGCCGCCCAACGGGGCTGTCGGTTTCCCGGAGATAGCGGTCGGGGTCATAGCCAGGGGAGGGCGCCGACGCGTCCTCATGGGTGGGCGGCTCGGGCTTGTTCCCCAGGTCGTGCACGAGCCAGCGTGCCGTACGGGCCAGCGCCAGCGTCGCCAGGTGCGAGCCGCCCGTCCGGGACTGCTCGGCCAGTGCCCGCAGCACCGCCGCGGCCAGGAGGTACCCGGTGCCGTGGTCCAGTGCCTGGGCGGGCAGCGCGCCCGGGGTGCCGGCGCCGTCCGCCTCGATGGCGGCGATGCCGGTCGCCACCTGGACGACGCTGTCGAAGCCGCGCCGGCCGCCCCAAGGGCCGTCGTCGCCCCAGGCGGAGAGCCGCGCCACGACCAGTCCGGGCCGGCGCTCCGCGAGGGCCTCCGGGGCGAGCCCGAAGCGGTCCAGGGCACCGGGGCGGTACCCGGTCACCACCACGTCCGCCTCGGCCAGCAGCGCCTCGAAGGAGGCACGGCCGCTGGGCGAACCCAGGTCGAGCGCGGTGGAGCGCTTGCCGAAGCCGGTGTCGTTGTGGGCGTCCTGGCTCTCCGGGAGCTGCGGGGCGTCGATGCGCAGGACGTCGGCGCCGAGGAGGGCGAGCGTACGGGTGGCGACCGGGCCGGCGATCACCCGGGTCAGGTCCAGAACGCGCAGTCCGGCGGCGGGCAGCACCGGGTCCCCGGCGCGGGCCGGCAACGCACGCGGCGGGGCGCCGGCACCGAGCAACTCCCGGGTCAGCAGCCGGTGGCGGGCGAGGGCGGCGCCCTGCGGGTGGGCGGACCACTCCTCGGGAGTGCGGGCGGCGATCGCCAGTCCACCGGCCGCGTAGACGGCGTCCTCGACCTCCTCGGCCCGCCGGCCGGCGATCACGGCCTCGACATCCGCGGGTTCGGCGGTGCCCGGGAGGCCCAGTGCGCGGAGCAAACGGGCGCGGTGGTGGGGGTAGTTGGCGTGGGTGCGGAGCCAGCCGTCACCGGCGCGCCAGAAACGGGAGAGCGGCGCGAAGTTCGAGGGAGCGCGGCCGTCGATGCGCAGGTGCCGCTCGCTGATGAAGGCGGTGGCCACCGCGCCGTCGTCGACCCGTACGGCGCGCAGCGGGCCGCCGTCGCGGCCGGCGGCCAGTTCGGCCGCGGCCAGGGCGCAGGCGGCGACGGTGGCGCGGGCCAGGTCCATGACCGGGAGCCGGGCCGCCAGCAAGCCGGGCGGGCCGGTGTAGGAGATCCGTTCCGTCAGCCCGGGGTCGCCGCCGAGCGCGGCCCAAGCCTGGTCCGTACCGAGAGTCTGTCGCCGTCCCGTGTCATCTCGTTGCGCCATGAACCGAGTCTGGCACCGGGTGCCACGCTTGACCAGAGGGCGGCACCTCGGGACGTCGGACTGCCGCGAGTTGCCGAGGGGAAACACCGAGGCGAAGCGCGCGAACGGAGATCCCTAAGGGGGCAATTGACGCACCCCGGACGCAGACGCCAGAGCGGCACCGCGTGCCAGTGTGGCGCCCCACCCGACCACCCCTCGGAACGCGAGGTACTCATCGCATCGCCGCGCAGCCGGCGGGAGTTGGGGCATCGCGCGTCGTCCACAGGACACCGTCAGGCGATGGCGCGCGGAGCTACCATACGCTACCGTATGGTCATGGTGCGAAAGCGGGCGAAGGGGACCAACGGCGGTGCCGCGCGGCAGCGGTTGACCGTGCAGGACTGGGCCGATGCGGCCCTCGCCGCGATGGGCGAGGGCGGACTGGCGGCGGTCGCGGTGGAGCCGCTGGCGGCCCGGTTGGGCACCACCAAGGGAAGCTTCTACTGGCACTTCGCCAACCGGGACGCACTGATCGAGGCCGCCCTGGACCGCTGGGCGCAGGCCCGCACCGAGGCCGTAACCGCCGAGCTGGCGGACGAGCGGGATCCGGGCGAGCGACTCCGCCTGCTGTTCCGGCGGGCGACCCGTCGGGCCGCCAGCGACCCCCTGGAGGTCTCGCTGCTGGCCTCCGCGGCGGACCCGCGGGTGGCGGCCGCGCTCGCTCGGGTGGCCGACCGCCGGATTGGCCATATCGCCACGCTCTTCGCGGAGTTGGGCTTCCCCGAGGACGAGGCGCACCGTCGCGGCCTGCTCGCCTACACCACGTATCTGGGGCACGCCCAGCTCACTCACGCCGTGCCGCGGTCCCTGCCCGACGGCGCCGCGGGCGAGCGTCATCTGGACGCGGTTCTGGAAACTCTGTTGCGTCCGGCGGGAACGCCAGGGACAGTTCCGGACGTTCGACCATCGAAGCCGCAGCGCCGAGCGGCGGAGACCACCGTCGAGAGGAGGTGAGAGCGCACCTGAGTATCCAACGGCACCGAGTGCGCGCCGCGTTGAACGGCAGGCGCGGAGCGGCGCCCCGCCCAACACCCCCCTCTGGAGATCAGCGCGGCCCCCACCCTCACACGGGGGACGGCATGTCACACGACAGTCGTCGGTGACGTCCCCTGGTGAGCGCAGCACCTCACCCGCATGGGAGAAACCGTGAGCGAAACCGTCTCCTTCCCCCAGAACCGCACCTGTCCCTACCACCCGCCGGCCGCCTACCGACCGTTGAGCGAAAACGGCCCGCTCTCCCGCGTTTCCCTCTTCGACGGCCGCACCATCTGGGCGGTGACGGGCCACGCGGAGGCACGGGTCCTGCTGAGCGATCAACGACTGTCGGCCGACCGACAGAACCCTGCGTTCCCCATCCTGATCGAGCGCTTCGCGAACATCCGGCGGGTGCGGACCCCGCTGATAGGCGTGGACGACCCGGAGCACAACACCCAGCGGCGGATGCTGATCCCCACCTTCAGCGTCAAGCGGACCGCCGCGCTCCGGCCGGAGATCCAGCGCATCGTGGACGACCTGTTGGACCGGATGCTGGCGCAGGGCCCGCCCGCCGAGTTGGTCTCCGCGTTCGCACTGCCCGTCCCGTCGATGGTGATCTGCGCACTGCTCGGCGTCCCGTATGCGGACCACGAGTTCTTCGAGGAGCGGTCCCACCGCCTGCTGCGCGGGCGTACGGCCGAGGAGGGCGAGCAGGCCCGACGCGAACTGGAGGGCTATCTGGCGGACTTGATCGCCCGTAAAGAGACGGAACCGGGCGACGGCCTCCTGGACGAGCTGATCAACGACCGGCTCCGGGCCGGATCGCTGGAGCGTCAGGAACTGGTCCGCCTGGCGATGGTGTTGCTGGTAGCCGGCCACGAGACCACCGCCAACATGATCTCCCTCGGCACCTTCACCCTACTCGAACACCCCGAGGTGCTGGCCAAGTTGCGCTCCGACGACAGCCTGATCCCGGGCGCGGTCGAGGAGTTGCTGCGCTTTTTGTCCATAGCCGACGGCATGGTGCGGGTGGCGACCGCCGACATCGCGATAGCCGGCCAGACCATCCGCGCCGGCGACGGCGTGCTGTTCCCGACATCGCTGATCAACCGCGACGAGGCGATCTATCCCTCGCCGGACGAACTGGACCTGGGGCGCTCGGCACGCCACCATCTCGCGTTCGGCTTCGGCATCCACCAGTGCCTCGGCCAGAATCTGGCCCGCGCCGAGATGGAGATCGCGCTACGCTCCCTCTTCAGGCGAATCCCCGATCTGCGACTCGCCGTGCCGGCTGCCGAGATTCCCTTCAAGCCGGGAGACACTCTCCAAGGAATGATCGAACTGCCGCTGGCCTGGTAGGGCCGATCGGCACCACCGGGGGCGGCTCGTCAACGAAAGGGGTCCGATCATGCGGATCACCATCGACAAGGACGTCTGTATCGGCTCCGGTCAGTGCGCCCTCACCGCGCCGTCGGTATTCACGCAGGACGACGACGGATTCAGCGCGCTGCTGCCGGGCCGCGAGGACGGCGGGGGCGACCCGCTGGTTCGGGAGGCCGCCCGCGCCTGCCCCGTGCAGGCCATCGAGGTCACAGAGGACTGACGCCGGACGCTCGTCCGCGGACGGCGTCGATGACGGCCGCGCCCCCGATCGCCGCTCGGCGCCGGGCGAGGGCGGCCCGCCGGACGCGCACCGCCGCTGACTCCGCGCTATGTGCGCCAGCCGCCCACTCCGCTACGGCACGGCCCCCTGGGCGACGGGGAGTTCGAGGACCCCGGTGTCCCCCGGCGCGCTGGTGACCGTCACCCGCTTCACCCCGCGGTTGCCCACGTAGGCGGAGTCACTCGCGGCGATCACCAGCCGCAGCCGGTGCCCCGGCTGGTAGCGGTGCACGATGCCCGGGAGTTCCACCGTGAACCGCCGGGTCACATCGGGCACCCGGGCCGGGGCCACCAGCCGGTGCACCAGCGTCTTCTTCCCGTCCGGCGCGATGTCGTAGAGCTTGGCGAAGAGCACCAACTTGTCGGCCGCGTCCGAGGAGTTCTGCACCCGCTCGGCCTGCGGCGAGACCACCCGCAGCGTCAACTTCGGTGCGCCCACCACATCCAGCGGCCCGCCCTCCACCGGCGCCGAGGTCCAGGCCAGATAGGTGCCCTTGATGTCGTACGGCTGCGGGTCCGAGAATCCGACCATGTCGGCGAGCGAACTCTCCGAATGGCTGGTGGGCACCCGCAGGTTGCGGTACTCACGGCTGCCGCGGGCCACCTCGTCGCGGTCCTCGACCAGCGTGCCGTCCCCGGACAGGTAGAGCCGGCGGCTGCCGCCCGTGGGGAAGGCGGACGCGGTGGCGTAGGCGGGCCCGTTGGCCACCCAGTCCCGGTAGTACGCGAAGGCCGGTCCGGTGTCGGCGGCCGTCCGGTGGCGGAGATAGCGGTCGAACCAGGACAGAATCCGCTGGCCGACGTAGCTGGTGTCGAAATTGCCCTTGGCCAGGTTGAGTTCGCCCTTGGCCGGGTCCTTCAGTCCGCCGCTGTGGCCCCAGGACTGCCAGATCATCTTGACCGGAGTGCCCTGGCCGGCGAGGGTGCGGTAGGTGGCCGCGGCCTCGTTGAGGTCGAAGAGGGTGTCGGCCTGCCCCTGGACGAGCAGCGTGGGCGCCGTCACGGACTTCAGATAGGAGACCGGGGAGACGCTGCGTACGTACTGGAGCACCGCCCGGGTCTTGTCCGCCGGATAACGGTGGGAATCCAGCAGCCGCTTGGTGCGGCAGGCCGGCGCGACGAAGTGCAGACAGCCGGCGCTGCCGGCGCGTGACCGGCTCAGCCCCGGGTGGAGCAGCCCCTGTGCCTCCCCGAGGAGGAAGAACCCGTTCGTCCATTGGTACTTGTACGCACCGGGCAGCGGACCGCTGACGCCGTGTGTGCGGTCGGCGTTGTTCGGGTCGAGGGAGTAGGACAGGTCGTTCCAGGTGATCAACGGGACCAATGCGTCGATGCGGTGGTCGACCGAGGCGGTGGCCATCTGGATCGCCCCGCCGTACGACCCGCCGATCATGCCGACCCTCGGGTCTCCGGGCCGGTCCTGGGCGACGAAGTCGATGCGGGTGCCGTCGTTGGCGGCGCGGGTGCCGGCCAGCAGGTCGACCAGTTGGCTGGCCGCCTTGCCGTCGATCTCCGGGTCGTCGAGGGAGATCGGGCAGCCCGTCTTGCCGAAGCCCAGGCCGGAGTAAGCGAGCACGACATAGCCGCGGGCGGCGAACGCCCGCGCCATGGCGTCGGTCGAACCGTCCGCCTTGCTACCGCCGAAGCCGTTGGTGGTCATCACGGCGGGAGCCGGGTGCGCGCGGTCGACGCCCAGCGGGCGGTAGAGGTCCGCGTCCACCCTGCAGGTCCGGTCACCGGCCCGCACCGACACCTTCAACGCCCTGACGTCATACGGCGCGGCGGCGCTGCCCGCGCGGGCAGCGGGGGCACTGAGGACGAGGGGTGCGGTGAGGGCCGTACCTGCCAGCAGGGCGAGGGAGATGCGGACCACGGGGCGGAACGCGGCTCGGGACACGTTGGGCACGCAGACCTCCAAAAGGGCACGTCGTACCAACCAGTCGGTAGCGGCGGGCTCATGGTGTGACACGAGTTAGGACATGTCAACGCTCACGGCACGCGTTGCTGATAGGACGTCAGTTCAGCTCTTCGGGTGGGCAGGTAGGGGGAACTGCGGGTGGCGAGGGTGGCGGAATGGCCGCTGGTGGCGCGGCTGATCGCGGGCCGACCGGACCGTCGGACGGGCCGGCCGGCCCTGTCGTCAGATGGCCGCACCTCCGCTTCCCGGCAAGCCGCGCAGGAAGTGGTCCAGTACGCGGACGCCGAAGTGCAGGCCCTCCACGGGCACCCGTTCGTCCACGCCGTGGAAGAGCGCCTGATAGTCGAACCCCTCGGGCAGCTTCAGCGGCGAGAAGCCATAACCGACGATGCCCAGGCGGGAGAACTGCTTGGCGTCCGTGCCCCCTGACATGCAGAACGGCACGGTGTGGCTCTGCGGATCGAACCGCTCGATGGCGGCCCGCATCGCGGCGAACGTCGGGGAGTCGACCGGGGCCTGGAGCGCGACCTCGCCGTGGTGGTAGTCCCAGGTGACGTCGGGTCCGGTGAGCTCGTCCATGGTGGTACGGAACTCGGCCTCGCCTCCCGGGACGACCCTGCCGTCCACGTAGGCGACGGCGGACCCCGGGATCACGTTGACCTTGTAACCGGCCGTCAGCATCGTCGGGTTGGCGCTATTGCGGACCGTGGGCTCGACCAGCTTGGCGGACGGGCCCAGCTTGCCGAGCAGGGCATCGACGTCGAAGTCGGCCCGCTCGGGGTCGATGTCGAGGTCGTGCAGCGCGGCGAGTTCGCGCAGGGCGGCGCGGACGGTGGGGGTGAGGCGCACCGGCCAGTCGTGCGCGCCGATCCGGGACACCGCGTCGGCCAGCCGACTGACCGCGTTGTCGCGGTTGACCTTCGAGCCGTGCCCGGCCCGGCCGTGGGCCGTCAGCTTCAACCAGGCGGTGCCACGCTCCCCGGCCCCGATCGGATAGATCCGCATCCCGCCGCCGGCGTGGAAGGTGAACGCCCCCGATTCGCTGATGCCCTCGGTGCAGCCTTCGAAGAGGGCACCGTGGCGATCGGCCAGGAATCCCGAGCCGTCCTCGGCGCTGTCTTCCTCGTCGGCGGTGAACGCCAGCACGATGTCGCGCCGGGGGCGCACTCCGCTGCGGGCCCACTGCCGGATGACCGCGAGCATCATCGCGTCCATGTCCTTCATGTCGACGGCGCCGCGGCCCCAGACCACGCCGTCACGGACCTCTCCCGAGAAGGGGTGGACCTGCCAGTCGGCGGCCTCGGCCGGGACCACGTCCAGGTGCCCGTGCACCAGCATGGCGTCGGCGGACGGATCGCTGCCCGCGATGCGGGCGACGACGTTTGTGCGCCCCGGGGTGCGCTCCAGTAGGGCCGGCTCGATGCCGACATCGGTCAACTGCTCGGCGACGTACTCGGCGGCCGGACGCTCCCGGCAACTGCCGTCGCCGGCATTGCTGGTGTCGATCCGGATCAGCTCCGAGGTGAACCGCACCACCTCGTCGAGCGCCTGCTGATCGACCGCCCCGGTGTCCGGGTCGGCCCTGTGCTCCGCCAGCTTCTTCTCAGCCATATTGTTCCTCCACGGCGGACGAGACGACGGTGGTGACCGCCTTGAAACACCGGATGGCTTCGTACATGTCCTGACTGGTATACGCGACGCGGCGCTCAGCGCTGGGCTCCACGCCGGGCACGCATGTCGCCGCCCCCACCAGGTGCTCCGCGTCGAACTCCAACTCGAAACGGAACGGGCCGCCGTGGGCCGGCTCATGACGCACCGCGAGCGCCGCGCCCTCGCGGGCCGCGACCCGTATCTCGGCCGCCGTACGGGCCGGCGGCCGGCACACCGCCGCGTAGCGCGACACGTAGTCCTTGACCGCCACTGCGGGTGCCCGCGGGGCGTATCCCTGAGCGTCCGCACAGGTCCGGTCGTCGCCCGTCACGAGCACCACGGGCACGCCGTACTCGGCCACGACCAGGGAGTTGAGATAACCCTCGCTGGCCCGCGTGCCGTTGACCCAGACGCCGGTGAGCGTGTTGGCGAGGTAGGTGTGGGCCAGCACGCCCTCCGTCCCGGCGCCGGTGTGGTAGCCGACGAACGCGATGCCGTCGACGTCGCCGTGCTGGATGCCCTCGACCATGCTCAACGCCTTGTGGCGGCCCGTCAGCATCTCGGCGCGCTCGTCGAGCTGCTCCAGCAGCAGGTTGCGCATCGTCCAGTGGGCCTCGTTGACGAGGACCTCGTCGGCGCCGCCCTCGAAGAACCCCGCGACGGCGGCGTTGACGTCCGAGGTGAACATGTGGCGGCAGCGCTCCCATTGCGGCGTGCCCGGCAGTACATCGGCGGGCCACGTCACGCCCGTGGCACCCTCCATGTCCGCGGAGATCAGGATCTTCACGTCTATCAGTCCCATCCCAGGTGAGAGGGCGTGCCCTCAGCTCTTGAACGATCACGTTACGCGGCCGCGAACACCCGTACCAGGACTGTGGATAACTCCGGATGTCCAGACCACTGGAGATCAACTGCGGGGCGGGGAGGGGGCGTTCGGGCGAGGGTGTTGGGGCGGCGGGAAAAAAATGAAAGCTAGGCAAGCACGCACAGCCGCACGGCCGCACAGCCGCACGTCAGCGACCGCGGTGGTGCGCACGGGCGCGGTTCACTCCAGTTCTTCCTGGCAGCGTTCCAGCCACTCCAGGTCTGCCTGGAGGTGTAGCAGTGCGCCCTCAATCAGCAGGTGTGCGACCCGGTTGTCCCGGTCCTGGGACGCCGCCAGACGGGAGAGTTCCCGCATGGCCTTGAGGTAGTGCCGGCGCTGCTTGTTGATCAGGGCGATCTGGCTGGCGGCACCGGCGCGGGAGGCGAGCGCGAGCTTGATGAAGAACTCGTCGCGGACCCGTGGCGCGACCGTGGCATCCCCAAACCAGGCGCTCACCGCCTCCCGACCGGCCTCGGTGATCCGGTAGATGCGCTTGTTCGGCCGGTCCGGTTGCTCGATCTCCTCGCCCACGATGAGGCCCGCCTTCTCCAACCGCCCCAGGGTGACGTAGATCTGTCCGACGTTCGGCTGGGGGTAGGCCGCGCCCAGGAGCGTCTGCAGGGCGTGCTTGAGTTCGTAACCGTGCGCGGGCCCGTTGGCCAGCAGTGCCAGGAGTGGCAGCCGCACGCTTTCCCTCTCCCTATGCCCTTGTCGACCGTGTCAATCGTCCGACCGTCGCCCGGTCCCGTCCGACGGAGGCCCTACTGGCGGCCGTTCGCCCCGGAATGGGGCCGGCCAGCCAGCGTCCCGTTTGGGAGGTCTCCCCCGGGAAGGCTTGTCCTGAAGGCCACGGTCCGAAGGTCTTTCTTCGGTTTCTCGGCTCCTACTGTCCGTCCCCTGTGGGCAACAGGTATACACGCGCGTGGGCGACGAGCTCGGCCGGGCACGGTGCGCCACCCCTGGCCGCCCCCGTATCCGCCTGGCCACACAACGCCCCCATCACCCACCGCCACCCTCTACTCGCCTGCTGTATACGGAAGTTGAGGGTGAACGGAAGAAACTGACACCCCATCGGGTGGGAATTGGCAGTGGAGTTGGGCGCCATACGCCACAAATCCGGGCACGCATCGTTCGACTTCCGTCATTCCGTTGACACCGAAAAGATGCCGCTACCTAACATGCATGCATCACAGCAACTCGCAAGTTGCCGCGCCGACTTGCACCGTAAGAAGTGGATCCCGGCAGATGCTCACAGCCACCGCAGATCGCGGCCACCCGACCCCCGCCCAGGACACGGCCCAGCGCTGGTGGCGCGATGCGGTCATCTACCAGGTCTACGTACGCAGCTTCCGCGACACCACGGGAGACGGCATCGGAGACCTGGCCGGGGTCCGAGGCGGACTGCCGTACCTCAAGAAGCTGGGCGTGGACGGGGTGTGGCTCAGCCCGTTCTTCCCGTCGCCGCAGCACGACCACGGCTACGACGTGGCCGACTACCGCGACGTGGAGCCGGCGTATGGCGACCTCAACGAGTTCGACCGGCTGGTGGCCGACGCCCACCAGCTCGGCCTGAAGGTGCTGCTGGACATCGTCCCCAACCACTGCTCCAGCGAACACCCGTGGTTCCAGGAGGCGTTGGAGGAGGGGCCGGGCGGCCCGGCGCGTTCCCTGTTCCACTTCGCTGACGGGCGCGGGGAGGGCGGGGAGCTGCCGCCCAACAACTGGCGGGCGATGTTCGGCGGGCCCGCCTGGTCCCGCATCACCGAGGAGGACGGCACCCCCGGGCAGTGGTACCTCCACATGTTCACGCCCGAGCAGCCCGACCTGAACTGGCGCAACCCCGAAGTGGCGGCCGACTTCGACAAGGTGCTGCGCTTCTGGTTGGACCGCGGGGTGGACGGCTTCCGGATCGACGTGGCGGCGGGCCTGTTCAAGCACCCCGAACTCCCCGACTCCCCCGACCCGTCGGCCGACGAGCGCACCCGTGACTCGGTCAACCCGCTGGCCTGGAACCAACCCGAGGTGCACCAGGTGTGGCGTGACTGGCGGGCGCTGTGCGAGGAGTACACCGCCCGGGACGGTCACGACCGGCTCCTGGTGGGCGAGGTTTCGGTGCGCACCCCGATGGAACAGGCCGCGTACGTCCGCCCCGATGAGCTGCACCAGGCGTTCTTCTTCCATCTGTTGACCGCACGGTGGGACGTCGACCTCTTCCGGAAGGTCATCGACGAGGCGTTGACCGACATCGCCGACACCGGGTCGACCGTCACCTGGGTGCTCAACAACCACGACCAGGTGCGCACCGTCACCCGTTACGCGGGCGAACCGGGCACTCCAGAGGCCGCGTTGGGCCCGGCCCGGGCCCGGGCCGCGGCACTGCTGATGCTGGCCCTCCCGGGGGCCGCATACGTCTACCAGGGCGAGGAGTTGGGCCTGCCGGAGGTCGACGACCTGCCGGACGAGGTGCTCACCGACCCGATCTTCCACCGTACGGGCAGCCGGCAGCACATCCGGGACGGCTGTCGGGTGCCGCTGCCCTGGTCTGGAGGGGCGGCTCCGTACGGCTTCAGCCCGACCGAGGGGGCGCGGAGCTGGCTGCCGCAGCCCGCGTCGTTCGCGGCGCACACCGCGGACCGGGCGGTGGCCGACACGAGGTCGTTCTGGCATCTGTACCGCGAGGCGCTCCAGTTGCGCCGGGGCCTGCCGCAGCTCGGTGACGGCACGCTGCGCTGGTTGGAGTCGGAGCCGCAGGTGTTGGCGTTCGTCCGGGGCGAGGGGCTGGTCTGTGCGATCAACTTCGGGACGGAGTCGGTGCCGGCCCCGGTGGCCGGCGCGCCGCTGCTGGCCAGTGGTGACTGCCCGGCGGGGACGCTCCCGGGCGCCACGGCGGCCTGGTGGATGGACCCGGCCCAGCCGTTGCTCCCGTAGGCGGGCGACGGCGCGGAGCAGTAACGGGAAGGGGGACGGGGGCCGGCGGTGAGGTGCCAGCCCCCGTTCCGCTCTGCCGGGACCTGCCCGCGATGTCCGTTTGGCGAATGTCACACGCGGTCGCCCTTCTCAAGGTGGACCGCCGGCCCGCACGCTTGCCAAGTGCCCGCTTCCAGGGCACCGGCGTCGCTTCCTCGCCACTGCTGGTGGGATACCGGGCGGGCTCCCCATGGGGATGCCAGGCGGGCGGCGCACACAGTGGGACAGGACCTACGCCCATGCACGGATCACGCATCACACATCGCTCGCATCGCTCGCGCCGGACACGTTGGGTGCTCAAAGGGCCCTGGTCGCGCCTGACGTGTCGCGCACGTCGCGGACTGGCCACCCTGGTCGCCGCCGTGGCGACGCTCACCGTGCTGGGCACGGCGGGGCCCGCCTCGGCGAGCACCGGCAGCGACACCGTGGGCGGCGCCAAGGTCGTCTGCACCTCCGACCGGCCGGGCCTGGCCGACGCCCTCTCCCGGGACATCGCCGGCGCGCTCCACGGGCGCGGGGGCACCTCGGCGCTGGCCCTCTACGACCGTCCCTCCGGGACCGACTGCGAGTTCCAGGCCGGCACCCACTTCGACTCCGCGAGCGTCATCAAGATCACGATCCTGGGCGCGCTGTTGCGGCAGGCGACGGAGGCGCACCGCGCGTTGACGCCGCATGAGGTCGAGCTGACCACCGCCATGATCACCAAGTCGGACAACGCCTCGACCAACGCCCTGTGGCACCAGATCGGCCGGGCCGGCGTCCAGCACTTCCTGGACCTGGCCGGCATGCGCCACACCGTGCCCGGTGCGGGTGGCGCCTGGGGCCTCACCCAGATCACCGCGAACGATCAACTCGCCCTGATGCGGCTGCTGTCGACGGAGAACGCGGTGCTCGGCCCGGCGTCCCGGGACTACGCCCTCGACCTCATGCACAAGGTCGCTCCGGACCAGCGCTGGGGCGTTCCCGCCGGGGCGCCCACCTCAACGACCACCCATCTCAAGAACGGCTGGCTGCCGCGCCCCCAGGACGGCTGGCGGGTGCACAGCGTCGGCTCGTTCAACGGCAACGGCAGCGACTACGCCATGGCCGTGCTCTCCAGCGGCAACGACACCATGCGTGACGGGGTGGCCACCGTGGAGGCGGCCGCCAAGGTCATCCACCGGGACCTGGCCGGCGGCGGCCGGCAACCGGGGCACGGGACCACACCCCCATCCGTCAACCAACGGTTGACGGGTGCCTGATCGTCAACCTATGGTTGACGCATGACGGAACCCGTACGCATGACGCATCCCGTTCGCCTCGACGATCTGATCGAGGCCATCAAGAAGAACCGCTCGGACGTACTGGAGCAGCTCTCCGACGCCGTGCTCACGGCGGACCACCTCGGCGAGGTGGCGGACCACCTCATCGGGCACTTCGTGGACCAGGCCCGCCGCTCGGGCGCTTCCTGGACCGACATCGGCCAGAGCATGGGCGTCAGCAAGCAGGCCGCGCAGAAGCGCTTCGTCCCCAAGGGGCCGGCCGGCAGCTCGGACTTCGATGTCAGCCAGGGCTTCAACCGGTACACCGCACGGGCCCGGAACGTGGTGGTGGCCGCGCAGAACGAGGCCCACGAGGCCGGCAACGTCGAGATCCGCCCCGAACACCTGGTGTTGGGGCTGCTCCGCGAGCCCGAGGCGCTGGCGTTCCGGGCCCTGATCGCACAGGGCGTGACCGCCGAGACCCTGCGCGAGGCCGCGACCGCGACGCTGCCGCCCGCGGTCGACGAACTGCCCGCCCTCACCCCGTTCGACGCCCAGTCCAAGAAGGCGCTGGAACTCACCTTCCGCGAGGCCCTGCGCCTGGGCCACAACTACGTCGGCACCGAGCATCTGCTGCTGGCACTGCTGGAGTTGGAGAACGGCACCGGTCCGCTGACCGGCCTCGGCGTCGACAAGGCGGCCGCCGAGGCGTTCATCGGCAAGGACCTGGCCGCGATCCTCGCCACCCGGCAGCAGCAGTAGCCGAACCGGGGGCGGGAAAGGCCCAGAAGGGGCACGGGACGGCCCGAGAGGCATGTGGGCCGTCCCGGTAGGCCCTGGGACATCCCTGGGACATGTCCTAGCCCCCTGGGGCCTCGCTCGCCCCCGCCACCGCCCACTGCGAGGGCAGCTCGATCAGGGACCCGTCCGCCCCGTATTCCGTGGTGGTCAGCGGCAATTGGCCGGAGGCGGCGATCCGCAGGCCGTGCGCGCGCAGCAGCGCGGGCAGTTCGGAGTCCGGCATCTCGCCGGGGGCGATGCCGTGCGCGAGGACGGCGCGCACCTTCGCGGGCGGCCCGTCCGGGCCCTGTGCGAGGGTCTGCAGGGCCTCCTTGGCGGCCGCGACCGGTTCGACGGCGAAGAGCCGGCCGCGACGGCCCAGCAGCGCCGCGGTGTTCGCCGCGATCCGGGCCCGTTCGCCGGCGGTGCACTGGTGCAGCAGGCCGCGCATGTAGACGTTGCTGTCGCCGAGTTCGGCGTGGAGTGCGCGGACGGCGGCCTCGTCGGCGGCGTCGAGTCGGCGGAACTCGACCACCGCGTCGGGGCCCTCAGAACGGGCCCGGTCGATGGCCGCGGCGGCGCCGTCGACGCCCAGGACGCGGCCGAAGTGGCCGGCCAGATAGCGGGTCTGGGTGCCGTTGCCACAGCCCAGATCGACCAACGGGAGCGCGGCGTCGGCGTGTCCGGCCAGTATCGGGAGGTGCACCCGGGCGGTCAGTGACGGGTCGGAATCCCAGAAGACCTGGCCCGCGCCGGGCGGTGCGTCGCGCCAGAAGCCCTCCCAGGCCAGCAGGGTGCGGCGGGAATCGCTCATACCCCTTGCTACGCCCGCCGGTGATCACCCCGCAAGGGGCCTGGCGCCACCTTCACGGATTCACCAGAGGGTCTCCCTGGCCACCCGTTCAGCGCGGTGCGCGTCGCGTCGCCCGGGGCAGCGGCTGTTCGAACCAGACCGTCTTGCCGGTCGTGGTGCGGCTCGTTCCCCATTCCCGGGCCAGGTGGCTCACCACCCGTAGGCCGCGCCCGAATGCGCCGTCGGCGTCCGCGTTCAGTAGTTGCGGCAGGGCGTGGTCGTCGTCCGAGACCTCGCACAGCAGGGCGTCGGTGTGTACCAGGCGCAGCACCACCCGCTCGGTGTGCGCGTGTTGGACGGCGTTGGTGACGACCTCGCTGACCAGGAGTTGGGCGGTCTCGACAGCCGACGACAGGCCCCAGGCGGTGAGTTGTTCGGCGACCAGCCGGCGGGCCCGGCCGACCTCCCGCGGATCGAGCCGCAGCCGCCATGCGGCGACCGACTCCGGCGGGATGCCGTTGAGGCGGGCCATCAGCAGTGCCACGTCGTCCTTGCGGTCGTCGGTGACGTTCAGCGCCCGGATGATGGCGTCACACGCGTCGTCCATCGAGGCGGCGGGGTGGGCCGCGGACTCCGCCAGCGCGGCCAGCCCCACCCCGATGTCCTCGCCGCGCACCTCCACCAGCCCGTCGGTGCACAGCACCAGGCGGTCGCCGGGCGCCACCGGGACCGTCACCGCCTCGAAGGGCACCCCGCCGACGCCGATCGGCGCGCCCGTGGGCAGTCGGAGGAGTTCGCTGCGGCCGTCCGCGGCGCGGACCAGGACCGGCGGGACGTGCCCGGCGTTGGCGAGGGTCAGCCGCTGGCCGATCGGGTCGTAGACCGCGTAGAGGCAGGTGGCCAGGTAGGTGTCGCCGAGCCGCTGGGCGAGGTCGTCGAGGCCGCGCAGGAGCTGGGCGGGCGTCATGTCGATGGCGGCCATGGTCTGTACCGCTGTCCTCAACTGGCCCATCATCGCGGCGGAGTTCAGGCCGTGGCCCATGACGTCGCCGACGACCAGTGCGGTGCGGGAGCCGGGCAGCTTGATGGTGTCGAACCAGTCCCCGCCGACCCGGCCGAGGTGGGTGCCGGGCAGGTAACGGGTGGCGGTGTCACAGCCCGGCATACGGGGCGCGATCTGCGGCAGCATGCTGTCCTGGAGCGTCTCGGCGACGTTCTCCTGGAGGGTGTACATCCGGGCGTTGTCCAGTACGAGGCCGGCGCGGGCGGCGAGTTCGGCTCCCGTCACCCGGTCCATGTCGTTGAACTCCGTGCGCGCCGGGTGCCTCAGCAGGATCATGAAGCCGAGCACCACGGTGCGCGCCTTGAGGGGGACCACCAGCAGCGAGCGGCCGTTGATCAGCGGGCTGATGTCGCGCTTCTCGAACTGCGCGGCGATGGCGTTGCCCAACTCCTCCGTGATCCGCGGGATCAGCACCGGCTGCCCGGTGGTCATGCACTGGAAGAACGGGGTGTGGACGGGGAACGGCATCGACTCGCCGACCGGGACGACGTCGTCCCAGCGGCCCGGTTCGTCGTTGTGCTCGACGGCGACGCGGTGCCACAGGGTGGTGGCGTCGGGCGGGCCGTCGGGGAACCCCTCGCCGGCCACGACCTGTTCGCGCAGGTAGGTGCCGGCGACGTCGGTGAAGCGGGGCACGACGGCGCGGCTGACCTCCTCGATGGTGCGGGCCAGGTCGAGCGAGGAGCCGATCCGGCCGCTGACCTCGTTGAGGAATTCCAGGCGTTCGCGGACCGCCGCGTGTTCGAGGTCCGGCTCCAGTTCGGCGGCGGTCGCCGCGGCGGCCCCCGGGTTCCGCTCGGCCTCAGCCGCCGCCCGTTGCAGCCGGGCGCGCCGCTCGTCCCGACGGGGCACGCCCCAGTCCGGCGTCACCGGGACGCGCTCCTGCTGGCTGATCTCCAGTACGGGATAGCCGAGTTCGAGTACCTGGGCCACGATCCGGGCGCTGTCCCGGGGGTTCATGCTCGGCAGGATGTCGGGCAGCCGCCGGGCCAGTTCCCCGGCCCCGGGGAAGTCGGTGTGCAGCGCGAAGCCGGGCGCATGGCGGCGCCGGTCGGGCCCGTCGGCGCCGGACAGCCGGGCGGCGTCCGCGGCGAGGACGAGCAGCCGCTCGGGCCCTGGGCCGGCCAAAGGGTAGGCCCACCACAGCAGGTCCACCGGGCCGGCCGCGGCGGTCATCCGGGCCCGGCCCGCCGTGGGGTACGAGGCGTCGCCCCCGAGGTACGCCGCGAGCCCGTGCGCCTCGGGCAACTCCCCCAACGGGTCGCCGAGTTCGTCCGGATCGGCTCCGGGGCCGTCCCACTCCTTGGTGCCGAGGGCGCCGCTGACCGGGAGCAGATCGACGGCGGGGGCGCCCACCGCGTCCTCCCGGGTGGCGCCGAACAGCCGGCGTGCGCCGCTGCTCCAGTGGGAGATCAGCCCATCGGCGCCCACCACCACGACGGCGAGCGGGATCCGGCCCGGGACCGCCGCCCGTGGCGCGGGCACCCCGGCTACCGGGCCGGAGTGGTCGTCTCGCGCCGGGCCACGCTCCATGGGCGGTTGCTCCTTCGTATGCACCGATCTTGCACCACCTACACCAAGGTACGACCGCGGGCGGATGCGGCGGGTGGCATTCCGCGAAGAGGGCGTGCGCGGGCGCATGCGCGGATGAGGGCGTCGCGTCAGTCCTCGTGCCCCAGTTGGAGGTCCCGTTCCGTCCGACCGCCCCCCGCTACCCGCAGCACGGTGGCGACCGGCGGGTACCCGGCGGCGATCACGGTGTACTCGCCGGCCGAGAGGTCGACGAAGCGGAACAGCCCGTCGGCGCCGGTGGTCGCGGTGTCCACGACGTTGCCGGCGGCGTCGAGGAGGGTGACCCGGGCGTCCTCCACCGGGCGCCCGTCGCCGGCCCGTACGGTGCCGCGCAGCACGGCGCCGCCGGCGAGTTCGACGTCCTGACGGGTTTCGCGGGACGCCTGGACGGTGACCGGGAGCGCGGCCGGCCGGAACGCCGGGGCGCTGGAGGCCAGGGTGTACTCCCCGGCCACCAACTCCCCGATGACATAGCCGCCTTCGCGCCCGCTGCGGGTGGTGGCCACCACCTCACCGCGGACGTCGGTGAGGGTCACCATGGCGTCGCGGACCGGCGTTCCGTCGGCGGTGGTGATGGTGCCGGCGAGCCGCCCGGCGCCGCCGAGCACCACGTCCAGCTCCACCGGGCGCTCGCCGACGGTCACGGTGACGGCCTGCGGCTGGTGCCCGCCGGCGGCCGCGATCAGCACGTAGGCGCCGGCCCCCGGGGTGCTCAGGGCGTACCGGCCGTCCTCCCCGGTGGCGCCGCGGCCGACCTGCCGGCCGGCGACGTCGATGAGGGTGAGCGCGGCGCGCGGCACGATGCTGCCGTCGTGGTGCTGGACGGTGCCGCATACCGGGACGCCGGCCGCGGCGGGCGCGGGCGCCCCGGCGTACGCCGGGCGGCCGGTCGGGTAACCGTCCCCGTTTGCCGCGGGGTTGACCGGGGAGTCGGCCGCGGAGCGGGCCGGTGGGACGGCGGCGGGGTCCGCGGGGTCGCCGTACGGCGGGTATGTGGTCGGTGAGGTCTGTGGGGCGTGCGACACCAGGGGGTTCTCTTTCCGGAAGAGGGCGAGCAGGATGCCCAGGACGAGGGCCGGGGCGAGGAAGAGGAGGCTGCCGGGCACGGCCGCGGCGTAGGCGGTGAGGGCGCCGTAGCCGTCCCGCAGCGCGGCGGGCAGGGCGTCCGGCAAGTGCGGGTCCACGAGCGGGCCGGGGAGCGGCAGTCGGGCGGCCAGGCGGTCGACGAGCAGCGCGACGGCGAGGGCCGCACCGATGCCGCCGCCGAGCCGCCGGAGGCAGGCGATGGGGCCGGCCGGGTCGGGGGCGGGCACGCGGGCGCGGACGGCGCGCACCAACACCGGCAGCACCAGCCCGAGACCGAGCCCCAGGATGCCGGCCCACAGGCCGAGGACCATACGGGAGGCGCCCGGGCGCGGGTGGCTCAGGAGCCAACTGCCCGCCGCGGCCACCGCGCAGCCCAGGATCGGGAAGGCCATGACATGGCCGGTGCGGCGGATGATCCGGTCGGCGGTGAACCAGGCCAGCAGCAGCGCGCCCGGCAGCGGCAGCATCGCCAGCGCGGACGCCGTGGCGGCAGGGCCGCCGGCCGGCGGCAGCACGGCCGGGAGGTGGCGAAGCGCCCCGTAGAGGGCGATGCCGAGGGCCGCGGCAACCAGGCCGGTGCGCCCGAAGAACACCTCCCGAAGCAGCCGGGGCGGGATGAGCGGTGCGGTGACGAGGCGTTCGACGACGGGGAAGAGTGCCGCGGCGGCCAGTGCGCCGCCCCCCAGGCCGAGGGTCAGCGGCGCGTCCCAGGGGTAGCGGGTGCCGCCCCAACTGGCCAGCAGGGCCAGGCAGATGACGAGGGCGACGAGCAGCAGTGCGCCGACGAGGTCGGGGCGGGGGCGGCGGCCGGCCGGCCGAGGCAGCCGCAGCGCGGCCGCGGCAACGGGGAGGAGCAGCAGGCCGAGCGGCACGTTGAGGGTCAGGCTCCAGCGCCAGGCACCGTGGTCGGCGCAGTATCCGCCGACCAACGGGCCGGCGAGCAGCGCCACGGCGTAGCTGACGGCGGTGGCCGTGCGGCGGCGCCGGCCGCGCCCCGGGTGCGGCGTGGTCTCGGCGAGGATGGCGTGCACCCCGCTCAGCAGGCCGCCGGTGCCGAGGCCCTGGAGCGCCCGGAACGCGAGCAGTTGGGGCGGCGCGTGTGTCGCCCCGGCCAGCCCCGCACCGGCGGTGAGGATCAGCAGCGCGAGGAGGAGGGCGGCCTTCTTGCCGAGGAGGTCGCCCAGCTTGCCTCCCAAGGGCAGGCCGACGGCCGTGGCCAGGAGGTGGGTGGTGACCACCCAGAACGCCGTTGGGTGGCCGGGCAGTTCGGCGGTGAGGGCCGGGAGCGCGGGGACGACGGCGGTCTGGCCGAGGGCCGCGGGCAGCACCAGCGCCAGTAGCACCAAAAGGGGTGCCCTTGGTGGCCGGGGACCGGAAAGGGCCTCCGGTGCCTCGGCGTTCGCCGGTTCGGCCGGTTGCGGAGCCGGGTCCGCGGTCGCCTCGTCGGCGGTCGGCCCGGCCTCGCTCAGGGTGGTCCCGCCCACGTCCTGCTCCCCTCGTCGCGCTGCTGCGGGCGCCCATTTCTCGCACCGGCGACAACAACGATCAAGCGAGGAGAATCGGAACAGGAGGGGCGGGAACGGACGTCAAGTGCCGCCCATGGGACGCCTCTTGGGCTCCCATCTGGGGTTTCCGCCGGCGGGCCGACCGAAAGTACGGACGACACCGCCCGGGGGAAACCACCCGAACCGGTGAGCATGACCGCTCCCCGAACGGGTTACGACGGGACGCGCCCTCACTTCTCCATGTGGGCCGCGAGGTTGGCGAGGATCGCGTCGTAGATCCGGCCAAGTCCCTTGGGGGCGAAGGTCCGCTCGAAGAAGCCGCCGATGCCGGTGGCCCCCTGCCAGGTGGTGGTGACGACGACCTTGGCGCGGTTCTCGCCGGCCGGGGTGACGACCCAGGTGGTCACCATCGAGGAGTTGCGGTCCTTCTCCACCAACTGACCGTCGGTCGGCTCGTCGACCTCCAGCAGGCAGTCGCGCACCCGCTTGCTGGTGGCCTGGAGCTTCCAGTGGACGAGGGTGCCCTTGCCGTCGCCGCCCTCACGGACCTCGTACTCGCTGAACTGCTCGGGCAGCAGCTGCCGGCGCGTGCCGCTGTAGTCGGCGAGCGCGTCGAACACATCCTCCGGATCCGCCGCGATCTCGCGCTGCGTGGTGGCCTCTACCTGCCCCATGTGTGCCTTCCTCCAGTAGTCGGCTGCCGGACCTGCGTGCGCCGCCAACCTGCGGTGCGCGGCCAAGCCAACCACCACTGGGCACCGGGCCCAAATCCGGGTTGACACCCCGGAAGCGAACGTGTGTTCTATTATCGACTCGGGGGCTCGGCAGGATCGCAACAGGAGGCCCGATGCGCTGGGACAATCTGGGCGAAAGCCCATCCGCGCTGTTCGGCACGGATGTCGTCACCCGAACGGTGGACACCCCCGAATTCCGCGGCATCACCTTCCACGAGGTGCGTGCCCGCTCCCTGGTGAACCGCGTCCCGGGCGCCTCCCGGATGCCGTTCGAATGGACCGTCAACCCGTACCGCGGGTGCAGCCACGCCTGCGTCTACTGCTTCGCCCGCAGCACCCACGGCTACCTCGACCTGGACACCGGCCTCGGCTTCGACTCCCAGATCGTGGTCAAGGTCAACGCCCCCGAACTGCTGCGCCGGGAGTTGGCCGCGCCCCGTTGGCGCGGCGACCACATCGCGATGGGCACCAACGTCGACTGCTACCAACGGGCCGAGGGCCGCTACGCCCTGATGCCCGGCATCATCGCGGCGCTACGGGACCGCGCCAACCCGTTCTCGATCCTCACCAAGGGCACCCTGATCCTGCGCGATCTGGAACTGTTGCGGCAGGCCGCCGACGTCACCGACGTGGGCATCTCGGTCTCCGTCGGCTTCCTCGACGGCGAGTTGTGGCGCACCGTCGAACCGGGCACGCCCGCCCCCGGGCGCCGCCTGGACGTGGTGCGCACCCTCACCGCCCACGGCATCCCCTGTGGGGTGCTGATGGCCCCGGTGATCCCGTTCCTGTCCGACACCCCTGAGCAACTGCGGGCCACGGTCCGGGCCATCGCCGAGGCGGGCGCCGACTCGGTCACGCCGCTGGTGCTGCATCTGCGGCCGGGCGCCCGCGAATGGTTCCTGTCCTGGTTGGGCCGCCACCATCCACACCTGGTGCGCCGCTACGAGGCGCTCTACGCCGGCGGCGCGTACGCGCCCACCTGGTACCAGCGCCGGATCACCCGGCAGGTGCACGAGTTGGCGGCCGAGTGCGGCCTGGGTCCGTTCCGGCCGGGCCAGGCGCGACGGATCCCGCCCGAGCCCGCCCGGCCGGCCGAGACGGCTGAGACGGCCGAACCGACGCCGGGGGCCACGCAGTTGACGCTGCTGTGAGGCGCTCGGCGGGCCCCTGCGCGCCCGGGCGGGCCCGGCACGGCTCAGGGGCCGGCGGCGTCCAGGGCGCGCGCCAGGCGGTCCCTGGCGGCGGTCTGGGAGGCGATCCGCCGGTCGATGACGGCCAGCCGCGCGCGAGCGATCCGCAGGCCCTCCGGCGACGGCGGTGCGGCGGACAGGTCGCCGTCCAGGCAGTCCCGGAAGCAGGCGACGTCGGCGAGGGTGAGGCCGGCTTCGAGGAGGTGGCGGATGTTGCGGACCCGGGTAGCGGCGCGGTCGTCGTAGACCCGGTAGCCGTTCGCCGCCCGCTGCGAGTCGATCAGGCCCGCGTCCTCGTACTTGCGCAGCGCCCGCGGCGACGCCCCGGTGGCGTCCGCCAGTTCACCGATCCGCACCGGATCGCCTCCCCTCGTGCGGGCCGACCCGGCGCGGGGGTCCGGCCGCTCTGTCCCGGCCCGCCCCCACGCTATCGGCCCCGTTCAGCCGACCACCGCGCCGCCGTCCACCGGGAGCACCACCCCGGTCACGAACGCCGCGGCCGGGGCGGCGAGTCGGGTGACGGCCCAGGCGACCTCTTCCGGGCGGCCGATGCGGCCCATCGGGGTGTGGTCGATCTGCCAGTCGCGCAGTGCCTCACGGCGTTCCGGGGGCAGGCCCTGGTGGTCCGCGATGGGGGTGTCGATCGCCCCGGGCGCCACGGCCACCACCCGGACGCCGCGCGGCGCCAGCTCCACCGCCCAGCTACGGGTGAGGAGTTCGAGGCCGGTCTTGGTGGCGGCGTAGACGGCGTTGCCCGGCCAGCCCCGTTGGCCGACCGAGGTACTGATGTTCACCACCACTCCACCGGTGCGCTCCAGTTGGGGCACCGCTTCCTGGGTGAGCAGGACCGGTGCGACCAGGTTGGTGGCCAACTGCGGTGCCATGGACGCCTTGGTGTGGCTGCCGAGGGACCCGCTGCCGACCACCGCGGCGTTGTTGACCAGGACGTCCAGCCGACCGTGGGTCTCGACGGCGTGCCGCACGACGGCGGCCGGGACGCCGTCCGCGGTGATGTCGGCGGGGTAGGGGGAGATCGCGCCGTCGGTGCCGGCGGCCAGGGCGGCGGTCTCCGCCAGCGGCCCGGGGCGGCGGCCGACGGCCACCACGTCCGCGCCCTCCGCCGCGAACGCCACCGCGGTGGCCCGGCCGATGCCGGTGCCGGCCCCGGTGATGACGACGACCCGGCGCCCGGTACGCGGCGCCCCGGCGGTCTCCAGAAGTGTGAGTGCCATGCCGGAAGCCTCGGACCCTGACCCCAGGGACAGGGTCAAGTGCGGTGTCCAGGAGGCGTTCCCCGGGCGTGGCCGGGCGGACCGAAATCGGATGGACCGGTGTCCATGACGGACCGGACCCTCGATGGAATGTGCCGGACGGTTGGGCGGACGTCGGGGAGGCCGCGATGCGGGGGACGGATGGGGCTGGTGAGGGGATGACGGTGCGGCCGTCGCAGGGGTTGTGGGTACGTGAGATGACGGAGGCCGATGTCGACGCGGTCGCGGAAGTACGGGTCCGCGGTTGGCAGTCGGCGTACCGGGGGCTGATGCCGCCGGCGTACCTGGAGGCGCTGAGCGTGGCCCAGGACGCCGACCGGCGGCGGGAGGGGTTCGCGCGCCGCCGGCCCAAGGCGTGGGAGCTGGTGGCCGAGCGGTCCGGCGAGGTCGTCGGCTGGCTGGCCGCCGGCCCGGCCCGGGACGCCGATCTCGCGCCGGGCGGCGGGGAGTTGCCGTCCGGTCGCTCGCCGGCGGCCGAGCTGCTGGCCCTCTACGTGGCGCCGCCGCTCGTCGGGACGGGCGTCGGCCGGGCGCTGCTGGACGCCGGGGCGGCCCGGGCGCGGGCCCGCGGCTTCGGCACGCTGTCGCTGTGGGTGGTGCGCGGCAACGCCCGTGCCCAACGCTTCTACGAGCGGGCCGGGTTCGCGCCGGACGGGGCGGAGCGGTCCGATGACGTGGCCGGTTGGCGCGTCCCTGAGCTGCGCTACCGGCGCCCGCTCCCATGAGGCGGCGCCCCCTTCCGGCCCCGCCCCACCGGAGTGGCCCTAGGCGACCGGGCCGGCCCGTCCGGCCTCTCCTGCCGCCTCCTCGGCGGCCCGTCCGCTGGCCACCCCCGGTGGGTCCTCGTGGACGCCGAGGCGGGCCAGGGACGCCGAGGCGGCCGCGGCCAGCCGGGCATGCGCGGCGGCCGCCCGCAGCGCCGGTACGGCCCGTTTGTCGCCGAGCGCGCCCAGCCCCTCCACACAGGCCAACGCCACCCGCCAGTACGGGTTGTGCGGGGTCAACAGCCGTTCCAGGGTGGCGATCAGCGCCGGGACGGACTGCGGGGCGCGGAGCTCGGCGAGCAGGCGGACGGGGTGCAGGGCGTAGGCGGTGCGCAGCGGGTTGGTGGCCAGGGCGGCCGCGGCCCGGGCGGTGCGCGGGTCGCCCAGCTTGCCCAGGGCGTGGGCGGCGGTGGCGCAGCGGACCGGTTCGCGGTAGTTGAGCAGCAGGACCAGGGTCTCGAAGGCGCGCTTGTCGCCGGCGCAGCCCAGGATGAAGGCGGCGATCTCCCGCGCCCACAGGGGGCGTTCCACCGAGGTCAGTATCCGGGCGAGTTCCTCGCGGCCGGCCGGGGTGTTCTTGCGGGCCAGTCCGAGCAGCCGCTCGTAGGCGACCAGATCCTGCGGGGAGCGGAGTTCGGCTCGCACCCGGTCCGTCAACTCGTGGAATTCGTCTTCCATTTGCCGCTCCCCTCCCGCTGGCCGGGCCGGTTCTCCCGGCGTGGCCCGCACCACAACCTCATGCCCCGCATTACCCCTGGCGCTTCGGTTACCCACCGGTTAACCTGCTTCAACGAGCAGCACCCCTGCTCGGGCGGCCTGGTGACGCAGCCGCCGGAGTGTGACGTCGGTTCGGCACACCACAACAGCACCACGCGTGCGCGGGCACGACAGCCCCGCGCGCGGCATCCACACAGCACGCCCCTCAGGGGGAAGCGACGCGGCCTCGGGACAGGGCCCGCCGCGCTCCTCCACAGTAGGCGCCGCCCGCGGTGTCGTGGCTTCCGCGGCCCAACCGCCGCCGGTAGACCACGCGTTGCCGCAGTATTCCGCGCCGTGCGCCAGCCCCTTCAGTCGTCACGTCCTCCCCTTGCCCTTACAAGGGGAACACCCTCAGGAGTCTCGTGATGGGCCCTCAGTCCACCCCTGATCTCTCCACCGTCCCCTCCGCGCTGTCCCTCTCCACCGTCGCCGTCGTGGGCCTGGGCACCATGGGCACCGGCATCGCCCAGGTGTTGACCCGCGCCGGCCGCACGGTCATCGGCATCGACACCGACGAGTCCGCGATCCGGCGAGCCCGGGTCGCCCTCGAAACCGCCACCGCCCGCGCCGTGCAGCGGGAGCGGATCACCGAACGCGAGCGGCAGGACGCGCTGTCCCGCTTCCGCGCCTCCGGCGATCTGCGGGCCGCCGCCGACGCCGATCTCGTCATCGAGGTGGTGCCGGAGGACTACGAACTCAAGCGGGAGGTCTTCGCCGCGCTGGACGGCATCGTCCGCCCGGACACCATCCTGGCCACCGGCACCAACGCGCTGTCGGTGACCCGGCTCGCCGCCGATTCCCAGCGCCCCGAGCGGGTGCTCGGCGTCCACTTCTTCAACCCGGCGCCGGCCATGAAGCTGGTCGAGGTGGTCTCCTCGGTGCTGACCGCGCCGACCGCGGTCGCCGCCGTCACCGACCTCGCCCGCGCGTTGGGCAAGGACCCGATCGCGGTCGGCGACCGCCCCGGATTCGTCGCCGACGGGCTGCTGTTCGGCTACCTCAACCAGGCCGCCGCGATGTACGAGTCGCGGTACGCCACCCGCGAAGACATCGACGCCGCGATGCGGCTCGGGTGCGGCCTGCCGATGGGGCCGCTGGCCCTGCTCGACCTGATCGGCGTGGACACCGCCCGGACGGTCCTGGAGGCGATGTACGCCGAGTCCCACGACCGACTCCACGCGCCCGCGCCGATCCTCGGCCAGCTCGCGGACGCCGGGCTGACCGGCCGCAAGGCGGGCCGCGGCTTCTACACCTATGAGGCGCCCGGTTCCGCCACCGTCGTGCCGGACGACCTCACGCCGGCGGCCGCCAACGGCGGGCAGGCGGCCGGCCGCCCGGTCCGCAGCGTCGGCGTCGCCGGCTCCGGCACCATGGCCAGCGGCATCGCCGAGGTCTTCGCCAAGGCGGGCTTCGCGGTGGTGTTGGCCGCCCGCAGCCAGGAGAAGGCGGAGCGGGCCAAGGCCCGGATCGCCACGTCGCTGGGCCGCTCGGTGGACAAGGGCCGGCTGACCGCCGAGGCGCGCGACGCGGCGCTGGCGGCGATCACCCCGTCCGGGTCGCTGGACGCGTTCGCCGACGTCGACCTGGCGGTGGAGGCGGTGGCCGAGGAACTGGCCGTCAAACAGCAGCTGTTCCGCACCCTGGACAAGGTCTGCAAGCCGGGCGCCGTACTGGCCACCACCACCTCCTCGCTGCCGGTCGTCGCCTGCGCCCGCGCCACCTCGCGCCCCCAGGACGTCATCGGGATGCACTTCTTCAACCCGGCGCCGGCCATGAAGCTGGTCGAGGTGGTCCGCACCGTCCTCACCGCCGACGACGTGCACGCCACGGTGCGCGCGGTCTGCGCGAAGGTCCGCAAGCACCCGGTGGACTGCGGCGACCGGGCCGGATTCATCGTCAACGCGCTGCTGTTCCCGTACTTGAACAACGCGGTCAAGATGGTCCAGGAGCACTACGCGTCGCCGGACGACATCGACGCGGCGATGAAGCTGGGCGG
The DNA here is from genome assembly GCF_042798755.1 of Streptomyces sp. NPDC057743. NCBI lineage: Bacteria > Bacillati > Actinomycetota > Actinomycetes > Kitasatosporales > Streptomycetaceae > Streptomyces > Streptomyces sp. NPDC057743. The sequence goes on from NZ_JBHVJX010000015.1 coordinate 185,589, forward strand.
CGGCTACCCGATGGGCCCGTTCGAGCTGTTGGACGTGGTCGGTCTGGATGTCTCCCTCGCCATCGAGAAGGTGCTGCACGCCGCGTTCCGCGATCCGGGACTGGCGCCGGCACCGCTGCTGGAGCACCTGGTCGCGGCGGGCTGCCTCGGCCGGAAGACCGGCCGCGGCTTCCGTGAGTACGCCCGGCGCTGACCCGCGGCGGCGCCCCCGGAGCGGGGGCGGGTGGGGCGGACTGCTGGAGCCCTCGGCCGGCGGTCCGCCCCAGGTCACGGGGGTCGGCGCGGCACCTCGTGCCGCAGGTCGCAGGAATATGCAGTACCTTCCCCACATGTCCCAGCCCGCTCGCCCGCAGTCCGTAGGCGCCTCCGACTCCCCCACCCCCGGCACCCGCCGGGCGGCCGCCCAACGCCTGAAAATGCGCCGGGAGCTCTCGACCGCCGCCATGGAGCTGTTCGCGACGAAGGGCTACGAGGCGACCACGGTCGACGAGATCGCGGCCGCCGCGGGCGTCGCCCGGCGCACCTTCTTCCGCCACTTCCGTTCCAAGGAAGAGGCGATCTTCCCCGACCACGACGACACCCTGGTGCGCGCCGAGGCCGTCCTGGACGCCGCCCCGCCGCACGAGAACCCCCTCGACACGGTCTGCCGCGGCATCAAGGAGGTCATGCGGATGTACGCGTCCGCGCCGGCGGTGTCGGTGGCCCGTTACCGCCTCACCCGCGAGGTACCCACTCTCCGGGAGGCCGAGATCGCCTCGGTGGCCCGCTACGAGCGGCTGTTCACCCGTTATCTCCTGGGCCACTTCGACGAGGGCGCGCACCGCGAGGGCGACGACGACCCGTTGCTCGCCGAGGTCGCCGCCTCCGCCGTGGTCACCGCGCACAACCACGTGCTGCGCCGCTGGCTGCGGGCGGGCGCGCAGGGCGACGTGGAGGCCCAGTTGGACCACGCCTTCGAGATCGTCCGGGAGACGTTCGGCGCGGGCATCGGCGCGGGCCGGGCCACCTCCACGGAGGCGCCGCCGGCCACCGTCTCCCGGGAGGGCGAGGTGCTGGTCACGGTCGCCCGCACCGACGCCCCTCTGGACGAGGTCATGCGCACCATCCGCAAGGCCCTCAAGGAACGGCACTGACCCGAGCCGGCAGCTCCGGGCACGCTCCGTCACGCATCCCACCACCCGCCCCGTTCGCGTCCGCCACCTTCCCGTGGCGGACGCGGGCGGGGCGGTCCGCGTTCCGGCCGCGGGCGCTCCCATCTGCGCTGCCGCGGGCGGCAGTTGAACGATCATCGCTCATCTGAAGCCCAACCCACTCAACCGAGAAAATCATGGCACTCAGTGTCTTGCGACCTGGCACGCGGTGTCATACGTTGTGGGTGTCCGGGCGGCCGGCACACCGATCAACCCCGGTGCGCCGACTGTCCCCGCAAGCACTTCGCGCGCCCGGACGCCTGCGTCACAGGCACCCCAGTCACCGCTGGAACCGCGCCACCCGCGCCATGCCGAGCACCACCGGCCGAACCGACGGCACCGCCCCGCACCACCCCCGACGTTCCCTCAAGCCGTTCCACACGCTTCCCCAAGCTCTCAGCTGCGTTCGAGCAGGGGAGGCCCCAGCGCCGGAGGCATACCGTGAACCAGATACTTGACGCGATCCTCGCGCCGGACAGTACCCGCGAGGACTTCGCCGCCCTTCCCCTCCCCGAGTCGTACCGCGCGGTCACCGTGCACAAGGACGAGGCCGAGATGTTCGCCGGCCTCTCCACCCGCGAGAAGGACCCCCGCAAGTCCCTGCACGTCGAGGACGTGCCGGTGCCCGAACTCGGCCCGGGCGAGGCGCTGGTGGCCGTGATGGCCTCCTCGGTGAACTACAACTCGGTGTGGACCTCGATCTTCGAGCCGCTGTCGACGTTCGGGTTCCTGGAGCGCTACGGGCGACTCTCGCCGCTGGCCAAGCGGCACGACCTGCCCTACCACGTCATCGGGTCGGACCTGGCCGGCGTGGTGCTACGCACCGGCCCCGGCGTCAACTCCTGGCACCCCGGCGACGAGGTCGTCGCGCACTGCCTGTCCGTGGAGTTGGAGTCCTCCGACGGCCACAACGACACCATGCTCGACCCCGAGCAGCGGATCTGGGGCTTCGAGACCAACTTCGGCGGCCTGGCGGAGATCGCGCTGGTCAAGTCCAACCAGTTGATGCCCAAGCCGCAGCACCTGAGCTGGGAGGAGGCGGCCGCGCCGGGGCTGGTCAACTCCACCGCCTACCGGCAGTTGGTCTCGCAGAACGGCGCGGCGATGAAGCAGGGCGACAACGTCCTGATCTGGGGCGCCAGCGGCGGCCTCGGCTCGTATGCCACGCAGTTCGCGCTGGCCGGCGGCGCCAACCCGATCTGCGTGGTCTCCAGCGACCAAAAGGCGGAGGTCTGCCGGAAGATGGGCGCCGAGGCGATCATCGACCGGAACGCCGAGGGGTACAAGTTCTGGAAGGACGAGCAGAACCAGGACCCCAGGGAGTGGAAGCGGTTCGGCAAGCGGATCCGCGAACTGACCGGTGGCGAGGACGTGGACATCGTCTTCGAGCACCCGGGCCGGGAGACCTTCGGCGCCTCGGTCTACGTCACCCGCAAGGGCGGCACCATCGTCACCTGCGCCTCGACCTCCGGCTACCAACACGAGTACGACAACCGCTACTTGTGGATGTCGCTGAAGCGGATCGTCGGCTCGCACTTCGCCAACTACCGTGAGGCGTGGGAGGCCAACCGCCTGATCGCCAAGGGCAAGATCCACCCCACGCTCTCCAAGACCTACCGCCTGGACGAGACCGGCCAGGCAGCGCACGATGTCCACCGCAACGTCCACCAGGGCAAGGTCGGCGTTCTCTGCCTGGCCCCCGAGGAGGGCATGGGCGTGCGCGACCCCGAGATGCGCGCCAAGCACATCGACGCCATCAACCGCTTCCGGAACGTCTGAGAGAGACGGGCGCATGACTGAGCGTCAGAAGGATCGTCCGTGGCTGATGCGGACGTACGCCGGGCACTCCACCGCCGAGGCGTCCAACGAGCTGTACCGGCGTAACCTCGCCAAGGGCCAGACCGGCCTGTCGGTCGCGTTCGACCTCCCGACGCAGACCGGATACGACCCCGACCACGTGCTGGCCCGCGGCGAGGTCGGCCGGGTCGGGGTCCCGGTGTCCCATCTGGGCGACATGCGGCGGCTGTTCCAGGACATCCCGCTGGAGCAGATGAACACCTCCATGACCATCAACGCCACCGCCATGTGGCTGCTGGCGCTCTACGAAGTGGTCGCCGAGGAACAGGGCGCCGACACCGGCAAGTTGGCGGGCACCACGCAGAACGACATCGTCAAGGAGTACCTCTCGCGCGGGACGCACGTCTTCCCGCCGGGCCCGTCGCTGCGGCTGACCACCGACATGATCGCGTACACGGTCAACAACATCCCGAAGTGGAACCCGATCAACATCTGCAGCTACCACCTGCAGGAGGCGGGGGCCACTCCGGTCCAGGAGATCTCGTACGCGATGTCCACCGCGATCGCCGTGCTGGACGCGGTGTTCGCGTCCGGGCAGGTCCCCGAGGACCGCAAGGGCGATGTGGTCGCGCGTATCTCGTTCTTCGTCAACGCGGGCGTCCGGTTCGTCGAAGAGATGTGCAAGATGCGGGCGTTCTCGCAGATCTGGGACAAGATCACGCACGAGCGCTACGGCATCGAGAACCCCAAGCAGCGCCGCTTCCGCTACGGCGTCCAGGTCAACTCCCTGGGGCTGACCGAGGCGCAGCCGGAGAACAACGTCCAGCGGATCGTCCTGGAGATGCTGGCCGTCACGCTCTCCAAGGACGCCCGCGCCCGCGCCGTCCAACTGCCGGCCTGGAACGAGGCGTTGGGCCTGCCCCGCCCCTGGGACCAGCAGTGGTCGCTGCGCATCCAACAGGTGCTGGCGCACGAGTCGGACCTGTTGGAGTACGAGGACATCTTCGCCGGGTCGCACGTCGTCGAGGCCAAGGTGGGTGCCCTGGTGGCCGACTGCCTGGCCGAGATCGACCGGATCCAGGAGATGGGCGGCGCGATGGCGGCCGTGGAATCCGGCTATCTGAAGTCGCAGTTGGTCTCGGCGCATGCCGAGCGGCGGGCCAGGATCGAGTCCGGCGAGGAGAAGATCGTCGGCGTCAACTGCTTCGAGTCGACCGAACCCAACCCGCTCACCGCCGATCTGGACACCGCGATCATGACGGTGGACCCGGCCAACGAGGAGCGCGTCGTACGGGCCCTGCACGAGTGGCGGGACAACCGGGACGAAGGGCGGGCGCAGGAGGCCCTCTCGGCGCTGAAGAAGGCCGCGGCGGGCACCACCAACCTCTTCCCGGCGACGCTGGAGTGCGCACGGGCCGGCGTGACGACCGGCGAGTGGGCCTGGGCGCTGCGGGACGTCTTCGGCGAGTTCCGGGCCCCCACGGGCGTCTCGGGCGCGCCGGTGGCGGTCACCGCGGAGGCCGGCACGCCGCTGGCGACGGTCCGCGAGAAGGTCGCGAAGACCGCGGCCGAGCTCGGCGGCGGGCGGCTGCGGCTGCTGGTCGGCAAGCCCGGCCTGGACGGGCACAGCAACGGCGCCGAGCAGATCGCCGTGCGGGCCAGGGACGCCGGTTTCGAGGTGGTGTACCAAGGCATCCGGCTGACCCCGGAGCAGATCGTGGCGGCGGCGGTCGCCGAGGACGTGCACTGCGTGGGGCTGTCGATCCTGTCGGGGTCGCACGCCGCGCTGGTGCCGGACGTGTTGGCGCGGCTGCGCCGGGCCGGAGCGCCCGAACTCCCGGTCATCGTGGGCGGCATCATCCCGTCCGCGGACGCCGAGGCGCTGCGCGAGGCGGGCGTCGCCGCCGTCTTCACCCCGAAGGACTTCGGGATCACGGAGATCATCGGCCGTATCGTCGACGAGATCCGCACCGCGAACCAACTCGACCCCCTGGAGGTCCTCGCATGAGTGCCCGCCCGGCGCCCGCTGCTGTGCAGCGCCTGCGTCCGCGCCGTTCCTGCCTGGCGGTGCCCGGCAGCAACCCCCGTTTCCTGGAGAAGGCCCAGGGCCTGCCGGCGGACCAGGTCTTCTTGGACCTGGAGGACGCCTGCGCACCGCTGGCCAAGCCGGAGGCCCGACACACCATCGTCACGTTCCTCAACGAGGGCGACTGGACGGGCAAGACCCGGGTGGTGCGGGTCAACGACTGGACCACCGAGTGGACTTACCGGGACGTCGTCACGGTCGTCGAGGGCGCCGGGGCGAACCTCGACTGCGTCATGCTGCCGAAGGTGCAGGACGCCGCGCAGGTGACGGCCCTGGACCTGCTGCTGACGCAGATCGAGAAGGCGATGGGCCTGGAGGTCGGCCGGATCGGCATCGAGGCGCAGATCGAGAACGCCAGGGGCCTGGTGAACGTCGACGCGATCGCCGCCGCCTCGCCCCGTCTGGAGACCATCATCTTCGGCCCGGCGGACTTCATGGCGTCCATCAACATGAAGTCCCTGGTGGTCGGCGAACAGCCGCCCGGCTACCCGGCGGACGCCTACCACTACATCCTGATGCGCATCCTGATGGCGGCCCGCACGCACAACCTCCAGGCCATCGACGGCCCTTACCTCCAGATCAAGAACGTCGACGGCTACCGCGAGGTCGCCGGCCGCGCCGCCGCCCTCGGCTTCGACGGCAAGTGGGTGCTGCACCCGGGCCAGGTGGAGGCGGCCAACGAGGTCTTCTCGCCGTCCCAGGAGGACTACGACCACGCCGAGCTGATCCTGGACGCGTACGAGTGGTGCACGTCCGAGGCGGGCGGGAAGAAGGGCTCGGCGATGCTCGGCGACGAGATGATCGACGAGGCGAGCCGCAAAATGGCGCTGGTGATCGCCGGAAAGGGCCGGGCCGCCGGCATGACCCGCAACAGCACTTTCGAAGCCCCGGAGGCATGAGCGCGATGCAATTCGGCCGCACTTACGAAGAGTTCACCGTCGGCGACGTCTACAAGCACTGGCCGGGCAAGACGGTGACCGAATACGACGACCACCTGTTCTGCCTGCTGACCATGAACCACCACCCGCTGCACATGGACAGCAACTACGCGGAGCAGACCACCGACTTCGGAAAGAACGTCGTCGTCGGCAATTACATCTACTCCCTCCTGCTGGGCATGTCGGTGCCGGACGTCTCCGGAAAGGCCATCGCCAATCTGGAGATCGAGTCGCTGAAGCACGTGGCGCCGACGTTCCACGGAGACACGCTCTACGGCGAGACGACGGTGCTCGACAAGACCCCGTCGAAGTCCAAGTCCGACCGCGGCATCGTGCACGTCGAGACCAAGGGCTACAAGCAGGACGGCACCCTGGTCTGCGTCTTCAGGCGCAAGGTGATGGTCCCCACGGCCACCTACATCAAGGAGCGCGGCGGCGAGCAGCCCGGCCGCCCCGAGCTGGCGGCCCCCGCGGCCCGTAAGGAGAAGTGACCCCATGGCGCGTCTCGCACAGACCGAGGGCCTGACCGATATCCAGCGGGAAATCCTCTCCACCGTCCGGGACTTCGTGGACAAGGAGATCATCCCGGTCGCCACGGAGCTGGAGCACCGCGACGAATACCCCACGCAGATCGTCGAGGGCCTGAAGGAACTCGGCGTGTTCGGGCTGATGATTCCGGAGGAATACGGCGGCCTCGGCGAGTCGTTGCTCACCTACGCGTTGACGGTCGAGGAGATCGCCCGCGGCTGGATGAGCGTGTCGGGCATCATCAACACCCACTTCATCGTGGCGTACATGCTCAAGCAGCACGGCACACAGGAACAGAAGGACTATTTCCTGCCGAAGATGGCGGCCGGCGAGATCCGGGGCGCCTTCTCGATGTCGGAGCCGGCGCTGGGTTCCGACGTCTCGGCCATTTCCTCCAAGGGCGTGCGGGACGGCGACGATTACGTCCTCAACGGCCAGAAGATGTGGCTCACCAACGGCGGTTCGTCGACGCTCGTGGCGGTGTTGTGTCGGACCGACGAGGGCCACCCGGAGGGCACCGCCGCGCACAAGTCGATGACGACCTTCCTGGTGGAGAAGGAGGCCGGCTTCGGCGAGGTCCGCCCGGGCCTGACCATCCCCGGCAAGATCGAGAAGATGGGCTACAAGGGCGTCGACACCACCGAGTTGATCATGGACGGTCTGCGCGTACCGGCGGACCGGGTCCTCGGCGGCGAGACCGGGCGTGGCTTCTATCACATGATGGACGGCGTCGAGGTGGGCCGGGTCAATGTGGCCGCGCGCGGCTGCGGCGTCGCCCAGCGCGCCTTCGAACTCGGTGTGTCCTACGCGCAGCAGCGGCAGACGTTCGGCAAGCCGATCGCCCAGCACCAGGCCATCCAGTTCAAGCTGGCGGAAATGGCGACAAAGGTAGAAGCCGCGCATGCCATGATGGTTAATGCCGCACGCAAAAAGGACTCCGGGCAACGAAACGACCTTGAAGCGGGCATGGCGAAGTACCTGGCCTCCGAGTACTGCAAGGAGGTGGTCGAGGACGCCTTCCGCATCCACGGCGGCTACGGCTTCTCCAAGGAGTACGAGATCGAGCGCCTCTACCGGGAGGCCCCGATGCTCCTGATCGGCGAGGGCACGGCCGAGATCCAGAAAATGATCATCGGTCGCCGGCTACTTGAGGAGTACCGAATCCAGGGGTGAACGTCCCCTTTGGACCGTTTTCCGGTAGATAAAGATCACACCGTGTCATCGTTCTTCGGCCATGGATTGGCTCTGGCTCTTGGCCAGTTGCCGCTCGCAACCGATAGCATCCCAGGAAAGCCGCCGTCCCCCGTATCCATATGCGGCATCCTCCGCTACGAAGGTCATTCATGCCCCACAGCCAATCCTCTGCACCTCGCGGTCGCGTCCGCCTCGCGCGCGGAGCGTCGCCGTGGCTCCTCCCGACCGTGGCAACGGCAGCGGTCAGCCTGGCCCGCTCCCGCCGGTCGGGACGCTGGGCCGCCGTCGCCGTGCCCACCACCGCACTCGCGGCGGGCATGCTGTGGTTCTTCCGCGACCCCGAGCGAGAGATCGCGTCGGGACGCGTCATCTCTCCGGCCGACGGCGTGGTGCAGAGCATCATGCCGTGGAAGGACGGGCGCACCCGCGTCGCGATCTTCATGAGCCCGTTGAACGTCCACGTCAACCGCGCGCCGCTGGCCGGCACGGTGACGTCCGTGGAGCACATCCCCGGCGGCTTCGTCCCGGCGTTCAACAAGGAGAGCGAGAACAACGAGCGGGTCGTCTGGCACTTCGACACCGAGCTGGGCGACGTCGAGATGGTGCAGATCGCCGGCGCGGTCGCCCGCCGCATCGTGCCGTACGTGCCCCAGGGCACCAAGGTCGAGCAGGGCGAGCGCGTCGGGCTGATCCGCTTCGGCTCGCGGGTGGACGTCTACCTCCCGGAGGGCGTCGAGCCGGCGGTCGAGGTCGGCCAGGCCACTACCGCGGGGGTGACTCGCCTTGACCGTGGTTGATCCCGAGACACAGGCGAGCTGGGCGCCGGAGAACGACGACGAGGTCGACGACATGCCGCTGTCGACGCGGCTGTCAATAGCGGACACCCTGACGCTCGGCAACGCCATCTGCGGCTTCATGGCCGTGTACTTCACCACCACCGGCGTGCTCATCCCGCACCTCACGGGGACCGAGGACGGCGGGATGGCGCGGCACAGCGCGGCGATGGCCGTGATCCTGATGCTGCTGGCATCGGTCTTCGACCTCTTCGACGGGCTGGTGGCACGCAAGCTGCGGGCCTCGGCGATGGGGGCCGAGCTCGACAACCTCTCCGACCTGATCAGCTTCGGGCTGGCGCCCGCGTACTTCGTGGTGACCTGGGGCATGGTCGCCCAGGACGCGCACCAGAAGGTGTCGGTGGTCGCGGCGGTCGTGGTCCTCCTGGCGGTGGTGCTCCGGCTTGCCCGCTTCTCCTGCGTCACGATCCGCGACGGCATCTTCCAGGGCATGCCGAGCCCGTTCGGCGCCCTGACCGTCGTCGCCATCGTCCTGCTGGAACTGCCGTTCCTGCCGACGCTGCTGGCGATCATCGGGGTGGCCTGGCTGATGGTGAGCCGGGTCGAGTACCCCAAGCCGCGGGGTCGGCTCGCGGTGGCGATGCTGAGCTGGATCGTGCTCAGCATGGGCATGCTCGCCGCCTGGGCCCTGGACGCGCCCAACGGCCAGCTGCTGCTCCAGACCGGCTGCGCCCTGCAGATCGTCCTGGGCGCGATGATCCCGGTCTTCGCGACGGCCCGGAGGGTCAACACCTTCCGCGACAACCGCCGCGAGTCGCGCGCCGATTCGCACGCCGCGCACCAGCCCTGACGGGCCCGGGGCGGCGGCGCCCCACCGAGCACGGGAAGAGGCCCCGAGCGGAACCATCCGCTCGGGGCCTCTTCGTGTGCCGCGGGTGCCGGGGCCGCCCCGGCTCAGGCCAGGAAGTCCCGGACTCAGGCCAGGAAGTCCCGCGCCAACCGCTCGGCCGCGCGTTCCAGCAGCGGGCCCGCCTCGGCCATGCAGCGGGCCGGGTCGGGCTCCAGGTCCGTCAGCGCGTACGCCCGCCGGATGCCGGCCGCGACGAGCGCCTCCTGGGACAGCTGCAACCGTCCGCAGACCGCGGCCACGTCCAGGCCCGCCGCCCGCGCCGCAGCGGCGACCCCGGCCGGCGCCTTGCCGTGCAGGGTCTGTGCGTCGAGCGACCCCTCACCCGTGATCACGAACGTGGCCCGGGCCAGCGCCGGGGCGAAGCCCAGCACCTCCAGCATCACGTCGATGCCGGGCCGGAACGCGGCGTCCAGGCCGACCAGCGCGCCGTAGCCGATCCCGCCGGCGGCGCCGGCCCCCGGCGCCAGCGCGTGCTCCGCGGCCTTCGGGCCGACGGCCCGCTCCAGCACCTCGGCGTAGTGCGCCAGGGCCGCGTCCAGGACGGCGACGTCCTCCTCGGTCGCGCCCTTCTGCGGCCCGTAGACCGCCGGCGCGCCCTTGGGGCCGGTCAGTGGGTTGTCGACGTCGCTGGCGAGCACGATGTCGGTGGCCGTCAGCCGCGGGTCGAGCCCCGAGAGATCGGCCGTGGCCAGCTCCCGCAGGCCCCCGCCGCCCGGCCCGACCGGCGTCCCGTCGGCGGCCAGGAAGCGCGCGCCCAGGGCCGCCAACATGCCCGCGCCGCCGTCCGTGGTGGCGCTGCCCCCGACGCCGAACACGATCGAGGTCGCCCCCGCGTCCAGCGCCGCCAGCAGCAGCTCGCCGGTGCCGTAGGTGGTGGCCGTGAGCGGCGCGAAGACGCCGTGCGGGAGGTGCTGGAGGCCGGATGCCTCGGCCATCTCCACCACGGCCATGCCGTCCTCGCGCAACGCGAAGATGGCCGTCACCGGCTCGCCCGTCGGGCCGGTGACCTGCGCCTCGTGCCGGGTGAAACCCGCCGCCAGCGCCGCCGCGGTCGTCCCGTCGCCGCCGTCCGCGACCGGAACCGCCGCCACGTCCAGACCGGGGACCACGCGCCGCAGACCGGCCGTGACGTGCTCGGCGACCTGCACGGCCGTGAGCGAGCCCTTGAACTTGTCCGCGGCGATCAGCACATGTGCTGTGTTTGTCCTTGCTGCGTCCGCCACCGTGTTTCCCCTTGCTTTCGAACTGGCAGTCGCGCCGCTGCGACCTTATCCGCCCAACGCCCCCGCGAACAGAGCCGAAGAAGATCACCGCGCAGCAACCGCCCGCCCCCCTCATCGCCCCTCACCTGCATCCCCGGTCTCGCCTTCCCCCTACTTCCCCAGTCTCCGCTGCCCCCCTCTCTCCCCCGCTTCCCCCTGTCTCCCCGCACATCTCAGGCCCGCGCTTCTCCATCCCGCAGGCCAGCCCATAGGCTCGCGCCGTGACGATCACGGACGACGACTACGCCTCCTACATCGCCGGCCTGCCACGCGTCCTCGCGGGCGCGGGCGTCATCTTCCGCGACGCGGAAGGGCGCCTCCTACTGGTCGAGCCCAACTACCGCGACACCTGGGTCCTGCCGGGCGGCACCATCGAGTCGGACACCGGCGAGAGCCCGCGCGAGGCCGCCCACCGGGAAACCGTCGAAGAGATCGGCCTGGACGTCGAGTTGGGTCCGCTGCTCGCGGTCGACTGGGTCCGCAGCGCGGCGCGACCACCGGTGGTGTCGTATCTCTTCGACGGCGGGGTGCTGACCCCGGAGCAGTTCGCGACGATCCGGGTGCAGGAGGAGGAGTTGCTGTCCTGGCGCCTGGTCCACTGGGCCGAGGCCGAGCCACTGCTCGCCAAGGACCTGCGCCTGCGCATCCGAGCTGCCCTGGACGCCTTGGAACACGGCCGGGGCCCGGCAGAACTGGAGGACGGGGTCGCGCCTCGTAGTACCCCAGCATGAGAACCGTGGGTTGATTCCCCCTCCCCCACCCGCGCCGTAGCCTCATTCCCATGAAAGAGATCACGGCACGCATCGCACAGGTGCCGGGAGTCGTCGGGGTAATGCTCGGCGGCAGCCGCGCACGAGGAACCAACCGCCCCGATTCCGACTGGGACTTGGGGATCTACTACCGAGGCACGCTGGACCTGCCCGCGCTGGAGGAGCTGGCCGCGGAGGTGACCGGCGGCCCCGTCGAGATACACCCGCCGGGCGCCTGGGGGGCCTGGGTCAACGGCGGGGCGTGGCTGGTCCTGCCCGACGGCAGCCATGTCGACTGGATCTTCCGGGATCTCGACCGGGTGCGGAGGGTGTGGGAGGACTGCCGCGCCGGCCGCTTCGAGACCGGCATACAGGCAGGGCACCCACTGGGCTTCTGGTCTCCCGCCTACCCCGGCGAAGTGGCCCTGGGCCGCGTCCTGGCCGACGACTCCGGGGAGTTGAGCCGCCTCAAGGAGGAGACCGGGACCTACCCGGAGCCCCTGCGCAAGGCGCTGACGAGCGCCGCCGTCTGGGACGCGGGGTTCTCGGTGGCGATGGCGGCCAAGTCGTCAGCGACCGCGGACGTCCTGCACGCCTCCCTGTGCCTCTCCCGTGCGGTGGGTGCGCTCGTTCAGGCCCTGCACGCCCACCACGGCGTGTGGTGCCTCAACGAAAAGGGCGCACTGGCCACGGTGGCCGCCCTCCCCCACACACTGCCGGACTTCGCCTCGCACGCCACCACGCTCCTCGGCGAACTCGGCCGCACCAGCGACCAGTTGCACCACTCCATCACCCTGGCCGAACGCCTGGTAACCGAGGTACGGGAGGTGGTCGTAGCGGGGGCGTGATGGCACGGCGGGTGCGTGACTGTGCTGCGGGTGCGTGACTGTACTGCGGGCGGTGACGGGTGTGCGGGTGTGTGCTGGCGCTTCGGGCGCGTGACGGCGGTGCGGGCCTGTGACGCCACAGCCGGCATAGCTGGCATAGCGGGTAACAGCGGGCATGGCCATTCCTGTCGGCGTATCCGTCCGATAGGGCCGATGCACGTTGCGCGACTAGGCAGAGGCGGAGGTGGGTGGCGGGTGGGGGGCAAGGGGAGGGGGCGGGGCCGAGGTGGGCTCATATCAGGCGGCGGGCCCACACAGATCAACTGCCCCGCCGAGATGGGCAGACCGGTCCAGGTTGGTGCATCGGTCCGGCTCAGGAGATTCGTCCAAATCCGTGCGTCGGTCCCGGTCGGCAGACCCATCCAAAACCGTGCACGGGTCCCGGTCGGCAGACCCGTCCAGACCGGTGCATCGGTCCCGGTCGGCAGGCCCCCGTCCAGCCGGTGCGCCGGGGCCGGATCGGCAGACCGGTCCAGCCCGGTGGGTCGGGCCGGGCCGGTCGACCCGGCCGGATCGATGGATCGCGCCAGACCGGTGGGCCAGACCGGGCCCGTGGATCGCGCCAGACCGGTGGACCAGGCCGGGCCCGTGGACCACGCCGGAGCCGTGGGCCGGGCCGGATCGGCAGTCCGGTCCAGACCGGTGGGCCAGACCGGAGCGGTCGACCCGGCCACACCGGTAGGCCAGGCCGGACGGGTAGACCAGGCCGGGCCGATAGGCCGGAGTGGTGGGCCGGACCGGGCCCGGTGGGGCGGGTCGGTGGAGGGGTCAGGTGAGGGGCTGCGGGGGGAAGAGGCTGTCGGGGGTGCTTTCGAAGGTGAGGAGGCGGCGTTTGCGGTCGAGGCCGCCGCCGTAGCCGGTGAGGCTGCCGTTGGCGCCGACGACGCGGTGGCAGGGGACGACGATGCCGATCGGGTTGCGGCCGTTGGCGAGGCCGACGGCGCGGGACGCGGTCGGGTTGCCGAGCCGTTCGGCGAGTTGGCCGTAGGAGACGGTCCGGCCGTACGGGATGGTGCACAGGGCTTCCCAGACGCGGCGTTGGAACGGGGTGCCGTGCAGGGCGAGCGGCAGGTCGAAGGTGGTCAACTCGCCCCGGAAGTAGGCGCGGAGTTGGGCGATGGCCTCGGCGAAGGGCGGTTCGGTGGGGTCGGCCTGGGTGCCGAAGGTCTCTTGGGGCGGGCGGTGGCGCTGGTCGGTCATGTAGAGGCCGCTGAGGGCGGTGCCGTCGGCGACGAGGGTGAGCGGGCCGACGGGGGTGTCGTCGAGGACGGTGTGGGTGATGGGGCCAGTGGGTTTTGTAGGGCTGGTAGGTGTTGTGGGGTTGGTGGTGGGTGAGGGCATGGTGGGGCTCAATTCGTGGGGAGGTAGTTGATGGGGTGGTCGCCGGTGGCCCAGAGGTACTGGACGGCGTAGGCGCGCCAGGGGCGCCAGCGGGCGGAGTGGCGGATCAGGGCGGCGGGCGTGGCGGGCATGCCGAGGTGGGCGGCGGCGCGTCGGAGGCCGAGGTCGGTGGGGGTGAAGGCGTCGGGGTCGCCCAGGGCGCGCATGGCGATGGATTCGACGGTCCAGGGGCCGATGCCGGGGAGTTGGGTGAGTCGGGCGCGGGCCTCGTCCCGGTCGCTGCCGACGCCGAGTTGGAGGGTTCCGTCGGCGAGGGCGGCGACGAGGCCGGTGAGGGTGGTGCGCCGGGTGCGGGGCATGGCGAGGGTTTCGGGGTCGAGTTGGGCGAGGGCGGTGGCGCCGGGGAAGAGGTGGGTGAGGCCGCCGCCGGGGTCGTCGATGGGTTCGCCGTGGGCGAGGACGAGGCGGCCGGCGTGAGTGCGGGCGGCGGCGGTGGAGACCTGTTGGCCGAGGACGGCGCGGACCGCGAACTCGTCGGCGTCGGCGGTGCGTGGGACGCGGCGGCCGGGGGCCTTGTCGACCAGCGGCGCGAGTTGGGGGTCGGTGCGGAGGAGTCCGTCGACGGCTTCGGGGTCGGCGTCGAGGTCGAGCATGCGGCGGCAGCGGGCGATGGCGCCGGCGAGGTCGCGGAGGTCGGTGAGGGAGAGGCGGCAGTCGATGTGGTCGGGGCGGGGGGTGAGGGCGACGATGCCGTGGCCGTAGGGGAGGTCGAGGGTGCGGCGGTAGGCGCCGTTCCGCCATTCCTCGACGCCGGGGACGGCGGTGGCGGCGAGGTGCCCGAAGAGGTTGTCGGGGTTGAGGGGTTGGCGGAAGGGGAGTCGTAGGGCGAGGGTTCCGGGGGCGGTGGTGTGCGGGCCGGGGCCGGTGCGGGTGCGGAGTGCGGTCGGGGAGAGGCCGAAGACCTCGCGGACGGTGTCGTTGAAGGTGCGGATGCTGGCGAATCCGGCGGCGAAGGCGATCTCGGCCATGGGCAGTGTGGTGGTCTCGATCAGGAGCCGGGCGGTCTGGGCGCGTTGGGCGCGGGCCAGGGCGAGGGGGCCGGCGCCGAGTTCGGCGAGGAGTTGGCGTTCGATCTGCCGTGGGCTGTAACCGAGTTGGGCGGCCAGGCCGGGGACGCCCGCGCGGTCGACGATGCCGTCGGCGATCAGTCGCATGGCGCGGGCGACCAGGTCGGCCCGCTCGTCCCATTGCGGGGAGCCGGGGCTGGCGTCGGGGCGGCAGCGTTTGCAGGCGCGGTAGCCGGCTTGCTGGGCGGCGGCCGCGCTGGGGTAGAACGTCATGTTCTCGGGCTTGGGGGGCACGACCGGGCAGCTGGGCCGGCAGTAGATGCCGGTGGTGCGGACGGCGGTGTAGAACCAGCCGTCGAAGCGGGCGTCCTTGGACTGCACGGCGCGGAGGCAGCGCTCGGTGTCGGTGTGCATGTCTTCAGGATTGCTCAGTCACGGGGGTCACGCTGGCGGAAATCCGACATCGACCTTGGCTCATCAGGACGGACGCCAGTTCCCCTCGTCACCTCGCCCTTGGTTGGTGCCTGGTCAGGTGCCCGGTCTGTTGTCTGTCGGGGCGCTGTCTGTGCGTCCCGTACGCCGCCGCGGTCTGGGCCGAACAGCCGGCGTCCTCCCCCGTCGTTGCCCCGCTCCCCTGTCTGCGGGGCTGATCGGCCGCGGTGGTGTCCCGGAGCGGGAAGTCAGCCGGCGGCGTAGGGGTGTTCAGTCCTCGGCGAGGGCGGCCTCGTAGGCGGTGCGGGCGCGGTCGTCGAAGACCACGAAGCGGATCTCGTCGAAGGCGTCGGGGGTGGCGGTGAGCGCGGCGCGGACGGTGGCGACGGCGGTGCGGGCGGCGTCGGCGAGCGGCCAGCGGTAGATGCCGGTGGAGATGGCGGGGAACGCGACGGTGCGGGCGCCGAGTTGGGCGGCGGCGCGCAGCGACTGGGTGTAGCAGGAGGCCAGTAGGGCGCTGCGGTCCTCGGTGGTGGAGTGGACCGGGCCGACGGTGTGGATCACCCAGCGGGCGGGGAGTCGGCCGGCGGTGGTGGCGACGGCCTGGCCGGTGGGCAGGCCGCGGCCGTAGTGGCCGGCGCGCAGGGCGCGGCAGGCGTCGAGGATGTCGGGGCCGCCGTGGCGGTGGATGGCGCCGTCCACGCCTCCGCCGCCGAGGAGGGAGGAGTTGGCGGCGTTGACGATGGCGTCGACGGCCTGTTCGGTGATGTCGCCCTGGACGAGGGTGAGGGTGGTGCTCATGGGGTGAGCGTAGGGGCTGGCAGCGGTCAGTGGCCGGTGGTGCGGAGGCGGCGCCAGACGGCCTTGGCGGCGTGGTGGCCGGACATGCCGTGGACGCCGGGGCCGGGTGGGGTGGCCTGGGAGCAGAGGTAGACGGCGGGGTGGGCGGTCTCGTAGGGGACGCGGGTGAGTTTGGGGCGGATGAGGAGGCGGAGGCCGGCGGCGGAGCCGGTGGCGGTGTCGCCGCCGACGTAGTTGGCGTTGCGGGCGGCGAGTTGTGGGGGGCCGGCGACGGCGCGGGCCAGGATCAGGTCGCGGAAGCCGGGGGCGAAGCGTTCGATCTGTCGCTCGACGACGTCGGTGGCGTCGCCCTCCCAGCCGTTGGGGACGTGGCCGTAGGCCCAGAAGGTGTGCTTGCCCTCGGGGGCGCGGGTGGGGTCGATGAGGCTGGGTTGGGCGGTGATGAGGAAGGGGACGGAGGGGTCGCGGCCTTGGACGGCGGCGTCCAGGGCGGCGGAGATTTCGCCGCTGGTGGGGCCGATGTGGACGGTGCCAGCGCGGTGGGCGTCGTCGGCGGTCCAGGGGACGGGGCCGGAGAGCGCGTAGTCGATCTTGAAGACGCTGGGGCCGTAGACGACGTTGCGGTAGGCGTTGCCCAGGCCGGCGATGCGGGCGAGCGCGGTCGGGGAGGTGTCGAAGACGTAGGCGCGGGCGGGCGGGAGGTCGTCCAGGCGCTTGACCTCGAAGTCGGTGTGCAGGATGCCGCCGTGGGCGCGGAGCAGGCCGGCCAGGGCGTCGGAGATGGCCTGGGAGCCGCCGCGGGGCACCGGCCAGCCGTTGGCGTGGGCGGCGAGGGCGAACATCAGGGCCAGGCCGCTGGTGCCGAGGCCGCGGAGCGGGGCGATGGCGTGCGCGGCGAGGCCGGCCAGCAGGCCGCGGGCCTTCTCGTTCCGGAAGCGGCGGTTGAGGAGGGTGACGGGCTGCATGGCGACCAGGCCGAAGCGGGCGTAGGTGACCGGGTCTTGGGGCAGGCCGAGCCATTGGGTGCGCAGGAAGTCGTGGGCCATGGCGTCCCACTTGCCGATGAACGGCGCGATGAGGCGGCGGTAGGTGCCGGCGTCGTGTGGCCCGAAGGACATCGCGGTCTCGCCGACGGAGTGCGCGAGGACGGCAGCGGTGCCGTCGGGGAAGGGGTGCGCCATCGGGAGGTCGGGGTGCAGCCATTTCAGGCCGTGCCGTTCCAGGGGCATGGCGCGGAAGGCGGGTGAGCCGACGGCGAGCGGGTGGACCGCGGAGCAGGGGTCGTGGCGGAAGCCGGGGAGGGTGAGTTCTTCGGTGCGGGCGCCGCCGCCGATTCCGTCGCGGGCCTCGAAGACCTCCACGGACATGCCGCGGCGGGCGAGTTCGACCGCTGCTGTCAGGCCGTTGGGCCCCGATCCGATCACCACGGCGTCGAGCATCGTCGGCACCTGCGCCACTCCCCTCGTGTCCGACCCTCGTCGGTGAGGGTCAGTTGGCGGCTGCCAGCAGTCCGAGGATACGCCGCGCCGTTGCGGCGTCCCGTGCCGCGGTGAAGGGGAGCGCGTTGCCGCCCTCGATGCGGAAGGGGTGGCCGGCGACCGTGCCGCTGGCGCCGCCGGCTTCGTGGACGAGGAGGAGTCCGGCGGCGTGGTCCCAGGAGTTCTCCCAGCTGAAGGCGGTGGCGTCGAGCCGGCCCTGGGCTATGTGGAGGTATTCCAGGCCGGCCGAGCCGCAGGGGCGGGGGGCGACGCCGGGGGCGTTGAGGGTGGCCAGGACGCGCTTTTGGTCGTCGTTGGTGAAGTCGGGGTGGGAGGTGGCGACTTCGAGGGGGGCGTCGGGCGCGGGGTGGCCGGCGGTGAGGGGCGCGCCGTTGAGGTGGGCGCCGGCGCCGAGGCGGGCGGTGGCCATCTGGTCGAGGGCGGGCGCGTACGTCCAGGAGGCGAGGGTTTCGCCGCGGTGGGCGAGGGCGACGAGGGTGGCGAAGCCGGGGTCGCCGTGGACGAATTGGCGGGTGCCGTCGACCGGGTCGACGATCCAGACGGGGGCGTCGCCGTGGAGGGCGTCGAGGACGGTGGGGTCGGCGTGCACGGCTTCCTCGCCGACGACGAGGGAGCCGGGCAGGAGCGCGGTGAGGGCGGCGGTGAGGTGCTCCTCGGCGCGCCGGTCGGCGATGGTGACGAGGTCGTGCGGGCCGTTCTTCTCGACGATGTCCTCGGCGGCGAGCTGCCGGAAGCGGGGCATGATCTCGTCGGCGGCGGCCTGCCGGATGGCGGCCTCGACGGCGACGAGGTCCAGCCCGGAGAGGTCCAGGGTGACCGGGGTGGTGGCCGTGGGTGTGGCGGGGGTGGTGCTGAGGGTGACGGCGTCGGTGAGCTCCGTGGTGTCTCCCGCGTTGTGGGTCTGCAGTGCTTCGATCATGCATCCATCGAACCACGCGCCACTGACACTCCGGACGGCGTCCCGGTGAACTCCGGGTGCTGTGCGGGC
Source organism: Streptomyces sp. NPDC057743 (assembly GCF_042798755.1). Classification (NCBI taxonomy): domain Bacteria; kingdom Bacillati; phylum Actinomycetota; class Actinomycetes; order Kitasatosporales; family Streptomycetaceae; genus Streptomyces; species Streptomyces sp. NPDC057743. The sequence continues at coordinate 204,052 of NZ_JBHVJX010000015.1, forward strand.
TACGGGAGGGTGCGGCGGGGCCGGGGCGGGGGCGTTCGCCGGCCCCCACCTGCGGGTGTCACCACGGGTGGGGGCCGGACAACGGAGCGGTACGAAGTGGTACGGGGCGGGGCGGGCCGGGTCGTGGTGGGTCAGCGGCCGACGGCGTATCCCTGCATGCCGCGGGGGTTGGCGGCGGCCGACAGCACTCCGGTGCGGGGGTCGCGGGCGACGGCGCACAGCCGCCCCTCGGTCCAGGCGCCGCCGATCGTCACGTCATGGCCGCGGCTGCGCAGTCCGTCGATGACGGGCTGGCCGATCCGGGATTCCACGGTGACGCTGCCGGGGCGCATGGCGCGCGGGTAGAAGGAGCTGGGGAAGGAGTCGGTGTGCCAGTTGGGGGCGTCGATGGCGCCCTGGAGGTCGAGCCCGCCGCGGATCTGTGGGCGCAGTGCCACGGACAGGAAGAAGTGGAGCTGCCATTGGTCCTGTTGGTCGCCGCCGGGGGTGCCGAACGCCATGACGGGGATGCCGTCGCGCAGGGCGAGGGAGGGGGTGAGGGTGGTGCGGGGGCGGCGGCCGGGGGTGAGGGAGTTGGGCAGGCCGGTTTCGAGCCAGGTCATCTGGAGGCGGGTGCCGAGGGGGAAGCCGAGTTCGGGGATCACGGGGTTGGATTGGAGCCAGCCGCCGGAGGGGGTGGCGGAGACGAGGTTGCCCCAGCGGTCGACGATGTCGATGTGGCAGGTGTCGCCGCGGGTGGCGCCGTCGCGGGCCACGGTCGGTTCGCCGGCGCCGGTGGCGGGGGTGGCCAACGGGTCGAAGCCGCGGGCGCCGGTGGCCACCGCGAGGGCGTGTTTGCTCAGGCGCGGGGTGCGGCCGTCGGGGCTGCCGGGGCGTAGGGCGTGGGAGGCGCGGTCGCCGATGAGGGCGCGGCGGGCGGTGTTGTAGTCGGCGCTGAGGAGGGTGGTGAGCGGGGTGTCGTCGGTGGCGTCGCCGTACCAGGCTTCGCGGTCGGCCATGGCGAGTTTGCAGCCCTCGATGAGCAGGTGGACGTAGTCGGGGCTGGCGCGGTCGGGCAACTCTTCGGGGAGTAGGGCGAGTTGTTGGAGGAAGGCGGGGCCCTGGGTCCAGGCGGCGGCCTTGGCGACGGTCCAGCCGTGCCAGTCGTGGGTGATCGGTTGCTCGTAGGTGGCGGTGTAGGCGGTGAGGTCGTCGCCGGTGAGGGTGCCGGTGTGGCGTTCGCCGGAGGTGTCCATGGTGGGGCGGGCGGCGAAGGCGGCGAGCGCCTCGCCGATGAAGCCCTCGCGCCAGATGCGGCGGGCGGCCTCGATCTGTGTGTCGCGGTCGGTGGCGGCGGCCTCGGCCTCGGTCAGGAGGCGGCGCCAAGTGGCGGCCAGGGGGCGGTTGGTGAGGAGTTCGCCGGGGCGGACGGGGTGGCCGCCGTGGAGGTAGAGCTCGGCGGAGGTGGTCCACTCGGTAGTGAAGAGTTCCCGGACGGTGGCGATGGACTGGCTTATGCCTTCGACGGCGGGGTGGCCGTGTTCGGCGTAGCCGATGGCGTAACGGAGCACGTCGGCCAGGGACTTGGTGCCGTGGTCGCGCAGCAGCAGCATCCAGGCGTCGAAGGCGCCGGGGACGGCGGCGGCGAGCGGTCCGGTGCCGGGCACCAGGTCGAGGCCGAGGGAGGTGTAGTGGGCGACGGTCGCGCCGGCGGGGGCCGGGCCCTGGCCGCAGAGCACCTGCACCGGCCCGTCGGCGGGGGCCAGGATGAGGGGGACCTCGCCGGCCGGTCCGTTGAGGTGCGGTTCGACGACGTGCAGGACGAAGCCGGCGGCGACGGCGGCGTCGAAGGCGTTGCCGCCGTCCTCCAGGACGGCCATGGCGGACTGGGAGGCCAGCCAGTGGGTGGTGGCGGCCATGCCGAAGGTGCCTTGGAGGGTGGGGCGGGTGGTGAACACGGGCGGCTCCTCGGGGTCGTGGGTCGTTCCGCCGGTTGCGTGGGCGGTGGCGGCGTTCCGATCAGTCGTAGCCTCCCCGCGTCGCCCGGAATCTCACCCGGGATTCCCGCTCGCCCGGCTCCGTCGCGTTCCGTAGGCTCGCGCCATGAGCAGTGCCGAGGCGCCGAGCGGTGGGGGCGGCGGGTCCGTGCGCCGTCCTTTGGTGGCGATCCTGAGTGGTGCCGGGATCTCCACGGACTCCGGGATTCCCGACTACCGCGGTCCGCAAGGGTTGTGGCGGCGCGATCCGGAGGCCGAGAAGCTGGTCACCTACGACACGTATATGGCGGATCCGGAGATTCGGCGGCGGTCGTGGCGGATGCGGCGGGAGAGTCCGGCGTTGCGGGCGCGGCCGAATGTGGCGCATGAGGCGGTGGCCCGGTTGGAGCGGTCGGGGACGCCGGTGCGGGTGATCACGCAGAACGTGGACGGTCTGCACCAGCTCGCCGGGGTGCCGGCCCGCAAGGTGTTGGAACTGCACGGCACCGCGCGGGAGGTGGCGTGCACGCGGTGTCATGCCCGGTCGTCGATGGCCGAGGCGCTGGAGCGGGTGGCGGCGGGTGAGGCGGATCCGGCGTGCCTGGTGTGCGGGGGGATCCTGAAGTCGGCGACGGTGATGTTCGGGGAGCGGTTGGATCCGCGGGTGTTGGGCGAGGCGGTGGGGGTGGCGAAGGCGGCGGAGGTGTTCTTCGCGGTGGGCAGCACGCTCCAGGTGCAGCCGGCGGCGTCGTTGGTGGGGGTGGCGGTGGAGCACGGTGCGCGGCTGGTGATCGTCAATGCCGAGCCGACGCCGTACGACGGGCTGGCCGCGGAGGTGGTGCGGGAGCCTATCGGGACGGCGTTGCCGCGGTTGTTGGGGGCGCTGGGCTGACGCGGGGGCGATCCGGTCCCTTTTGCCGGGAATGCTGGCGGTCGCGTTACGGTTGACGCCGCTGCCGGCCGCGCGCCGTGCGGGGGAACGGGCAGCCGGTTGTGGAAGGACGGTAGGGCCGTGCAGGGCAAGCACCACGGTGAGTACAAGGTGCCGGGCGGCAAGCTGGTGGTCGTCGACCTCGATGTGGTGGACGGGGCGTTGCGGGACGTGCGGGTGGCCGGGGACTTCTTCCTGGAGCCGGACGAGGCGCTGGACGCCATCAACGGCGCGTTGGAGGGCACGCCGGCGGAGACTGACGCGCGGGGGTTGGCCGCCCGGATCGATGCGGCGTTGCCGACGGGTGCGGTGTTGTTCGGGTTTAGCAGCGAGGCGGTGGGCGTCGCGGTGCGGCGGGCGGTCGCGGGCGCCCGGGAGTGGACGGACTTCGACTGGCAGATCATCCACGAGGGGCCGCAGCCGCCGGCGTTGCACATGGCGTTGGACGAGGTGCTGACGGCCGAGGTCGCGGCGGGGCGGCGGCCGCCGACGCTGCGGGTGTGGGAGTGGGACCGCCCGGCGGTGATCATCGGCAGCTTCCAGTCGTTGCGCAACGAGGTCGATGCACAGGGCGCGGAGCGGCACGGCGTCACGGTGGTCCGGCGGATCTCCGGCGGCGGGGCGATGTTCGTGGAGCCGGGCAACACCATCACCTACTCGCTGTGCGTGCCCAACTCCCTGGTGCAGGGCCTGACGTTCGCGGAGAGCTATGCCTATCTGGACGACTGGGTGCTGGGGGCGCTCGGCGACATGGGCATCAAGGCGTGGTACAAGCCGCTCAACGACATCGCGACGGAGGCCGGGAAGATCGCCGGGGCGGCGCAGAAGCGGATGGTCGCGGGCACCGGCGCGGTGTTGCACCACGTGACGATGTCCTACGACATCGATGCGGAGAAGATGGTGCAGGTGCTGCGGATCGGCAAGGAGAAGCTGTCGGACAAGGGCACCACCAGCGCGAAGAAGCGGGTGGATCCGCTGCGTCGGCAGACGGGGTTGCCGCGGGACGAGGTCATCGCGCGGATGATCGCGTCGTTCCGGGCCCGGTACGGCGGGGCGATGGGGGCGGTGTCGGCCCAGGAGCTGGCGCGGGCCGAGGAGTTGGCGGCGGGGAAGTTCAGTTCCCGGGAGTGGCTGACGCGGGTGCCGTAGGGCGTTCCGCGGCCGGCGGGGCCGGCCGCGGGCCGGGTGGTCAGGGGCGGGGCAGCCAGGCGGGACGGTCGGCGCCGCGGTGGCTGAGGACGGTGCGGTAGCGGCCGGGGGTTGCGGACATCACGACCTGGTCCGTGACGCCCTGGTAGTGGCCCATGGGGGTGTCGGCGGTGAAGGTCTCCAGCGGGTGGTTCTCGTGCGGGCCGGGCGTGCCGGCGGTCTTGCGGGCGTAGTCCTTGTCGAAGACGCCCATGCTCACCGCCCACAGGGCGACCCGGGTCAGGGAGATGTGAACGCGGTAGCTGCCGCCCTCGACGGCGCGGCGCTGCAGGGCGCGGCCGATGCCGGCGGCCAGCAGCCAGCCGCAGATGTTGTCGTTGATGACGCCGACCGGCGGGAGCGCGGGCCGACCCTCGTCGCCCTCGAACATCAGCATCCCGGAGACGGCGCCGGCCACTTGGTCGAAGCCGATCCGGCCCGCCCACGGTCCGGTGCGGCCGTGCAGGGACACCGTGGCGTGCACGATGCCGGGGCGCAGGGCGGCCGCCTCTTCGGCGGTCAAGCCGATCTTGGTGAGGTAGCCGGGGCGGCGGTTGGCGAAGAACACGTCGGCGCCGCGCAGCAACTCCCGGACGGCGGCGGCGCCTTCGGTCCCGTAGGGGTCGAGGGTGGCCTGGCGCATGCCGACGTTGGCGGTGCAGTAGAGGGTGTCGTGCTCAAGCTCGAAGGGGCGCCAGAGGTTGAGGACGTCTGCGCCGTGCAGGGCGAGGGCGCGGCCGGCGCTGGCGCCGGCGATGACGTGGGCCATGCCGAGGGCGCGGATGCCGTGCAGGGGTTGGGTGGCGCCCGCGGGGAAGGGCTCGGGGTCGCTGTCGCCGATCTTCTCGATCTCGATGAGCGGCAACTCAGCGAGCACGTCCCGGTATTGGGGTTCGGCCATCAGCTCGGCGGTGGTGCGGACCATGGGCAGCACGGTGCCGGCCTCCTCGGCGGCCGCTTCGAGGTCGGCGCCGCGCCAGGTGGCGATGGCCGCCGCGGCGGCGGACGCGTCGTCGGGGATGCCGAGGAGTTTCGTGGCGGCCAGGCTGAGCTTGGGGTAGAAGTTGGCCGGCATGATCCAGCGGTCGTCGGCGGTGCGGTAGAAGCCGATGGTGACGCCGTCGCCGACGATCGCGGGGGTGGCGGGCGGGTAGCCGTTGAGGCGTTCCCAGCGGCCGGGTTCGGAGATGGGGGCGAGGCGGCGGGGGCCGCGGCGCAGGTCCATGGCGATGTCCTGGCCGGCGCCGCCGCGGTCGCGCCAGATCGCCGCCGCCACCGCGGACTTGGTGACGAGGGCGAGCGCCGAGGCGGCGCCCAGGCGCAGTGCGCTGGGGACGATCGGGTCGGCGCCGTGGAAGGTGATGGCGCCGCCGGTCTCCTCGGGGGTCATGCCGATTCCGGCGAGGACGTCGGCGAGTTCACGGTGCGGGTCGAAGGCGTCGTCGACGGCCGGGGCCGCCAGCGCGGCGGTGAGGCGTTCGGTCAGGCGCGGCGCGGACGGCACGGGCACGGGGCGCTCCTCGGTTTCTTCAATTGTGGATCGGATCAGGGTAGTTGGCGCGGGCGGCGCAGGGCCGCGCCCGGGGTCAGGGGCCCGGGCGCGGCACCAGGGTCGGCCCCGGGCGGGGTGCACGCCGCTGTCGGGGACCGTCGGGTAACCGGGGGCGGTGGCTCACCATTCGCTGAACAGGTACTCCTCGCGGTTGGGTTGGGCCTGGCGGCGCAGGTCCGCCTCCACCATCAGCTCGATCAGTTCCCGGAAGTTGACCTTGGGCTTCCAGCCGAGTTCCGCCTCGGCCTTGGCGGGGTTGGCACACAGGGTGTCGACCTCGGCCGGGCGGACCAGCGCCGGGTCCAGGTAGACGTAGTCGTTCCAGTCCAACCCGACGGCGTCGAAGGCGATGTGGAGCACATCGCGGACCGAGTGCATCACGCCGGTGCCGATGACGTAGTCCTGCGGTTCGTCCCGTTGCAGCATCAGGTGCATGGCCTCGACGTAGTCCGCGGCGTAGCCCCAGTCACGTCGGGCGTCGAGGTTGCCGAGCGGCAGCTTGGACTGGAGACCCAGCTTGATCCGGGCCGCCGCGAGGGTGATCTTGCGGGTCACGAACTCGGTGCCGCGGCGGGGCGATTCGTGGTTGAACAGGATGCCGGAGACGCCGAACATGCCGAACGACTCGCGGTAGTTCTTGGTGATGAAGTGGCCGTAGGTCTTGGCGACGCCGTAGGGGCTGCGGGGGTGGAAGTGGGTCGTCTCGTGCTGCGGGGTCTCGGTGACCTTGCCGAACATCTCGGAGGACGACGCCTGGTAGAAGCGGATCTGTTGGCCGCTGGGTGCCGAGGTGGAGCCGTTGAAGCCGCTGAACATGCGGATCGCCTCCAGCATGCGCAGCACGCCCAGGCCGGTGACGCCGCCGGTGAGTTCGGTCTGCTGCCAGGACAGCGGGACGTAGGAGATGGCGCCGAGGTTGTAGACCTCGTCGGGCTGGGCGAAGTCGAGGGCCTTGACCAGGCTGCTCTGGTCGAGCAGGTCGCCGTCGACGAGCTTCACGTCGGGCAGCAGCCGGTTGATGCGGGGCCGGTGCGGGTTTGCCTGACCGCGTATCAGGCCCCAGACCTCGTACCCCTCGTTGAGCAGGTGCTCGGAGAGGTAGGAGCCGTCCTGCCCGGTGATTCCGGTGATGAGTGCGTGTTTGGCCATGTGCTTTCCCCCAGATGCCTGGTGACTGTGTTGTGGACGGTTATGCGCTCGCCATGCACCTTGAGGCGATCCATGCGTCGACTGCCCGCGCCGCTTCCTCCGCGTGCTCACGCATCATCGTGAAGTGGTTGCCCGGTACGTCGATCGCGGTGTGCGGGAATTCCAAGGTGGCCTGCCAGTCGTCTTCTCCGGACCACGTGCCCAAGGGTTCGGTGGCCCGCAGCAGCAGGGTGGGTGCGGCGGTCGGTTGCGGCCGCCAGTCGGCGAACAGTTTCGAGTGGGCGGCCGATGCGGTGATCCGGGTGTCGTCGAGGGCGACGACCGCACCGTCGCGGTCGAGCACCCCCTCGGTGAGCTCCTTCTCCCAGGTCAGGAGGCGGTCCATGATCCGTGGCTCGTACATGTCGCTGAGCACGACGGCGCCCGGGCCGCTCCCCTGCTCCTCCAGACGGCCGGCCAGTGCCTGGGCGATCAGTGCGCCTCCGGAGTGGCCCATGAGGACGAACGGCCGGCCGTCGGCGAGTCGTTGGACGGCTGCCGCCTGGACCGCGAGCAGCGCGTCGAGGTCGGCGGCCACCGGTTCGCCGGCGCGGTAGCCGGGCACCGGGAGCGCCCAGAGGTCCCGGCGGCCCCGCAGGGGCGCGGCGAACCGCACGAACTCGTGCGGGCCCGACGTGGCGACGAATCCGCAACAGCCGATCAGCAGCGGCCCCGCCTCGCCCCGGGCCAGGTGGACGGGGGGCGGCAACTCGCCCGCCCCGTCCGGGCCCTGGTACGCCGGGCGGTACGCGGACAGGCCGGCCATGGCCAGCATGAACTCCCGTACCCGGTCGGTGCGCACCGCCTCGCGGTACATCTCCCCCAGCGCGCCGGGGCCGCTGGCCCGGGCCGAGCCTGGCGCGGTGGACCCGCCCAGTTCGCCGTGGAGGTGCGCCGCGAGCTCCCGGGGTGTCTGGTGGTCGAAGACCACGCCGACGGGGAGCGGGAGGCCGGTGGCGTCGCCGAGGCGGTTGCGCAGCTCGGTGGCGGTCAGCGAGTCGACGCCGCATTCGGTGAACAGCGCACCGGTGTCGATGAGTTCGGGACCGTCGTAGCCGAGGACCTCGGCGGTGAGCGCGCGCACCAGCTCCAGCACGGCGTCCTCGCTGTCCAGCGGGACGGGGTGGGGCCGGGGCTCGGGGCGCGACTCGGGTGCGGTGGCATCCGGGGCGGCCGCGGCGGCTTCCGACGCGCCTCGGGCGCGGGGACGCGGCCAGTAGCGTCGGTGCTGGAAGGCATAGGTGGGCAGGTCGACCGTCTGGGCGCCGGCGAGCAGCGGGGCCCAAGTGGTGTCCATCCCTAGGGCGTTGAGCCGGCCGACGGCGGTGAGCAGCGCGTGCGCCGGGTCGCGGTCGGCGCGCTGGGTGGCGACGCAGACGGCGTCGGAACCGTCGAGGGTGGCGGCGGCCGGGGCGGTGAGGACGCTGTCCGGCCCGACCTCCACGAAGCGGGTCACGCCGGCGTCGACTGCCGTACGCACCGCAGCAGTAAAACGGACCGCCTCGCGCACCTGCCGCACCCAGTACGCGGGCAAGCACAGCTCGTCCCCGGACGCGGCCGCGCCGGTGAGCGTCGAGACCACCGGGATGCGCGGCGCCTGGTACGTCAACTTGCCGGCTACGGCGGCGAATGCGTCGAGCATGGCGTCCATGCGGTGCGAGTGAAAGGCGTGCGAGACGCGCAGCCGGGTGGTCTTCCGGCCGTTCGCCTGGGCCCACTCGCGCAGGGCCTCGACGGCGTCGGCATCACCGGAGACCACGACCGCCTGCGGGCCGTTGACCGCGGCGAGCGACACCAACTCGCCCAGGTGGTCGGCGATTTCGTCCTCGCTGGCCTGGACGGCGAGCATCGCGCCACCCTCAGGCAACGCCTGCATCAGCCGCCCGCGGGCGGCGACCAACGCGCACGCGTCCTCCAGCGACAACACACCAGACACATGCGCCGCCGCCAACTCACCGATGGAATGGCCGATCAGCACGTCCGGGGCGACCCCAAAGGATTCCAGAAGCCTGAACAGCGCCACCTCGAAGGCGAAGAGTCCCGTCTGGGCGTGGACGGTCTGGTGGAGACGGGACTCGTCCTCGCCCCACAGCACCTCGCGCAGGGGCGAGCCCAGTGCCCGCTCCAGCTCCTCGATCGCCGCGTCGAAAGCCTCGGCGAAGACGGGGAACTGGGCGGACAACTCCCGTCCCATGCCGAGCCGTTGGGCTCCCTGACCGGAGAAGAGGAAGCCGACCCGGCCACCGCCCACCGCGGTGGCCTGGCCCCGCACCACGTCGGGGGAGGGTGTGGCGTCGGCCAGGGCCGTCAGGCCGGCAAGGAGTTGGGCGCGGTCGGCGCCCACGACGGTCGCGCGGTGCGGGAAGGCGGTGCGGGTCGTCGCGAGGGAGTGGGCCACGTCCAGGGGGGAGAGTTCCGGTCGCTGGTGGACCGCGGCGGCCAGTCGGCCGGCCTGGGCGCGTAGCGCCTCCTCGGAGCGGGCGGAGAGTGTCCAGGGCAGCAGGGCGGGGCGGGCCGTCGGCAACTCGCTTGCAGGGGCGGCCTGTTCCGGGGCCGGGTCCGGGGCCTGTTCCAGGATGACGTGGGCGTTGGTACCGCTGATGCCGAAGGAGGAGACCGCCGCGCGGCGCGGGTGGCCGGTCTCCGGCCAGGGGCGCGCCTCGGTGAGCAGTTCGACGGCGCCGGCGGACCAGTCGACGTGGACGGTCGGTTCGTCCACGTGCAGGGTCTGGGGCAGTAGTCCGTGCTGCATGGCGGCGACCATCTTGATGATGCCGGCGGCGCCGGCGGCGGCCTGGGTGTGGCCGATGTTGGACTTGATGGAGCCGAGCCAGAGCGGGCGGTCTTCGGGGCGGCCCTGGCCGTAGGTGGCGAGGAGTGCCTGGGCCTCGATCGGGTCGCCGAGGGTGGTGCCGGTGCCGTGCGCCTCCACCGCGTCGATGTCGGCGGCGGACAGGCCGGCGTTGGCAAGTGCCTGGCGGATCACCCGGCGTTGGGAGGGGCCGTTTGGGGCGGTCAGGCCGTTGGAGGCGCCGTCCTGGTTGACGGCCGAGCCGCGGACCACGGCCAGGATGCGGTGGCCGTTGCGGCGGGCGTCGGAGAGTCGTTCGAGGACGAGCATGCCCATGCCCTCGGCGAACGCGGTGCCGTCGGCGGCGGTGGCGAAGGAGCGGCAGCGGCCGCCGGCGGACAGTCCGCGCTGGCGGGAGAACTCCAGCAGCGCCATCGGGGTGCACATCAGCGTCACGCCGCCGGCAAGGGCCAGTGCGCACTCCCCCGCGCGCAGTGCCTGGGCCGCGAGGTGCAGGCTGACGAGGGAGGAGGCGCAGGCGGCGTCCACGGTGACCGCGGGGCCCTCGAAGCCGAGGGCGTAGGCGATCCGGCCGGAGACCAGGCTGGTGGCGTTGCCGGTGTTGATGTGGCCGGCGGTCGGTTCGTCGGAGCCCAGCAGGATGGTGGTGTAGTCGCCGCCGCTGCATCCCATGTAGACGCCGACCGGCTTCTTGCGGAGGGCGGTGGGGTCGAGGCGGGCGTGTTCCAGTGCCGTCCAGGCGCCTTCGAGGAGGAGGCGTTGTTGGGGGTCCATGGACATCGCCTCGCGCGGGGATATCCGGAAGAAGCCGGCGTCGAAGTCGGCGGCGTCGTAGAGGAATCCGGCCTCGCGGGCGTAGCTGGTGCCGGGGTTCTCCGGGTCCGGGTGGTAGAGGGCGTCCAGGTCCCAGCCGCGGTCGGTGGGGAGTCCTGCGATGCCGTCCCGGCCGGCGGCGACCAGGTGCCACAGGCCGTCGGGGTCGGTGACCTCGCCGGGGTAGCGGCAGCTCATCCCGACGATGGCCACCGGTTCCTGGTGGCGGGCGCGCAGTTCGGTGTTCTCCTGGCGTGCCTGTTGCAGCTCTCCGATGACGCGTTTGAGGTAGTCGCGCAGCTTGTCTTCGTTGTTCATGGGTTTCCCTCCCCTCGCCGGTCCGCTCAGTGCCGGGTGTCGTCGGGCCGGTCGGCCAGCCCGAGGTCGTTGTCGACGAGCGCGAACAGTTCGTCGTCGGTCGCCGCGGCCAGGTTGTCGGTGCCGGGCGCGGTGGTGTCGCCGCTGGTGGTGAGCTTGGAGAGCAACGTCGTCAGGCGCTGGGCGAGTTCGTCGCGGGTGTCGTCTTCCAGGTCGGTGGCGAGGGCGGCCTCCAGGCGGTCGAGGTCGCCGAGCACGGTGGGGGTGCCGTCGGTGGTGCGGGTGAGTTCGTCGAGGACGAAGTCGGCCAGTTCGGCGGGGGTGGGGTGGTCGAAGACCAGGGTGGTGGGCAGGCGCAGTCCGGTGGCGGCGCTGATCTGGTGGTGCAGTTCGACGGCGGTGAGCGAGTCGATGCCCAGTTCACGGAAGGGGCGGTCGGGGTCGAGGGCGTCGGCGGAGGGGTAGCCGAGGACGGCGGCGAGGTGGCTGTTGGTGAGTTCGGTGAGGGTGCGGCGGCGTTCGGGTGCGGGCAAGTCGGCGAGGGTGGCGCGGAGTTGGGCCGTGGTGTCGGCGGCTTCCTCGGGGGTGTTGGGGGTCGCCAGGGCGGTGTGGACCTCGGGGACGTCGTCGAGCAGGGGGCGGCGTCGGGCCAGGGTGAAGCTGGGGGCGAAGGTCGGCCAGTCGACGTCGGCGAGGGTGAGGGTGGTCTCGTCGTGCCGCAGGGCCTGGGCCAGTCCGGCGATCGCGACGGGCGGGGGCATCAGCGGCAGTCCGGCGCGGCGGGCGGCCTCCACGTTGCCGGCGAGGTTGATCATGCCGATGTCGCTCCAGGCGCCCCAGGCCACCGAGGTGGCGGTGCGGCCCCGGGCGCGGCGCCAGGCGGCGAAGGCGTCCAGGAAGGCGTTGGCGGCGCCGTAGCCGGCCTGGGCTCCGCTGCCCCAGGTGCTGGAGACGGAGGAGAACAGCACGAAGGCGTCGAGTTCGTGGTCGCCGAGCAGGGCGTCGAGATTGCGGGCGCCGGCGACCTTCGCGGTGGCGACGGCGGCGAGTTCGGCCGGGTCGGTGGCGGCGAGGGTGTTGTTGAGGCTGATGCCGGCGGTGTGTACGACGGTGCGCAGCGGCGGGTGGGGGTCGGTTTCCAGGTCGGCGAGCAGGGCGGCCAGGGCGTCCCGGTCGGCGACGTCGCAGGCGGCGAGGGTGACCTCGGCGCCAAGTGCGCGCAGTTCGTCGGCGAGTTCGGGGGCGCCGGGTGCCTGGGGGCCGCGGCGGCTGGTCAGTACCAGGTGTGCGGTGCCGGTGCGGGCCAGCCAGCGGGCGACCTCGGCGCCCAGGCCGCCGGTGCCGCCGGTGATCAGGGCGGTGCCGCGGGTGCGTGCTGCCTCGGGCCGGTCGCCGGTGGGCGGTTCGGCGTCGAGGGGCGCGCGGCGCAGCCGGCGTACGTAGGTGCCGTCGGGGCGGACGGCGAGTTGGTCCTCGTCGCCGGCGCCGGTCAGGGCCGCGGCGATGCGTTCGGCGACGGTGTCGGTGCCGGTCGTGGGGAGGTCGAGCAATCCGCCCCAGCGGCCGGGGTGTTCCAGGCCGAGGGCGCGGCCCAGGCCCCAGATCATGGCCTGGGCGGGGTGGGTGACCGGGTCGTCCGGGCCGGTGGTCACCGCGCCCTGGGTGGCCAGCCACAGCGGCGCGTGGGTGCCGGCGTCGCCGAGGGCCTGGATGAGGGTCTGGGTGGCGGTCACGCCGGCGGGGACGACCGGGTCGGGGCGTTCGTCGAGGGCGAGGAGGGAGAGGACGCCGTGGACGGGGTCGGTGGCGGTCTCCTCGGTGAGGCGCTTGGCGAGCTGTTCGCGGTCCGGGGCGGCGGCGACGGTGAGTTCGGTGGTGTCGGGGCCCAGGATGCGGCGGACGGCGTCCACCGCCTGGTGTCGGAGCGCGGCGCCGTGGTCGTCGGCGGGCAGGACCAGCAGCCAGCGGCCCGGCACCGGCAGGGGGCCGGTGGTGTCGGGTGCGGTGGTGCGGCGCCAGGCGATGCGGTAGCGCAGCCGGTTGAGGGTGGTGTGTTCCTGTTGCCGGCGGTGGTGGGCGGCCATCGCGGGGAGGACCGCTTCCAACGCCTCGGGGCTGTCCAGGCCGAGGAGGTCGGCGACGGCGGCCGGGTCCTGCTGTTCCACGGCGGTCCAGAAGCCGGCGTCGGTGGCGCCCTGGGCCGGTGTGGCGGCGGGGGTGGCGGCGGGTTCGGGCCAGTACGTGCGGTGTTGGAAGGCGTAGGTGGGCAGCGGGACGCGGCGCGGGTGGGTGGGGGCGAAGTGGGCGGCCCAGTCCACCGGGTGGCCGTGGGCGTGGAGGTGGCCGACGGCCTGGAGGAGGGTGTCGGGCTCCGGTCGGTCGGCGCGCTGGGCGGCGACGATCAGCGGGGCGCGGACCGGCTCCTCGCGCTCGGCACCGTGGTCGGTGTCCGCGAGGGTTTCCCGGGCGGGCACGGTGAGCACGGCGTCGGGGCCGAGTTCGAGGAAGGCGGCGGCGCCGGCCCGGGCGGCGGCCCGGACCCCGTCGGCGAACCGCACGGCGCCGCGGACCTGCCGCACCCAGTAGTCGGGGGTGAGCAGTTCGTCCGGGCCGGCGAGTTCCCCGGTGACGTTGGAGACGACCGGGATGCGCGGTGGGTGGTAGGTGACCGCGGCGGCGGCCGCGGCGAACTCGGTGAGCATGCCGTCCATGTGGGCGGAGTGGAAGGCGTGCGAGACCCGCAGTCGGCGAGTCTTGCGGCCGCGGTCGCGCCACAGTCGGTCGAACGCGTCGACGGCGGGGGCGGCGCCGGAGACGACCACGGAGGTGGGGCCGTTGACCGCGGCGATCTCCAACTCCGGCAGGAGCGCGGCGGTTACCTCGTCGGCGGTGGCCTGCACCGCGAGCATGGCACCGCCGGCCGGCAGGGCCTGCATGAGTCGGCCGCGGGCGGCGACGAGGGCGGCGGCGTCGTCGAGGGTCAGCACGCCGGCGAGGTGGGCGGCGGTGAGTTCGCCGATGGAGTGGCCGAGCAGCAGGTCGGCAGTGATGCCCCAGGACTCCACCAGCCGGTACTGGGCGACCTCGACGGCGAACAGGGCGGCCTGGGCGTAGCCGGTCTGGTGGAGTGCGTCGGCGGTGCCGTGCCACATCACGTCGCGCAGCGGCCGGTCGAGGTGTGCGTCGAGCCGGGCGCACACCGCGTCCAGCTCGTCGGCGAACAGCGGGTGGGCGGCGGCGAGTTCGCGGCCCATGCCGGGGCGTTGGGCGCCCTGGCCGGAGAACAGCACCGCGAGCCGGCCGCGGTCGGCGGCGGTGCCGGTGACGACGTCGGCGGCCGGTCGGCCGGCGGCGAGCGCGGCGAGGCCGTCGAGCAGTCGGGCGCGGCCTTGGCCGGTGACGACGGCGCGGTGGGTGAGGGCGGCGCGGGTGGTGGCCAGGGAGAAGCCGATGTCGGACGGAGTGGTGTCGGGGTGGTCGGTGAGGTGGGTGTGGAGTCGGGCGGCCTGGTCGCGCAGGGCGGCGGCGGTGTCGCCGGAGAGCACCCAGGGCGTCACCGGCGGCTCCACCTTCCGGGCCGGTTCGGGCGCCAAGTCCGTCAACTCCGGCTCCATGGCGGCCTGTTGAACGGGCGCCTCTTCGAGGACGGCGTGGGCGTTGGTGCCGCCGATACCGAAGGCGGACACTCCGGCGCGGCGCGGGCGGTCGGCCGCGGGCCAGGCGCGAGCCTCGGTCAGCAGGCGGACGTTGCCGTCGGCCCAGTCGACGTGCGGGGTGGGCTCGTCGATGTGCAGGGTCTTGGGCAGGGCCTCGTGGCGCAGCGCGAGGACCATCTTGAGGACTCCGGCGATGCCGGCGGCGGCCTGGGTGTGGCCGATGTTGGACTTGATGGAGCCCAGCCACAGGGGTCGGTCGTCGGGGCGGTCCTGCCCGTAGGCGGCCAGGAGTGCCTGGGCCTCGATGGGGTCGCCGAGGGTGGTGGCGGTGCCGTGGGCCTCGACCGCGTCGACGTCGGCGGCCGTCAGTTGGGCGTTGTCCAACGCCTGGCGGATGACGCGCTGTTGGGCGGGGCCGTTGGGGGCGCTGATGCCGTTGGAGGCGCCGTCCTGGTTGACGGCGGAGCCGCGGACGACGGCGAGGACCGGGTGGCCGTTGCGCTGGGCGTCGGAGAGGCGTTCCAGCAGGATCACGCCGGCGCCCTCGCCCCAGCCGGTGCCGTCGGCGGCGGCGGCGAAGGTCTTGCAGCGGCCGTTGGGGGCCAGGCCGCCCTGCCGGCTGAAGCCGACGAAGAGCGTCGGGGTGGACATCACGGTCGCGCCGCCCGCCAACGCGAGGGTGCAGTCGCCCTGTCGGAGTGCCTGGCAGGCCAGGTGCAGCGCCACCAGGGACGCGGAGCAGGCGGTGTCGACGGTGACGGCCGGGCCTTCGAGGCCGAAGGTGTAGGACAGCCGGCCGGAGATGACGCTGGCCGCGCTGCTGGTGATCATGAAGCCCTCGTCGGCGCCGCCGGCCTGGTGCAACAGGCCGGGGTAGTCCTGGTAGTTGGTGCCGACGTAGACGCCGGTGGCGCTGCCGCGCAGGGATTGCGGGTCGATGCCGGCGCGTTCGAAGGTCTCCCAGGAGGTCTCCAGCAGCAGCCGCTGCTGGGGGTCCATCGACAGGGCCTCGCGGGGCGAGATCCGGAACAGTGCGGGGTCGAACGCGCCGGGGTCGTCGAGGAATCCGCCCTCGCGGACGTAGCTGGTGCCGGGCCTGCTGCCGTCCGGGGAGTAGAGCCGCTCCAGGTCCCAGCCGCGGTCGGCGGGGAACGGGCCGATGGCGTCGGTGCCGCCGGCCAGCAGTTCCCACAGGTCCTCGGGGGTGCGGACGCCGCCGGGGAAGCGGCAGCCCATGGCGACGACGGCGATCGGCTCGTCGGTGCCCGCGGCGCCGGTGGCGGCGGGTGCCTGGCCGGCCGGCGTCGGTTCCTCGCCGCCGACCTGGCGCACCAGGTGGGCGGCGAGCGCCTGCGGCGTCGGGTGGTCGAAGACCAGGGTGACCGGCAACCGCAGGCCGGTGGCGGTGCCGAGCAGGCCGCGGAACTCCACGGAGGTCAGCGAGTCGAAGCCGAGCTCGCGGAACGGGCGGTCGGCGGGGACCGCGTCCGCGGAGCCGTGCCCGAGGACGGCGGCGGCCTGCGCCCGGACCAGGTCGAGGACGGTCCCTGCGCGTTCCGAGGCGGGCAGTTGGGCCAGGCGGCGGGCCAGGTCGGGCCCGGTCGTGGCGTCGGGGGCGGCGGCCGTCCGGTCCTGGCGGGCCTCCGGCAGGTCGGCGAGGAACGCGGGGGCGCCGGCGGCGGCCAGGCCGGACCAGTCGAGGTCGGCGAGGGCGATGCGGGTGTCGTCGTGGTCGAGGGCGTGCCGCAGTGCGGTGACGGCGAGTTCGGGGGACATCGCCCGGGCCATGCCGCGGCGCGTCCGGTGGTGGTCGGCGGTGCCCTCGGTGGCACGGCTGCCGGCCCAGGCGCCCCAGGCGATGGAGGTGGCGGTCAGGCCGTCGGCGCGGCGCTGCTCGGCCAGCGCGTCCAAGTAGGCGTTGGCGGCGGCGTAGTTGGCCTGGCCGGCGTTGCCGAGCGGGTCGGCGAGCGAGGAGAACAGCACGAACGCCGACAGGTCGCGGTCCTTGGTGAGCTCGTGCAGGTTGCGGGCGGCCCGGGCCTTGGGGCGGAGCACGGTCTCGAACCGTTCGGGGGTCAGGCCGTCGATGATGCCGTCGTCGAGGACGGCGGCGGCGTGGAAGACGGCGGTCAGCGGCCGGTCCTCGGGGAGGTGGGCGAGGACGGCGGCGAGCGCGTCGCGGTCGGCGGCGTCGCAGGCGGCGAGGGTGACCTCGGCGCCAAGTGCCCTGAGTTCGTCGGCGAGTTCGGGGGCGCCGGGTGCCTGGGGGCCGCGGCGGCTGAGCAGCAGCAGGTGGGCGGCGCCCTCCCGGGCCAGTCGGCGGGCGACATGGGCGCCGACCGCGCCGGTGGCGCCGGTGAGCAGCACCGTGCCCTCGGGGGTCCACTGCCGGGCGGGCGCGCGGTCGCCGAGCGGGTCGCGACGCAGCCGGTGGCCGAAGAGTCCGGTGGCGCGCACCGCCACCTGGTCGTCGTCGCCGGCGAGCGCGGCCGCCAGTCGGTCGCCGGCGCGCTCGTCGAGCGTCTCGGGCAGGTCGAGCAACCCGCCCCAGGACGGGGCGAGTTCGTGGGCGGCGACTCGGCCCAGGCCCCACAGGGGGGCCTGGTCGGGGTGGGTGAGACGGTCGGCGCGGCCGGTGGAGACGGCGCCTCGGGTGGCGACCCACAGGGGCGCGTCGAGGGAGGCGTCGGCGAGTGCCTGGATGAGGGCGGTGGTGGCGATCAGTCCGGTGGTCGCCGACGGGGCGTCGGCCGCCGGGCGTCCGTCCAGCCCGAGGAGGGAGAGCACGCCGGCGATCTGCCGGCCGTCGGCGGCCGCGGCGAGCCGGGCGGCCAGCGGTGCGCGCCCGTGCTCCGCGTCGACGATCTCCAGCGCTACGGCGTGCGCGCCGTGTCGGGCCAGGGCGCGGGCGCAGGCGTCGGCGAGTGCGCCGTCGGCGCCGGCCGGGGTGACCAGCAGCCAGGTGCCGTGCAGCGCGGGGCGGGCGTCGGTGCGCAGCGGCTGCCAGCGGGTGCGGTAGCGCCAACCGTCGACGGTGGACTCGGCGCGGTGCCGGGCCCGCCATGTGGAGAGCGCGGGGACGACGGTGCGCAGCGCTTCGGCGTCGTCGAGGGCGAGGGTGCCGGCGAGGGCGTCCAGGTCCGCGTCGTCGACGGCCGCCCAGAACCGGGCCTCGGCCGCGTCCCGTTGACCGTCGGCCGGGGCGCCGCGGTCCTGGGCGCCGGGCCAGAAGCGCTCCCGTTGGAAGGCGTAGGTCGGCAGCGGCACGGTGGCGGTGTCGGGCCCGAACCAGCGGGCCCAGTCGACGGGCAGGCCCTGGGTGTGGCCCTCGGCGAGCGAGGTGAGGAACCGGCGCGGGCCACCGTCGTTGCGGCGCAGCGAACCGACGGTGACCACGGGCGTGCCGGCGGTCTGGGCGGTTTCCTGGATGGCGGAGACCAGCAGCGGGTGCGGGCTCAGCTCGATGAAGGTGGTGTGGCCGTCGGCGATCAGCGCGCGGGTGGCCGGCTCGAAGAGGACCGGCTCGCGCACGTTGCGGTACCAGTAGGCGGCGTCGGCGGGCGCGTCGAGGAGGGCGCCGGTGACCGTGGAGTAGAGCGGCAGCGCGCCGGGGCTCGGGGTGAGGGGGGCGAGCTCGCGCAGGAGTGGGTCGCGCAGTCCCTCGACGGCGGGCGAGTGGGCGGCGAGGTTGACCCCGCGGACCTTGCGGGCGCGGACGCCGTCGGCCTCGCACGCGGCGATCAGCTCGTCCAGGGGCCCGGACGGGCCGCAGACCACCACGGAGGACGGGCCGTTGACGACGGCGACGGACAGGGCGTCGCCCCAGTGCGCCAGCCGCGCGCGGACCTCGTCGTGCGGCAGGGCCAGGGAGACCATCTCGCCCTGCCCGTTGACGGCGGTCATGGCGCGGCTGCGGAGCGCGATGACGCGGGCCGCGTCGGCGAGGGTCAGGTGTCCGCTGAGGTGGGCGGCGGCGACCTCGCCCTGGCTGTGGCCGACGACGGCGTCCGGTTCGACGCCGTAGGACTGCCACAGCCGCGCCAGCGCCACCATCACGCTGAACAGCACCGGCTGCACCACGTCGACCCGTTCGAGGCCGGGCGCACCCTCTTCGCCGGTGAGCACGTCGAGGACGGACCAGTCGGTGAAGCGGCGCAGTTCCCGGTCGCAGTCGGTCAGCGCGGTGCGGAACGGCTCGGAGGCGGCGAGGAGTTCGGCGGCCATGCCGGGCCACTGGGAGCCCTGGCCGGGCAGCACGAAGACGACCTTGCCGTCGGCGAGCCCGGGGGCCGCGGTGCCGGTGACCACGTTGGCGGCGGGGGTTCCGGCGGCCAACGCGGCGAGTCCGGCGCGCAGCGCCGCGGGGCCGTCGTCCACCACGGCGGCCCGGTGCTCGAAGGCAGTGCGGGTGCCGGCCAGCGACCAGCCGAGGCGGTGCGGGTCGGCGTCCGCGCCGTCGCCGTCGAGGTGGGCGCGGAGCCGGTCGGCCTGGGCGCGCAGCGCGGCCGGCGTCCGGCCGGAGAGCACCCAGGGCACGGGGCCGGCCTCCGGGGAGCCGGCTTCAACGGCCAACGGCGGCTCGGCGGCGGGCCGTTCGGCCTCCTCGGGCGCCGGCGCGGCCTCCAGGATCAGGTGGACGTTGGTGCCGCTGATGCCGAAGGACGACACCCCGGCGCGGCGGGGCCGCTCGGCGTCCTCGGGCCAGGGGCGGGCCTCGGTCAACAGCCGGATGGTGCCGGCCGACCAGTCGACGTGGTCGGAGGGCCGGTCGGCGTGCAGGGTCCTGGGCAGCATGCCGTGCCGCAGGGCCAGCACCATCTTGATGATGCCGGCGGCGCCGGCGGCGGCCTGGGTGTGCCCGAGGTTGGACTTCACCGACCCCAACCACAGCGGCCGGTCGGCGTCCCGCTCCTTGCCGTACGTCGCCAGCAGCGCCTGGGCCTCGATCGGGTCGCCCAGCGACGTGCCGGTGCCGTGACCCTCGACCACGTCCACCTCGGCCGCCGACAGGCCCGCGTTCGCCAACGCCTGCCGGATCACCCGCTGTTGGGACGGGCCGTTGGGTGCGGTCAGGCCGTTGGAGGCGCCGTCCTGGTTGACCGCCGAGCCCCGCAGCACGGCCAGCACCTGGTGCCCGTTGCGCCGCGCGTCCGACAGCCGCTCCAGCAGCACCATCCCGACGCCCTCGGAGAAGCCGGCGCCGTCGGCGCCGTCGCCGAACGCCTTGCAGCGGCCGTCGGAGGCGATGCCGCCCTGCGCGGCGAACTCGCCGAAGAGGGTGGGCGCCGCCATCACCGTGACGCCGCCGGCCAGCGCCAGCGCGCACTCGCCGTTGCGCAGCGCCTGGGCGGCCAGGTGCACGGCGACCAGCGACGAGGAGCAGGCCGTGTCGATGGTCACCGCCGGGCCCTCCAGCCCGAGGGCGTAGGAGATCCGGCCGGACACCACGCTGCCGGTGTTGCCGGTGCCGATGTAGCCGGCCACCTCGGGCGGCGCGGCGGACAGCAGCGACCCGTAGTCCAGTCCGTTGGTGCCCGCGAACACGCCGGTGGCGCTGGACCGCAGCGTCTGAGGGTCGAGGCCGGCCCGCTCCAGGACCTCCCAGGAGGTCTCCAGCAGCAGCCGCTGCTGCGGGTCCATCGCCAACGCCTCGCGCGGCGAGATCCCGAAGAAGCCGGCGTCGAAGTCGGCCGCGTCGTACAGGAATCCGCCCAGGACGCCAGTGGGCGACAGGCTCTCCAGCCGCTCCACGTCCCAGCCGCGGTCGGTGGGGAACGCGCCGATGCCCTCGCCACCGGACTCCAGCATCCGCCAGAGGTCCTCCGGGGAGGTGACCCCGCCCGGGAAGCGGCAGGACATCGAGACCACCGCGATCGGGTCGTCGGCACCCGCGCCCGGCGCCGCGGTCAGCGCGGCCGTCGGCAGCGCCCGGGCGTCGGTGACGCCCTCGGTGCCGGCGAGTTCGTCGCGCAGGTGGCGGGCGAGCGCGCCGGGGGTCGGGTAGTCGAAGACGAGGGTGGCGGGCAGCGGCAGCCCGACCGCCTCCTTGATGCGGTTGCGCAGCTCGACCGCGGTCACCGAGTCGAAGCCCACGTCGCTGAACGCCTGGTTCTCCCGCACCGCCTCCGGCGTGGCGTAGCCCAGCACCGTCGCGACCTGTCCGCGCACCACCTCCAGCAGCACCCGCAGTTGGCCCGCGGCGTCCTGGCCCGCCAGCTTGCCGGCCAGCGCCGGGGCCGCCGGCTCCGCCTGCCGGCCGCCGGCCTGCGCGGCGGCGATCCGCCGCACCTCCGGCAGCTCGTCGAAGAACCGGGTGGGGGACGTGGCGGTGTAGGCGACGTAGTAGCGGTCCCAGTCGATGTCCAGCACGCCGAGGACCGACTCGCCGTCGTCGACGGCCTGTTGGAGCGCGCTCAGCGCGCGCTCCGGCGCCATCTCCGGGATGCCGTGCCGGCGGGCGATCTCCCCGATGCCGGAGGCGGCCATGCCGTCGCCGGCCCACGGCCCCCACGCCACCGACGTGGCCGGCACGCCCGCGTCCCGCAACTGCTGCGCGTAGGCGTCCAGCACGGCGTTGCCCGGCGCGTAGTTGCCCTGCCCGGTCGCGCCGAAGGTGCCGGCCATCGAGGAGAACAGCACGAACGCCGACAGCCGCTCGCCGGCGGTCAGTTCGTACAGGTTGACCGCGCCCTGCACCTTCGGCCGGAGCACCCGGTCCACCTGGCCGACGGTGAGCCGGTCCAGGACGGCGTCCTCCAGGGCGGCGGCGGTGTGGAAGACGGTCGAGACCGGGCCGACCTCGTCGACGACGGCGCGCAGCGCCTCCCGGTCGGCGACGTCACAGGCCCGCACCGACACCCGTGCGCCCAACTCCTCCAATTCGTCCCGCAGTTCACCGGCCCCGGGAGCATCGGACCCCCGCCGGCTGAGCAGCACCACGTGTTCGGCGCCGCGCGCGGCAACCCAGCGCGCGACATGGGCACCCAGCGGCCCGGTGCCACCACTGATCAGCACGCACCCCGACGGGACCCAGGTCGCGGCGTCCGGCCGCCGGTCCCGCGCGGCCCGCACCAGCCTGCGCACCTGCACGCCGCTCGGCCGCACCGCGATCTGCGACTCCCCGTCCGGGTCAGTCAGCACGGCGGCCAGCGCCCGGAACGTCCGCTCCCCCAGGTTCTCCGGAAGGTCCACCAACCCGCCCCAGCGGTCCGGGTGTTCCAGGCCCGCCACGCGACCCAGGCCCCACACGGCCGCCTGCTCGGGACTGCGTACCCCGTCCCCGGGACCGGTGGACACCGCGCCCCGCGTCAGACACCACAGCGGTGCGCCGACCCCCGCGTCGCCCAGGCCCTGCACCACCGCGAGGGTGTCGGTGAGCGCCCGCGGCGCCACCGTGCAGCCCGCCCCGCGACCCGCGCCGAACGCCACCAACGACACCACGCCCACGGGCGCGACAACGACTCCCGCCTCATCGGTCAGCGCCTCGGTGACCGCGGCCGCAATCTCGCCGCGCCCGTCGCCGTCCCGCACCGTGACCCGTACGACGGCGGCGCCGTCCCGCCGCCAGCCCGCGGCCAGTTGGTCCACCGGATCGGCGTCCGGCACACCGTCGGAGTCGATCAGCAGCCAGGTGCCGGACAGCCGCCCGGAGCCGGTGCGGCCGCGCTTCCACTCGACGCGATACCGCCACCGGTCCACCAATGACGCCTCGCGGTGCCGCCGGTACCACGCGGAGAGCGCCGGCACCACGGCCCCCAACTCCCGCTCGCCGTCCAGCGCCAGCGTCTGTGCCAGGCTCTCCAGGTCCTCCCGCTCGACGGCAGCCCAGAACCGGTTCTCGGCCGGGTCCGCGGCCCGGTCCGCCCCCGCACCGCCGTCACCGGGGGCCGGCGCCTCGACGGCGGTCGGCAGCCAGTAGCGCTCCCGCTGGAAGGCGTAGGTGGGCAGGTCGATGCGCCGGGGGTGGTACGGCGCGAGGACCTTCTCCCAGGCAACGGGCAGGCCGTGCAGGTGCGCCTGGCCGAGGGAGGTGAGGAGTTGGGCGGTGCCGCCGTGGTCCCGTCGCAGGGTGCCGAAGGCCGCGCCGGTGGCGTCGGCCGCGTCGAGGGTCTGCTCGATGCCGACGGTCAGCACGGGGTGCGCGGAGGCTTCCACGAAGACGGTGTGGCCGGCGGCTATCGCGGCCCGGACGGCGTCCTCGAAGCGGACGGTCTGGCGCAGGTTGCGGTACCAGTAGTCGGCGTCGAGGCCGGCGGTGTCGGTCAGTTCACCCG
>NZ_JBHVJX010000016.1:0-62180 GCF_042798755.1 Streptomyces sp. NPDC057743
GGACCGACTCGCTTCACCCGAACGAGACATGGTCCAGCACCGTCCGAAAACCCCCAGCTCATCCGCATAGAGACACGGCAGAAGTGCCAGAGAAAGCTCCTGCCGTTCCGCCGCCTCCCGCTGCCGGCGCTCGCGGGCGGACCGCAGCTCCTCGGCGGGGTCCGTCTCGACCGCCGGCGCATCGAGCGAACTGGGCTCCAGATCCTCGTCGTGCTCGATCTCCTCGACGAGGTCGAGCAGCCGCTCGCGCTCCGTGCTGAGCATCCGGCGCTCCAGCCGCCCCAGCACGGCCTCCTGCAACTCCTCGGGGAGCTCGGCCAGTTGCAACCGAGCCCGCTTGGAACGGTCCTCCGGATCGCCCCGCAGCGACCGGAGCACGTCGCTGGCCAGCCGGTCCACCAGCGTTGCCGGGTCGAGGAGTTCCCGGCGGCGGCGGTCGGCGTCGGCGGTGGCGTAGCGGAGCCAGCCCGGTGTGGCGCGGCCCGGTTCGACCTCGGGCGCCGCCGCGTCCTCGCGTACGGTGCCGAGCATGGCGGCCCGGACGGACTCCTGGGCCGCGGACTCCGCCTCGCGTTCGACCGTCTCCTGGGGGAGGCTGACCGCGCCCAGGTCGCGGCCGGCCCGTAGGGCGCCCAGGCCGTCCGGGTTCTGGACGGTGTGCAACAGCTCGTGGGCGAGCAGGCGTTGGCCGTCGGTGGTGCCCGGGCGGTAGCTGCCCTCGCGGAAGAAGATGTCCTGGCCGACGGCGAAGGCGTCGGCGCCCATCAGCTCGGCGAGCCGCCCGGCGTCCCGCCCGGTGTGCAGGCGGACCCGGCCGAAGTCGTGCCCGAGCTGCTCCTCCAACTCCCGCCGGACGCCCGGGTCGAGGGGGTGGCCGGCGCCGCTGACGATGTTCTTCGGCTCGGGCGTCGCGGACTTGGCGGACCGCTCCCTGCGCCGGCGGCGCCGCTCCTCCTGCGCCGACCGGGCGTCCTGCGACGCCGACCGGGACGGGCCGCTCATCGCGCCGCCCCCCGCCCCGCCAGGCCCGCGTGGACCGCCCGGGCCAGGGCCTCGCCCAGCCGTACCGGGTGGGTGGTGGCCGGCAGTGGCGGCAGGCCGCCGAGGGCGTCGAGCGCCAGGCCGTCGCCGTCCGCCGCCAGCGGGACGCCGCGCTCCCGCACCAGCCGGGTCAACTCGGCCCGGAACGCGGCTGCTACCCGCCGCGGATCGACACTCCGGGCGTCGAAGCCGTCGAGGACCAGTTCCCCGATGTCGATGCGGAAGGTGCCGGTGGGTGAGGCGGGTTCCGACGGCGCCTGCGGCCGCGCCTGCGGCGGTGGCTGCGACCGCGGGGCGGCGGACCCCCGCGCTCCGTCACGGCCGTCCCGCGTGCCGTCGCCGAACTCGTGGCTCACGTGCTTCACGGGGCTCACGTGGTTCACACCCATCCGTGCACCTCCGACGGAGTCAGAGAGCGTTCCAGCTTCAGATACTCGGTGCGGGCCGCGGCCAGCATGTGGCGCATCTGGAGGCGGTCGCCCTCCTCCGCGGCGAGGAAGGCGCCGGAGAGCGCGATGTTGCGGATCGAGCCGCCGGCGACGGTGAGTTGGGCCAGCAGGGCCGGGTCGATGCCCTTGGTCGGCGCCCGGGCGGGCAGCACCCGGCGCCAGATCTCGGCCCGTTCGCGCTCGGTGGGGAAGGGGAAGTCGACGACAAAGCGGATGCGGCGCAGGAAGGCCGAGTCCAGGGCCTTCTTCATGTTGGTGGTCAGCACGGCCAGGCCGCGGTACGCCTCCATGCGCATCAGCAGATAGCTGACCTCCAGGTTGGCGTAGCGGTCGTGGCTGTCCTTGACCTCGCTGCGCTTGCCGAACAGCGCGTCCGCCTCGTCGAAGAGGAGCAGCGCCCCACCGCGCTCGGCGGCGTCGAAGACCCGGCTGAGGTTCTTCTCGGTCTCGCCGATGTACTTGCTGACGACCTGCGAGAGGTCGATCAGGAAGAGGTCCAGGCCCAGTTCCTTGGCCATCACCTCGGCGGCCAGCGTCTTGCCGGTGCCGGAGCCGCCCGCGAAGAGCGCGGTCACGCCGAGGCCGCTGCGCAGCGCCCCCGCGAAGCCCCAGTCGTGGTAGACGGTGGCGCGCTGCCGCACATGCGCGACGACCTCCTGGAGGATGCGCAACTGGCGGTCGGCGAGGACCAGATCGTCCCAGCCGGCCCGCGGCTCGATGCGCCGGCCCAGCGCGTCCAGGCCCATCCGGGCCTCGGTGAGCCCGGCCCGCCAGGCGAGTTCGGCGGCGCCGGGCCCGTCGGAGGTCGGCAGGTCGCGCCGGACGGAGGCGGCGGCGGAGCGGACGATGTGCGGGGGGAGCTGGAACTGGGCGACCAGGGCGGCGAGTTGCCGCTCGTCGATCCCCGGAATATCGGCGAACGCCTCGCCCCACAGCCCCAGTTGCTCCTCGTCGGAGAGCCTGGGGACGGTGACGCGCTGGCCGCGCGGGTGGCCGGTCCCCCGCGGCTCCTGGCCGGAGACGACCAGCGGGACGGCGGCGCCGGCGATGAACGCGTCCGCGGCGGCGAGCTGTTCGCGGTCCAGCTCGCCGACCTCGATCAGGAGCGCGGCCGGCAGCAGGATCGCCTCCCGTTGCCAGAGCCGGGCCAGGCGGTCCCGTTCGGCGGGGTCGGTCGGGACGTCCTCGGCGGCCATCGCGTACAGGCCGAGGCCGCTGCGACGGGCCGCGGTCGCCGCGATGTCGGCCCGGGTGCGCAGGTCGCCGCCGACCAGCTCGACGCGTAACGGGGCGTCGGGGCCGGCGCCCGCCCACCCGGCCGCCACCCGGTCGGCGGCCCGCTCGTACGCGGGCGGCAGGCTCTCCGGCGGTGCGGTGCGCCGCAGTTGGCCGTGCAGCCGGGCGTCCAGGTACGGCGCGCCGGCGAGGAAGTGCAGGACGCGTTCGTCCAGGCGCAGCCGGCTGGTGGTCAGCCGGGTCTCGTCCGCCAACTCGATCAGCCGCCAGCGGCGCAACGGGGCGACCGGGGTCAGGGCGCTCCAGTGGGGCGCGTCGAGCGCCGCCAGGGCGAGCGAGAACGTGGGGTGCGGGCGGGCCGGATCGCCGCAGGCGGCGGCGCAGCGGGCGCCGGTGGTCGGGTCCAACTCGGCGGCCGCGGCGAGCAGGACGACCTCCCGCTCGAAGGGGGTGAGCCCGAAGCAGTCGGCGAGGGCGTCGAGAGTGCGGGGGGAGGGGGCGTCGTGGTGGCCCCCGCCCCCGCCCTCGCCCTCGTGCTCTGGCTCGTTGGCGTCGGGGGCGGCCGGTCCGTCGCCCAGGGTGCGGGCGGCATGCGCGTCCAGCCGCGCCAACACGGCCCGGATGGCGGCCGTCAGCGCCGCGCCCTCCGCCTCCGGGCCCGACGCCTCAGGGCCCAGCTCGCCGCCCGGCACGTCCTTCTTTGCCCTCGTCCCCCGCACCGCGCCTCAGCCCTCCCCGCCGTTGTCGCCGCGCGCCGGGCCGTCGGTGTCGCGCGGACCGTCCGCGTCCGCCGCCCGACCTCCGGCCGCCTTACGGGCCCGTGGCCGCGCACGTCCGCCCGAACCCCCGGTCGCGGAGGCGGACTTGCGGGGCGCCGTCCGCTTCGCCGCCTTCTTCCCGCCCGGCGTCGCCGCGTCCGGCGCCGAGGCAGCACCCGGCGTCGCGTCCTCCGCCGGCGCCGCCACCGGCTCGTCCAACGGGACCTCCGGCGGCACCTCCGGCACCACCGTCACCTCCGGCTTCCGCACCGGTCGGGCCGGCGCCGGCTTCTGGTGGCCGTCCAGCAGCACCAGCGACGCCTGGTAGGCCACCGACAGCGCGTAGGGCGTGTTGTTGAGCATCCCCCAGAGCTTGGAGGTCTCGTCCACGTCCATCTGGGTCGGCGTGAAGCGGACCTTCTGCAACGACTCGGCGAGGTCGCTGCCCGCCAGATACGGACGTTCGGCCGCCTCCTCGATCAACTCCCGTGGCAGCACCGGGATTTCGTGCAGCGTCCGCACCACGCTGCCGATCAGCCGCTGGCCGACCAGCTCCTGCTCCTCCCCGTACGCGCTGATCAGGTAGTGCAGGTCGATCGCGGCGGCGGGGCGCTTGAGCAGGGTGCCGTCGGAGGCGCGGGTGACCAGGTCGGAGTTGCGCAACGACGGGTTGTGGGTGACCTGGTAGAGGAAGACGGTGAGGGTCGGGTCGGTCGGGGGATCGGTCGGCGGCTTGCGGGTCTCCACCGAGACGGCCATGTCGATCTCGGGGTGCAGGTTGTGCTCGATCAGCAGCGCAAGGGCCTGGGTGACCGTCGCGAGGGCGAGTGCGTTGCTCATGTGGACCGTCCCCCTGAAGTCCGTTGCTGGGAAGCCAGATAGTCCCCGAGGCTCAGCGCGGGCGCGCGCCGCTCGGGGCGCGCCGGGCGGCCGCCCGCCGCGGGACGTCCGGTGCCGGCGGCGCCGGACGTGCTGACCTCAAGGCGGCCGATCTGCACATGCACCACCCGCTCGGCGGGACCGCGCGCCGCGCGCCGCCCGACCGGGGCCTGGCCGCGGGACGGCACGGGATGGCGGGGCGCCGGCACGGCGTCGGTGCGCGGGCGGAGCGCGCCGGCGGGCGCACCGGAGTCGGTCGGGACGCGCGCCGGGTCCCCGCCCCGGCCCGCTGCGGTGTCCACCGGGCCGGCCGCGCCCGCCCGTCCCCGTGGACGCCCACCCTCGCCGGCGGCCCGGGCCCCGGGCGCGGCCGCCGCCGCGGGACGCAGCAAAGGCGCGGGACCGGAGCGCTCGGCCGCGGGCCCGCGGTCGGCCTCCGACGCCGCCTCGGTGCGCAGCACCGTCTCCCGCTCGGCCCGGGTACGGATCTCCGTCCGCCGCTCGGCGCGCGGGAGTTGACCGGCGTACGGGGCCGGGGCCGGCCAACCGGTCGCCCGGGGAATCGAGGGCCCGTCGTCGGCCGGCTCGCCGTCGGTCGGGCCGGGCAGCGCCGTCACCCGCTCGAACGGGCCGGGCAGCCGCGGCCGGACGAGCGTCGGCCGGCCCGGCCCGGCGGCCACCGGCGGGCCGAACGGATCGTCCGGCGCCGGTGCCGCGGGGGCGTACCGGGCCAGCAGCCGGCCGAGGTAGTCGCCGGACGCGGCAGGTCCACGATCGGGTACCTCGGGCATCTCAGGCATCCGCGCACAGCTCCAGGTAGTAGCGGCGCCGCAGCGGGCTGAGCGCCAGGATCTCGGGCTCGCTCCAGCCGTAGGCCGAGGCGAGCAGGTGGACGTCGAGGAGCAGGTCCCGGGCCCAGGCGTCCAGTTCGGTCCACAGGTAGGCGGCGATGTCCAGTTCCGCCGGGGTGGTCGCGCCGCACTCCGGGCAGGCGATCCGATACGTCAACTCCGCGCCGGCGTCGGCCGCTTCGGCGGCCTCGGCGAAGCGCTTGAGCACCGGCTCGGGCAGTTGGGTGAGCTCCTCCGCGGTGGCCTCCCGACCGGCCCGGTGGGCGGCGAGGGCGCAGCGGGCCGCGAGCAGCCGCCGGGCGTGCGCGTCGTCCGACGGCCGGGCGGCGGCCACCGCCGCGAGGTCGCCGGGCGCGGGCAGCCGGAACCGCACCACCCAGGCGCCCTCCGCCACCCGCAGCCCGCCCTCGGGCGGTCGCGGGCGGGCGGCCGCCAACTCCCCGGCGTCCAGCTCGAACTCCATCGCCGCACCGCAGTCCGTCGCCGCGCAGTCGAGCATGACCTCCAGCCGGTCGCCGAACAGCGCCCGGCGCAGCGCGAAGAGGTCGGCCGCCCGCTCCCCGAGCGGTGCCGACAGCAGGGCGTCGGGGGGCTCGCCGGGGCGAGCCACCCGGTGCAGCAACAGGGCCCGGCCGTCCGCCCGTTCGGCCAGCCCGGCCTCCCAGGTGGCCAGCAGTTCCGCCGGCCCGGTGACCGCCATCGACTACCTCGCCACCACCTCGTCGCCACTCAGGCCGGGTGGGTGAACGAGGGCTCCTGCGGTTCGGGGACCTCCCAGTCGCGTTCCCAGCCCTCGCATTCGAGCTTCAGGCTCTGGATGGCCACCGCGTTGGCGTTGGCGTCCATCTCGCCCAGGACCTGGTACTCGCTCGGCCAGGACCGGTAGATCTTGTGCGAGACGGCGACCTGGCCGGCCTCGTTGAGGACCTGGATGACGAGGTCCTTGCGGAAGTCGGCGAGCGACACCTCCGAGCCGAGGCCGGCGCCGACCTGCCAGACCTTGTTGGCCCAGCGGTCGAACTCCGGGTCGTGGGTGACCCCGCGCTCCAGGGTGATGCCCTCGAACTCCGAGCGCCCCGGGGACTTCCGCGGCGAGCTGGGGTCGCCGCCGTTGCGGTGCTTGACGACCTCGGTGGTGCGCTTGAGCGGACTGATCTTGCTGACCCCCGCGACCGTACGACCGTCCCACAGGACCAGGAACTTGAAGTTCTTGTACGGGTCGAAGCGATGGGCGTTGATCTTGAACTCAGCCATCGGATTCCTTCACGTCGGATTCCTGCACGTCGTTCCTGCGCGCCGTTCTTGCGCGTCGTTCCTGCGCATCGACGCCGCGGCGCGGACCGGCTGCCGACACCGTCCGCCCGCCGCGCCCGGCGCCCGCGTCCTGGAGCTAGAGGTCGAACTGCCCGGCCAGCTGCTGGATCTTGACGATCACGAACTCGGCCGGTTTGACGGGCGCGATGCCGACCACGACGTTCACGATCCCGTTCTCGACGTCCGCCTCGGTCGTGGTGTCCTTGTCGCACTTGACGAAGTACGCCTGCCGCGGGGTGCCGCCCTTGAAGGCGCCCTTCTCGAAGAGGGAGTGCAGGAACGCCGAGGCGTTGAGCCGGATCTGCTGCCAGAGTTGCTCGTTGTTGGGCTCGAAGACCACCCACTGCAGACCGCGCAGCAGGCTCTCCTCCACGTGCAGCGCCAGCCGCCGCACTGGGACGTACTTCCACTCGCTGTCCAGGGCGTCCGAGCCGGCGAGCGTGCGGGCGCCCCAGACCAGCGGGCCGGCCATCGGGAAGGTCCGCAGGCAGTTGATGCCGAGCGGGTTGAGCAGCCCGTTCTCGCGGTCGGTGAGCTTGACGGTCAGCCCGTGCACGCCGGCCAGCCGCGCCCCGGTGCCCGCCGGGGCCTTCCACACCCCGCGCTCGCCGTCGGTGCGGGCGATCACGCCGGCCAGGGCGCCGGACGGCGGGAAGGAGCGCAGCCGGCCGGTGAGCGGGTCGGTCAGCTGGAGGTGCGGGAAGTACAGGGCCGAGTGGTCGTCGCGGACCGCGTCGAAGGCGCCGATCCCGGCCCGGGCGGCGTCCACCCCGGCCCAGGCCGCCGGCGCGTCCACCAGCAGGAACATCCGCCGCTCCCGGCACAGCCGTTGGGCCGCCGAGAGCACCGTGGTCATGTCGTCGACGGACTCGTACGACGCCAGCTCCGGCAGCGCCAGCAGATTGACGTCCGGGAGGTCGCGCAGCGCCTGGAGGCCGCTCTTGCGGGCCTCGCTGCCGATGAGGTCGCGCGGCCCGGGCGGGTCGCCGTCCGCGCCGCCGCACAGCGCGAAGACCGGCGGGTTGACCGACGCCTCCAGCCCGAGGTCGTTGGCGCACTCGCCGACGAAGCGGACCACGTCACCGGGGTCGATGGAGCCGGCCACGACCTGGATGCGGCGCCCGAAGGGGATGACCCGGGTGCCGGCGAAGGCGTGCCGGCCGGGGGCGTCCGGCAGCGACCGCAGCTTGTGCTCCAGCAGCAGCGCCAACTCGGTGACGTCGCACGGCGGTTCGCCGTCGCAGTCCGGGTCGAAGAGCGTGAACTCCCGCTCCACCTCGCCGATCTTCACCGTCAAGTCGACGGCCAGATCGGGGAGTTCGTGGTGGAACGGCTTGGAGACGGTGCCGGACGGGTCCGGGCGGCCCTCGCCCACCGCCGCCACCCGGATCAGCGTCGAGCCGGAGTTGACCGCGGTCTCCACGAAGCGGCCGTCGCCGGGGTCCATCGACAGGCCGGAGAAGGACTCCCGGGCCGCGCCGTGCGCGTCGAGGACCTGGAGGTTGAAGGTGTCGTCCGGGCACGGGGTGTCGTAGTCGATGGCCACCCGCAGGCCGTCGCCCCAGATGCCGGGCTCCTTGGCGTGGACCTCCAGGACCGGGCACTGGCTGCGGCCCTCGGTGGACTCCAGGGTGACGCGGGCCTCCTCACCGGTGCCGGCCTTGGCGACCCGGACGATCACCGCGACGGCGCCGCCGTTGCCGAAGAACTGGTGGACGGCGTAGCCGACCGGGCTGCGCGAGGTCAGCCCCCCGAAGCGGCGCTCGAAATCGGCGAAGCTGGTGATCCGGACCGGCTGGTTGAGCGGACCGCGCCGGGTGTGGCCGACGAACGCGGTCACCGACGTCGTCACGGTGGTGATGCTGCGGATGCTGCTGGGAAGCTCTTCGACATAGACGCCGGGATAGGTCGTGTGTGTCGGCATTCCCCCTCCAATCCCTTCAGGCACCGAGTGTGAGGACACCAAGAAATCGAGATAAGCCAGGGCGGGGGCGGGAGCGGGGCTGTGGGGCGGCGCGAAGAAGGGGGAGGGTCGGCGGGCGCGGCAGGGCCCGCGACGCGCACCGCGCCGATCGTGGCCGGGCATCCCCCGCTACCCATCAAGTTCCCCCGTCTACATCCGGTGCGGGGCGGCCCGCGATCCGCGGCCCCACCCGCACGGGATCAAGCCCGAAGCACGCGACTTTGGCCTGTGACTCCTGATGCGTAAGTTCTCAACGCAGTTTCTTTCAGGGCGAGTTGAGGGGTCAAGAAGCTTTCCGGACACCCCCTGCAAAGGTCCCGTGCGCCTGCCTCGCACGTTCTTCCCGAACGGTTTTCCGCGCCCCCGCAACCGGAACCCGACGACGCGGATAGCGGCGGCCGCGGGCGGGCCCGTCGACGCCTCCGGGGCGGCACACGCGAACGGCGCACGGTCGCGGAGTGCACGGTGGGCGACGGCGCGGTGACCCGCGCGCCCGGACGGCCCTGCGAAACGACTGCGGCGGCCCGCGGCGTTCCTGCGGAAAAGGGGGCCGCGGAGCGACTTGGCCGAAAGATCTGTGACCGTAATCACCGCCGGAGTGTGATCTGCGATTTAGGGACCCATGTCCTGCGGCGATACGCTGCGAGACGGACATGCCGCGTATCCGGACACCGTGCATACGCCTCCCCAGTGACAGCGCCGTCACGTTGCCCTTCGCGGCACGCCCATCGCAGACGAACGAACCGCGATCACTACGGCGATTCTGAGAAGACAAGGGACGGACGCGCGTGGACCTGTTCGAGTACCAGGCGAGGGACCTCTTCGCCAAGCACGGTGTACCGGTGCTGGCCGGTGAAGTCATCGACACGCCTGAGGCGGCCCGCGCGGCGACCGAGCGCCTTGGCGGCAAGTCGGTCGTCAAGGCGCAGGTGAAGGTCGGCGGCCGCGGCAAGGCCGGCGGCGTGAAGCTGGCCGCCACGCCGGACGAGGCCGTCGCCCGCGCGACGGACATCCTCGGCATGGACATCAAGGGCCACACGGTCCACAAGGTGATGATCGCCGAGACGGCTCCGGAGATCGCCGAGGAGTACTACGTCTCCTACCTCCTGGACCGCACCAACCGCACCTTCCTGGCCATGGCCTCCGTCGAGGGCGGCATGGACATCGAAGAGGTCGCGGCCACCAAGCCCGAGGCCCTGGCGAAGGTCCCGGTCGACGCCAACGAGGGCGTGACCAAGGAGAAGGCCCAGGAGATCGTCGCCCAGGCGAAGTTCCCGGCCGAGGTCGCCGACCAGGTCGCCGACGTCCTGGTCACCCTGTGGCAGACCTTCGTCAAGGAGGACGCCCTCCTCGTCGAGGTCAACCCGCTGGCCAAGGTCGCCTCCGGCGACGTCCTGGCCCTCGACGGCAAGGTGTCTCTGGACGCCAACGCCGAGTTCCGCCAGCCGGAGCACGAGGCCCTGGAGGACAAGGCGGCGGCCAACCCGCTGGAGGCCGCGGCCAAGGCCAAGGGCCTGAACTACGTC
Organism: Streptomyces sp. NPDC057743; assembly: GCF_042798755.1. Lineage (NCBI taxonomy): Bacteria > Bacillati > Actinomycetota > Actinomycetes > Kitasatosporales > Streptomycetaceae > Streptomyces > Streptomyces sp. NPDC057743. The sequence continues at coordinate 10,018 of NZ_JBHVJX010000016.1, forward strand.
AAGCTGGACGGCCAGGTCGGCATCATCGGCAACGGCGCGGGTCTCGTCATGAGCACCCTGGACGTCGTCGCCTACGCCGGTGAGAACCACGGCGGCGTCAAGCCCGCCAACTTCCTCGACATCGGCGGCGGCGCCTCCGCCGAGGTCATGGCGAACGGCCTGGAGATCATCCTCGGCGACCCGGACGTGAAGTCCGTGTTCGTCAACGTCTTCGGCGGCATCACCGCCTGCGACGAGGTCGCCAACGGCATCGTCCAGGCCCTGGAGCTGCTGAAGTCCAAGGGCGAGAACGTCTCCAAGCCGCTGGTCGTCCGCCTCGACGGCAACAACGCGGAGCTGGGTCGCAAGATCCTCTCGGACGCCAACCACCCGCTGGTGCAGCGCGTGGACACCATGGACGGCGCGGCCGACAAGGCCGCCGAGCTGGCCGCCGCCAAGTAAGGGACGAGGACTCCAACAACCATGGCTATCTTCCTCAACAAGGACAGCAAGGTCATCGTCCAGGGGATGACCGGCGCCACCGGTATGAAGCACACCAAGCTGATGCTCGGTGACGGCACCAACATCGTCGGCGGCGTGAACCCGCGCAAGGCCGGCACCAGTGTCGACTTCGACGGCACCGAGGTGCCGGTCTTCGGCTCCGTCAAGGAGGCGATGGAGAAGACGGGCGCCAACGTCTCCGTCCTCTTCGTGCCGCCGGCCTTCGCCAAGGCCGCCGTCGTCGAGGCCATCGACGCCGAGATCCCGCTGGCCGTCGTCATCACCGAGGGCATCGCGGTGCACGACTCCGCCGCCTTCTGGGCGTACGCCAAGGCCAAGGGCAACAAGACCCGGATCATCGGCCCGAACTGCCCCGGCCTGATCACCCCCGGCCAGTCCAACGCCGGCATCATCCCGGGCGACATCACCAAGCCCGGCCGCATCGGTCTGGTGTCGAAGTCCGGCACGCTGACCTACCAGATGATGTACGAGCTCCGTGACATCGGCTTCTCGTCGGCCGTCGGCATCGGTGGCGACCCGGTCATCGGCACCACCCACATCGACGCCCTGGAGGCGTTCGAGGCCGACCCCGACACCGACCTGATCGTGATGATCGGTGAGATCGGTGGCGACGCCGAGGAGCGGGCCGCCGACTTCATCAAGGCGAACGTCACCAAGCCGGTCGTCGGCTACGTGGCGGGCTTCACCGCGCCCGAGGGCAAGACGATGGGCCACGCCGGCGCCATCGTGTCCGGTTCGTCCGGCACCGCCCAGGCGAAGAAGGAGGCCCTGGAGGCCGCGGGCGTGAAGGTCGGCAAGACCCCGTCCGAGACCGCGCTGCTGGCCCGCCAGATCCTGGGCGGCTGAGCGCAGCCGCCGACACCGGGCCCGCTCCCGCGCTTCTCGCCGAGCCTGCGCGCGGACCCGCCCAACGGCGGCACCGCATGACGGCCGTGGGCCCGCACCCCGAAGAGGGGTGCGGGCCCACGGCCGTTCGCGCGCGACGGCGAACGGGCGCCAAGCTCACCGGAGATCGGGGACGAGCCGGGCGCGCTGGTGGTGGTGCTGCCTGTGGTGCTGCTTGTGCGTCCGCTTACGGGCCCGCTGAGAGGCTTGCTGACGGGGCCGCTCACGGGCCTGCTCGCGGGCCTGTTGGAACGCCGCCGCCGGCGCGGCCGGGTGCCCGGCTTCCGCGGATGGCGCGGAGGACGCCGCCGCCACCGCCGGCCGGGGCGGCCGGTGGCCGTCCGGTGCGCTGAGCGACACCGCCAGCGCCGTCGCCGCCAGCAGCCCGGCGGCCCCGAACCCTGCCCGGGTGGTCAGCCGGGCGCACCGCTCCGCGCCGGCCCGGACCTCCCGCGCGGCCGGCGGCGCCACCGGACGGGCCGCCGCCAACGCGGCCAACCGGGCGTGCAGCACCGCCCCCTGACGATCCGGCGGCAGCCCCCGCAGCCCCAACTCCGGCACCTCCTCGGCCAGGCACTCCCGGGCGTGCGTCAGCCGCCCGGTCGCCGCCGCCGTGCTGGCCTCCACCTCCACCGCGGTCGCGTGCAGCCCCAGCCCGACCCCGTCGTGCAGCAGCAGCGCGCGGCGGTACGGGGCGGGCAGCGCCAACACGGCCGCCAGCAGCGCCCGGTCCGCCGGCGCGGCCGGCGGCGGCGCGGGCGTCCCGGGCCCCGGCCGCTCGGTGGGCCGCCACCGGGCGAACGGCCCCCGCCACGGCGCCAACGCCCAGTCGTACGCGGCCGCCCGCACCCACCCCGGCGGATCGGGGTCCGCCGCCACCTCCGGCCACCGCTGCCAGGCCACCCGGAACGCCCGCGCGACGGCCCGCCGGGCCAACCGGGCCCGCCCGGTGAGCAGCACCACCTGCCGGACCAACGACCCGGCATGCGCCGCGTACAACGCATCGAAGGCGTCCGATGGGCGGTCAAATTCCTTCGTTTCAGGCTCATTTGATGGCTCGTCGAGGGTCGGGTCGGGGCGTCGTCGGCGCTGCTCGCTCATACCGGAAGTCTTCAAACGCCGGGCGGGGAGTGCGCGCGACACGGCGGACGGATGCCCGTTACGTGGTGGAAACGGGCGTTATTGGCAGCATGACCGTGTGAGCCAATTGACCGAACGCGGCACCACGTTGTCCTCACACGGCCGGGACGCCGCGCAGCGCTCCGCCGCGATCGGCACCGCCGTCGTCAGCGGGGTGACCGCCGCCGGCCTCGGCCTCGGCGCGCTCGCGGTCGCCGTCCTGCTGCTCTGGGTCGTCTCCCCGTACCCGGACACCGGCCCCTCCCGGGCGCTGCACCTGGCCGCCGGGCTCTGGTTCATGGCGCACGGCGGGGGCCTGGTCCGCGAGGCGACGTCGACCGGCACCCCGGCGCCCGTCGGCCTGACCCCGCTGCTGCTCGCCGCGCTCCCGGTCTGGCTGCTGCACCGCGCCGCCCGCGACACCCTGGCCGCGGCCGCCGACCCCCGCCCCGCGGCGCCGGGCCCGACGGTCGCCCCGCGCACCCTGCTCGGCGCCCTCCTGGCCGGCTATCTGCTCGTCGCCGCCGGTGCGTTGCTCTACACCTCCACCGGCCGACTGCCCGCCGCGCCGCTGTCCGTGCTGCTCGCCGTACCGGGCACCGCCCTCGCCACCCTCGCCGCCACCGCCTGGCACGCCCTGGGACCGGACGCCGTCGCCCTGTTGCCGGCCCGCCTCCCGCGCGCCCTCGGCGCCCTGCCGGCCGGGCTGCGCGCCGCGTTCCCCGGCCCCCGGTTCGCCGCCGCGGGCCGGGCGGCGGCCGCCGCCACCCTCGCCCTGCTCGCCGCCGGCGCGCTGCTCACCCTGAGCGGACTGGCCCTGCACGCCGGCCGGGTCGGCGCCGAGCTGGCCCGGCTCGCCCCGGACTGGGCCGGCCGCTGCACGGTGCTGCTGCTCTGCCTCGTCCTGCTCCCCAACGCGGCCGTGTGGGGCGCCGCTTACGGCCTGGGGCCCGGCTTCACGGTCGGCGCCGGCAGCACGGTGGGCCCGCTGGGCAGTTCCCCGCGCCCGCCGCTGCCGCACCTCCCGCTCCTCGACGGCTTGCCGGAACCGGGGCCGGGGTCCTGGCCGGCGGGCGTGCTGGCGCTGCTGGTGCCGGCGGCCGCGGTGCTGCTGCTGGCCCGGTACGCGGTCGGGGACGGCCACCGGTCGTGGCGGTGGACCGCCGGGACCGCGGCGGTGGCGGCGGGGCTGTGCGGGGTGGCGACGGCGGTGCTCGCCGGGTTGGCCGGCGGCGCGCTGGGGCGGGATGCGCTCGGCGCGTTCGGCCCGCTCTGGTGGCTCACCGGCCTGGCGGCGGCGGGGTGGACGGCGCTGGCCGGGGTGCCGGCGGCGCTGGGACTGCGGGTCTGGCGGCGGCGGGCCGCGGCGCGGCCGGCGCGCGGGCGGGCCCCCGGCCGCCGGGGACTGCTTGGCCTCCCGTTCCGCCGCGGCCGGGCCGGCTGACGGCGCGCACCGCGGAGCGCCGACGCGCGGAGGACGGCGGGCCGGCCCCAACGGGCCCGGCCCGCCGCCCCGTTACGGCTGCTGCTGGCTGAGCAGCGGGCGCAGCCCCGGCGGCAGCAGCTTCTCGCAGGACTTGCTCGCCGCCTGGGTCAACGCGTCGTTCACGCAGGTGAAGTAGGAGCGGTAGACGATCTGCACGGTGAACGTCGCGGCCACCATCATCAGCGCCAGCGAGGCGGTCACCAGGCCGCCGATCGCGGCGGTGGTCTGCGGCTTGACGCCCGGACCGGGGGCGCCGCCCGGCCGGCCCGGCGCGGCCGCGGTGCCGCCACCGGCCGCACTTCCCTCCGGGGCCGCGTCGGTCGCCTTCTTCGCGGCGGGCTTGCCGCGCAGCGCGCTGACGCCCCAGTAGAGGGCGAGCGCGCCCAGCAGCAGGGCGACCTCCGGCAAGCTGAACAGCACGAAGAAGAACGCCCACATGCCGGCCAACAGGGCGTAGCGGGCCCGCCGTTGCGAGGGGTCGGTGGGGTCCCAGCGCAGCCCGCCGGGGCCGCCGCCCGGTCCGCCGGGCCCGCCCTGACCGCCCTGGCCGCCGCCCCGGCCCGGCCGGGTGCCGAACTCGCCGCCCTGCCGGCCCGGTTGGCGGCTGCTCCACTGGCTGCCCCAGGCGGGCGGCTGGTCCTGTGGACGCCGCTCCTCGCCGTCGTCGCCCGTGCCGTTGTCGTCGTCGCCGTCCCGGGCCTGTTCGACGGCGGGCTGGCGCGGGCGCCACTCCTGGTCCGGGGCGCCGGCCGGCGGCGGCGCGAAGGGGTTGTCGTCCCGGCCGGCGTCCGACCGTTGGGCGGCGAGGGCCGGGCCCGAGGTGCCGGACCCCGGCGCATCCGGGGCGGACGACGACATGCGCACGCGCGGCAGGAGGACCACTCCGGGGGCGGTGGTGGGCTGGGGGTACCACCCAGCGGCGGCTGGGGGAGTCAGGAGAGCCGCGCGGCGGCGTCGGTCCGGCATCTGGAGTGAGTCTTCCCCTTGTCGTGGGCGTCCGTACGGCGGGTCGGCCGGGCGGGCGGTCACCATGAACTGCATGCGTTCTCCCGCCCGACGCTACCTGGCGTGCTCGCCCCCGTCCCGTGGGGGCCGCGCGGTGTGCCGGTATCGTTGCTGACGGTCGGCGCGTTCGTAGGGTTCCCCGTATCCGTGAAACCCCTCGCTTTGTGCGACCACACAAACCCGCACGCAAGCAGCCCCCCAGTCCCGCAAGCCCCGGCGAGAAAGACCGCATCGTGGCCCCCTCCTCCGCTCCCGCCCGCTCCGCCCCCGCCCGGATCGTGGTCCTCGTCTCCGGCTCCGGCACCAACCTCCAGGCGCTGCTCGACGCCATCGCCGAGCAGGGCGCCGACGCGTACGGCGCCCAGGTCGTGGCGGTGGGTGCCGACCGCGCCGGGACCGTCGGCCTGGAGCGCGCCGAGCGGGCCGGGCTGCCGACGTTCGTCTGCCGGGTCAAGGACTACGCGGACCGCGCGGCCTGGGACGCGGCGCTCACCGAGGCGACCGCCGCGCACGCCCCCGACCTGGTGGTCTCGGCCGGCTTCATGAAGATCCTCGGCAAGGAGTTCCTGGCCCGCTTCGGCGGCCGGACGATCAACACCCACCCGGCGCTGCTGCCCAGCTTTCCCGGTGCCCACGGCGTCCGCGACGCGCTCGCGTACGGCGCGAAGGTCACCGGCTGCACCGTCCACTTCGTCGACGACGGGGTCGACACCGGCCCGATCATCGCCCAGGGCGTGGTCGAGGTCCGGGAGGAGGACGACGAACCCGCGCTGCATGAGCGCATCAAGGAAGTCGAGCGATCGCTGCTCGTCGAGGTCGTGGGGCGCCTGGCCCGGCACGGCTACCGCATAGAGGGACGAAAGGTACGTATCTCGTGACCGCCACCGAAGGTACGCGGCGCCCCATCCGGCGCGCGCTGGTCAGCGTCTACGACAAGTCCGGCCTGGAGGAGCTGGCCCAGGGGCTGCACGCGGCCGGCGTCCAGCTCGTCTCGACCGGCTCGACGGCCGCGAAGATCGCCGCCGCCGGGGTGCCGGTCACCAAGGTCGAGGAGCTCACCGGCTTCCCGGAGTGCCTCGACGGCCGGGTCAAGACCCTGCACCCCAAGGTGCACGCCGGCATCCTCGCCGACCTGCGCCTTGAGGACCACCAGCGGCAGTTGGCCGACCTCGGCGTCGAGCCCTTCGACCTGGTGGTCGTCAACCTCTACCCGTTCCGGGAGACCGTCGCCTCCGGCGCCACCCCCGACGAGTGCGTCGAGCAGATCGACATCGGCGGCCCCTCGATGGTCCGCGCCGCCGCCAAGAACCACCCCTCGGTCGCCGTGGTCACCAGCCCCGAGCGGTACGCCGACGTGCTCGCCGCGGCCGGCGGCGGCGGCTTCGACCTGGCGACCCGCAAGCGGTTGGCCGCCGAGGCGTTCCAGCACACCGCCGCCTACGACGTCGCCGTCGCCACCTGGATGACCAACGTCCACGCCCCGGCCGAGGACGGCGCCGCGCTGCCCGAGTTCCTCGCCGAGACCTGGGAGCGCCGCGCCACCCTGCGCTACGGCGAGAACCCGCACCAGGCCGCGGCCCTCTACGTCGACGGCCAGCCGGGCGGCATCGCCAACGCCGAGCAACTGCACGGCAAGGAGATGTCGTTCAACAACTACGTGGACACCGAGGCCGCCCGCCGCGCCGCCTACGACCACGACGAGCCCTGCGTGGCGATCATCAAGCACGCCAACCCCTGCGGCATCGCCGTCGGCGCGGACGTCGCCGAGGCGCACCGCAAGGCGCACGCCTGCGACCCGCTGTCCGCGTTCGGCGGCGTGATCGCGGTCAACCGCCCGGTCACCGTCGAACTCGCCGAGCAGGTCGCGGAGATCTTCACCGAGGTCATCGCCGCCCCGGCCTACGAGGACGGCGCGGTCGAGGTGCTGGCCCGCAAGAAGAACATCCGGGTCCTGAAGGTCGAGGGCACCCCGCACCAGCCCGGCGACCTCAAGCTCCTGTCGGGCGGCGCGGTGCTCCAGCACACCGACGTCTTCCAAGCCGAGGGCGACGACCCGGCCAGCTGGACGCTGGCCACCGGAGAGGCGCTGTCCGCGCAGGAGTTGGCCGAGCTCGCCTTCGCCTGGAAGGCGTGCCGCGCGGTGAAGTCCAACGCGATCCTGCTCGCCAAGGACGGCGCCTCGGTGGGCGTCGGCATGGGCCAGGTCAACCGCGTCGACTCCTGCAAGCTGGCCGTGGAGCGCGCCGGCGAGGAGCGGGCCCGCGGCTCCTACGCGGCGTCGGACGCCTTCTTCCCGTTCCCCGACGGCCCTCAGATCCTGATCGAGGCCGGCGTCAAGGCGATCGTCCAGCCCGGCGGTTCGATCCGCGACGAACTCGTCGTCGAGGCCGCCAAGAAGGCCGGCGTGACGATGTACCTCACCGGCACCCGGCACTTCTTCCACTAGGGCCGCCGGACATGCCAGAGGGCCGCACCCCCGACGGGGTGCGGCCCTCGGCCGTGCTGCGCGCGGGTCAGTAACGCGGCCGGTTGAACCAGGCGTTGCCGTCGTCCCGGCTGACGAAGACCACCACCAGGATGCCCAGCACGGTGTGCACCAGGCCGATCGGGAAGCTGAGGAAGCTCAGCACGATGGTGCCGACGCCGAAGACGATGGTGCCGACGCGAACGCCCTTGCCGCCGTTGCCGAACTGCGCGGCGAGCGTGATCGCGGCCACCGTGAACGCCACGATGACCACGATCGCCGCGATCAGCAGGCCCTTGCCGACGTTGAACGCCGACATGTCCGCGTAGGGCGACGACGATGCCTGGTGCGACGCCTTGCTGATGCCGCCCAGCCCGACCACCGCCAGGACCAGCCCGACGACGTTCAGGGCGGCGAGCACGAACAGCAGCACCCGGGCCGCCTTCACACCGCCCGGCATCGCCGTCGGGTACGGCAGCTGCGCCGGCTGCATCGGACCGCCCGGGTACGCGCTGTACGGGGCCATGGGCTGCTGCGGCTGCTGCGGCTGCGGGGGCTGCTGGGGGTAGCCGTAGCCGGGCTGCTGGCCCGGGGGCGGGCCGTAGGGATTGGGGTTGGGATAACTCACGAGCGGTGTCCTTCAGGCGACTTGAGGCGGTATCGACGAGCGCCACGAAGGCCCCCGGTCGCTGCTGCGCGGGGGCCTTCGTGGGCTTTTGCGGGCGTCCGTTCGGCCCGTAACGGCATTACTTGGGAGCCTGGACGACCACGGTGGTGACGATCTTGTCCGCGAACGTCTGGTTCTTCTCGTCCCACAGCGGCCACAGGTAGCCGATGTAGCAGGGCAGGCCGTCGACGATGTGGCAGAGCTTGCGCACGAAGGCCATGCCGAAGCCGATCGGCTGGCCGGTGGCCTCACTGACCACCTTGATGCCCAGGGCCTTCTTGCCCGGGGTCTGGCCGGTGCTGCCTTCCTTGACCAGGATGAAGATGCCGCCGGCCAGGGCGATCAGCGCACCGAGCAGGATGAGCAGGATGGCGCCGACCGGCGTGCTGCTCGACGACTGCGCGGCGGTGGCCGCGTTGTGGATGCAGTTGAAGTCGCCCGGCGGGCAGCTGGAGTAGTCCGGGATGGACGAGGCGGCCGAACTGGCCGTCATCGCCATGCCGATGCCGTAGAGGATGCTCGGGATGAGCCCGACGATCAGGCCGTCGAGGAGGGCCGCACCGACCCGCGCGCCCCAACTCGCGTACCCCGTAGGCATTCCAGGCATCCCCGGCATGCCCTGCATCCCCGGCTGGCCGTAGGGGCTCGCCGGCTGCTGCGCGTAGCCGTAGCCCGGTTGACCGCCCTGCTGCGGGGGGACCTGGCCCTGCTGCGGGTAGCCGTACTGCGGCTGGCCCTGCGGGGCGCCCTGCTGGGGGTAGCCGTAACCAGGCTGACCACCCTGCGGGGGGACCGGGGGCTGCTGGCCGTACGGCCCCTGCGGGGCCTGCGGCGGCTGCCCGTAAGGGTTGTTCGGGTCACCGAAGCTCATGCTGTTGTTTTCCTCCGTTGAATGCCAGTGGGGGACGACGCGGCGCGACTCGGAGGAAACACAGGTTGATTCATGCGATGCATGGCCCGCCCCCGACGATGCCTGCGGCACTGCGCGTCAATCCTTCTAGGTGAGGATTCCGTCTGTCCAGTCAAGGCGGTCAGCTTTTGTCCAACCGCAATGATCGTTTCCGGACAACTGCCGTTCGCGCGCCCTGATTGGAACACGGGTGCCTCCATCCGGGAGGATGGGGGTATGACTGCCCAGATTCTGGATGGCAAGGCCACCGCCGCCGCGATCAAGTCCGAGCTCACCGCCCGCGTGGAGGCGCTGAAGGCCAAGGGTGTCACCCCGGGCCTGGGCACCCTGCTGGTCGGCGACGACCCCGGCAGCCGCTGGTACGTCAACGGCAAGCACCGGGACTGCGCCCAGGTGGGCATCGCGTCCATCCAGCGCGAACTGCCCGCGACCGCCACCCAGGAGGAGATCGAGGCCGTCGTCCGGGAGCTCAACGAGAACCCCGAGTGCACCGGCTACATCGTCCAACTCCCGCTCCCCAAGGGCATCGACGCCAACCGCGTCCTGGAGCTGATGGACCCGGCCAAGGACGCCGACGGGCTGCACCCGATGAGCCTGGGCCGCCTCGTCCTCGGCATCGAGGGCCCGCTGCCCTGCACCCCCTACGGCATCGTCCAGCTGTTGCGCCGGCACGACGTGGAGATCAAGGGCGCGCACGTGGTGGTCGTCGGCCGCGGCATCACCATCGGCCGCCCGATGCCGCTGGTGCTCACCCGCAAGTCCGAGAACGCCACGGTCACCCAGTGCCACACCGGCACCCGCGACCTCTCCGCGCACCTGAAGCAGGCCGACATCATCGTCGCCGCCGCCGGCGTGCCGCACATCATCAAGCCCGAGGACGTCAAGCCGGGCGCGGCCGTCCTGGACGTCGGCGTCAGCCGCGACGAGCACGGCAAGATCGTCGGCGATGTGCACCCCGGCGTCGCCGAGGTGGCCGGCTGGGTCGCCCCCAACCCGGGCGGCGTCGGCCCGATGACCCGCGCGCAGCTGCTGGTCAACGTCGTCGAGGCGGCGGAGCGCGCGGCCGCCGGCCGCTAGCCGGCGACGGGCCGGCCGGGGCACCGGCCGGGACGTGCGAGCCTGGAAGGGCCGCCGCCCGCGCGGCACCACACCCGTACGACGACTTGATCCGCGACACCGACCAGGACACCGGAAGGGGCTGACCGCCAAAGATGGCTGCCGAAGTGCACTCGGAGGGCGCATCCGAGCCGCAGCGCACCTCGCGCCGCTTTCCGCAGCTGACCCGCGACACGGCCCGCCCTGAAGGCGGCGGCCGGGCCGCCTCCGGCGACTACCCGGCGCCGGCCCGGCAGTGGCCGCTGCTCAGCGTGCTGGGCGGGGTCGGCCTCGGGCTGCTGCTGGTCGCGCTGGGCGCGTTCCGGATCGGCAGCATCGTGATCGGGCTGTCCCTGATCGGCGGCGCCGTGCTGCGCCGGATGCTGCCGTCGGTGGGGATGCTGGCCGTCCGGTCCCGCTTCACCGACCTGCTCACCTACGGCGGGCTGGGGTTCGTGATCGTGATCCTGGCGATGATGGTGCAGCCCAAGCCGTGGATCCACGTCCCGTTCCTGGACGACATCGTCCACTTCACGGTGCGCTAGCCAGGGCGCTTCCGAGACCCTCCCGCGGCGCCGCGGCACGCCTCGTGCCGTAGCGCCGCGGGCTCGTGTGACGCGGGTAACTTGGCGACGTCCGGGGGGTGCCCCAACCGCGAGAGGGACGTCTCATGGCCAAGATCAAGGTTGCCCGTCCCGTCGTCGAGATCGACGGCGACGAGATGACCCGCATCATCTGGTCGTCCATCAGGGACCGGCTGGTCCTCCCGTACCTCGACGTCGAGTTGAAGTACTTCGACCTCGGCATCGAGAACCGGGACGCCACCCGTGACCAGGTGACCGTCGACGCCGCGCACGCCATCCAGGAGCACGGCGTCGGCGTCAAGTGCGCCACCATCACCCCGGACGAGGCCCGGGTCGAGGAGTTCGGCCTGAAGGCGATGTACCGGTCGCCGAACGGCACCATCCGCAACATCCTCGGCGGCGTGATCTTCCGGGAACCGATCATCATGGCGAACGTGCCCCGGCTGGTGCCCGGCTGGACCCGGCCCATCGTCGTCGGCCGCCACGCCTTCGGCGACCAGTACCGCGCCACCGACCTCAAGGTCCCCGGCCCCGGCACCCTCACCCTGACCTTCGCCCCGGCGGACGGCGGGGAGCCGACCGAGGTGGAGGTGCACGACTTCCCGGGCCCCGGGGTGGCGCTCGCCATGTACAACCACGACGACTCGATCCGCGACTTCGCCCGGGCGGCGTTCCGTTACGGCCTGGACCGCAACCACCCCGTCTACCTCTCCACGAAGAACACGATCCTGAAGAAGTACGACGGCCGCTTCAAGGACCTCTTCCAGGAGGTCTTCGACGCCGAGTTCCGGGCCGAGTTCGAGGCCCGCGGCCTGACCTACGAACACCGGCTGATCGACGACATGGTGGCCGCGGTCCTGAAGTCCTCCGGCGGCTACGTCTGGGCCTGCAAGAACTACGACGGCGACGTCCAATCCGACATCGTCGCCCAGGGCTTCGGCTCGCTCGGCCTGATGACCTCGGTCCTGATGACCCCCGACGGCCGGACCATCGAGGCCGAGGCGGCGCACGGCACCGTCACCCGGCACTACCGGCAGCACCAGCAGGGCAAGGCCACCTCCACCAACCCCATCGCCTCGGTCTTCGCCTGGACCCGCGGCCTGGCGCACCGCGGCGAGCTGGACGACACCCCCGAGGTGACCCGCTTCGCGCACACCCTGGAGCGGGTCTGCGTGGAGACCGTCGAGGGCGGCCAGATGACCCGGGACCTGGCGCTGCTGATCGGGCCGGCCCAACCCTGGCTCACCACCGACCAGTTCCTGGAGGCGCTGGACGCCGGCCTGCAGAAGGCGATGGCGCCCGCCTGATCCGCGGCGGGAGGCGGGGCGTTCACATCTGGCCGGGATTCGCCGCCCCCGGCGGGCCGTCGGGAGAGAAGGGGGATTGCCCGGCCCGATCCCGGGCATGCGCTCCACAACCCCCCACGGGTGTGGCACAACCGCCGGCCGCCCGCGCTACCCCTCCGAGAGCGGGCGGCCGCCGCGCCCGACCGGGCCGCCGGCCACCGCGCGTACGCGGGCGGCGAGGCGGCCCGGTCGGTCCGCCCGTGACGTCCGGTGAGGTGTCCCACACCGGCCCGTCGTCTGGGCGGGACGGGGGTCCGATAGCCTGACGGCCAGGTCTCTCGATACCAAGAGACCTTGATAGATGGGCAGGGACACCCACCGCCACCCAAGGTGGTCCAGGGGCTTGCCCCCGGAATACCGCGCAGGAGATCGCCATGACCCGCACTCCCGTCAACGTCACCGTCACCGGCGCCGCCGGCCAGATCGGTTACGCCCTTCTCTTCCGCATCGCCTCCGGCCAGCTCCTCGGCGCGGACGTGCCGGTCAAGCTGCGCCTCCTGGAGATCCCGCAGGGCCTCAAGGCCGCCGAGGGCACCGCGATGGAGCTGGACGACTGCGCCTTCCCGCTCCTCCAGGGCATCGAGATCACCGACGACCCGAACGTCGCCTTCGCCGGCGCCAACGTCGCGCTGCTCGTCGGCGCCCGCCCCCGCACCAAGGGCATGGAGCGCGGCGACCTGCTGGAGGCCAACGGCGGCATCTTCAAGCCGCAGGGCAAGGCCATCAACGACCACGCAGCGGACGACATCAAGGTCCTGGTCGTCGGCAACCCGGCCAACACCAACGCGCTGATCGCCCAGGCCGCCGCCCCGGACGTGCCGCGCGAGCGCTTCACCGCGATGACCCGCCTGGACCACAACCGCGCGCTGACCCAGCTCGCCAAGAAGACCGGCACCCCGGTGTCCGAGATCCGCCGCCTGACCATCTGGGGCAACCACTCGGCCACCCAGTACCCGGACATCTTCCACGCCACCGTCGCCGGCAAGAGCGCCGCCGAGCAGGTCAACGACGAGGCGTGGCTGGCCGACACCTTCATCCCGACCGTCGCCAAGCGCGGCGCGGCGATCATCGAGGCCCGCGGCGCGTCCTCCGCCGCCTCGGCCGCCAACGCCGCCATCGACCACGTCCACACCTGGGTCAACGGCACCGCCGACGGCGACTGGACCTCCATGGGCATCCCCTCGGACGGCTCCTACGGCGTCCCGGAGGGCCTGATCTCCTCCTTCCCCGTCACCACCAAGGACGGCAAGTACGAGATCGTCCAGGGCCTGGAGATCAACGAGTTCTCCCGCACCCGCATCGACGCCTCCGTCAAGGAGCTGGCGGAGGAGCGCGAGGCGGTCCGCGCGCTCGGCCTCATCTGACGCCACCACCGGCGCACCGCCGCAGCACGCACGAGCCCGCACGGCCCAACGGCCGTGCGGGCTCGGCGCTTTGACGTCCCCTCGGGTACGGAACCGCGCTGACAGTGTGCCCTCGGCTCCTCTATGCTGCGGAATCCTTCACACGTCCGGGTGAAGACGGCCGCCGGTGGAACTGGCCCGCCGCCCGGGCGCGTTGAGGCGGATAGACGCGGCGACGCGCACACGGCAGCTACGGGGGAGGCCGATGAACGGTAACGACGTGCCCGCACAGTCAGAGGGGCCCGCACAGCCAGGCGGTTCAGAGGGGCCGCCACGGCTGAGCAAGGAGCCCCCGGCCGCCCCGCCGCCCGCGCCGCTCCCCGCCGTCCCACCCGGTGCCAGCGAGGCCACCCGCCTGCTGTGCGCGGGGACTTACCTCGACGACGCCTACCGCGACGCCGTCATCGACGAGCTCTACGTCCACGAGGAGCGGTTCGCCGCGCCCTCCCTGGGCATCGACGCGGCCCGGGTGCTGGCGCACGCCCTGCGCGCCCGCCGGCTCGAACTGGGCTGGGCCGCGGCCGTCCTGGGCGTCTGGGTCCTGGCCGCCCTGCTCTCCCAGGGGCTGGCGATGGCCTATGTCATCCCGGTCGCCCTGACGGGCCTGGGCCGCTTCGTCCGCCGGGCGCCGGTGCCCGCGTGGCTGGCCCTGGGCCTCTCCTTCCTCTTCCGCTGGTACGGCCGACTGACGCTGCTGATGCTCCTCGCGGTGTTCATAGCGACCGCGTTCGGCGGTGGCTCCCTGGGGAGTTGGACGGACTGGTCGGGGACCGGCCTGCTGCCCGGCTCCTCGCCCTCCGAGTTCTCCGGCGGCGGGCTGTCCGGCGACTACGCGGGCCTGGGCGGCAGCCCGTCCGACGGCGGGTCCGCCTTCGCGGTCTGGGTGGCGCTGCTGCTGCCGGTGCTGATCGCCGCCCTGGTCGCCCTCCAGCGGGGCCAGTTCGCCCGGTCGCTCGCCGGCGAGCTCTCCCCACAGCGCTTCCCGGACGTGATGGCCGACCCCGCCGAGCGGTCCGAGGGCATCCGCTTCCTGCGGCTGCGGCAGCGCATCCGCACCGAGCAGCACGGCCCGATGGTGCTGTACCGCGCCGCCGACCCGTTCTGCGGCGCCGGCGAGCCGTTCAAACCCTGGTCGCTGTCGGTGGAGTTGGTCCCCGCGCAGGACCGCCCGACCGAACCGCTCGACAACGGCGCGATCCTGGCCCGCATCGTCCCGCGGGTCGAGGCGCTGCGCGCCCCGTCGGGCCCGCCGAGCACCGCCTCGCTGGTCCGCGACCGGCTGCGCGGCCTGGAGATCGACGAGTGCGTCTTCCTGCCCGCCGACGGCCTGTTGACCCGCGCCGACGCGCCCTACGACGCCACCGGCTTCGAGGAGCACCGGGCCGCGGCCGTGGAGGAGGGCGGCGAGACCCGCCGGCACTTCCTGCGCATCCGGGTCGGCGGTTGGAACGAGGGCGTGGTCACCACCGTCTTCGTCCGGGTCCACACCCAGGGCGGCATGCTGATGCTGGAGGTCGCGCCGCACGTGCTGTGGCCGCTGCGCCAGCTCTACCAGGACGCCGACCGGATCGCCCACCGCCACCGCCACCACGACCACTTCGGCCGGGCGGTGTGGGCGCTGACCCACGCCCCGCGCGCGTCCGGCGAGGCGGTCCTGAGCCTGCTGCGCGGCGCGCGCTCCACCTGGCGGCTGCTCACCGGGGGCCACCGCGCCGCCCTCCCCGAGGGCCCGGCCCGCTCCGTCCGCGAACTGGGCTCGAACGGCGATGCCTCGCTCTTCCAGGACATGGACGTCGCCCGCTACCTGCGGACGATCCAGGCGCGGGTGGCGGCCGGCGTCACCACCGCGCTGCGCGACGCCGGTTACCGCACCGAGGAGTTCGAGCAGCGGATCGTGCACGTCGCCGACGGCGGGGTCTACGTCGAGTCCGCCCAGGGCGCCGTCGGCATCGGCGACCACAACACCGTCACCCACCACGGCGCCCCCACCTCCGCGGGCGACCCCGCATCCCAGAAGGGCAGGTCCTGACGTGGCACCGTCCGACGCCTCCGACAAGGGCATCCACATCGAGAACGCGCAGGGCGCGATCTCCATCGGCAACCACAACACCGTCACCCACATCGGCGACAACGTCCGGGGCGCCCCGCCCGCCGTCGACCCGGCCCAGGAGGAACTCCTCCGGGTCGTCCGCGAGCTCCGCGCGGATCTCGACCGGTTTGTGCGCACCCCCGAGGCGCAGGCGCTGAGCACCGAACTCGCCGACACCGAGGGGGAGATCACCGGCACCGGCGCCGCGACCCCCGGCCGGCTGGCCCGGCTGCGCACCGCGCTGGCCGACGCCAGCGCCGTGGTGGGGTTGGCGTCGTCCGGCGCCGCGGCGGTCCAGGCGGTCGGCGCCCTGCTGGGGGGCTGACCGACCGTGCCCCAAGGCCCCAAAGCGCGCTGGAATCCCGACACCCAGTCCTGGGAGACCGGCCCGTCGCGCCCCGCCCGGCCGTACACCGGCCCGATGCCGCCCCGCCCCGCCGCGCCGCCACCCCCGTCGCACGCCCCCGGCCCACCCGCGCCCGAGTACCCGCCGGCGCACCCGTACGCCACGGAGCAGCCGTACGCCACGGGGAGCGAGCCCGCGGTGGTCTCCGGCCGCCGGACCCGGGCGCTGATCGCCGCCGCGGTCGTCGCCGTCCTCGCGGCCGGTGCCGGCGGCGGCTACCTCCTGTGGGGCGGCGGCCCGGCCGCCCCACCCGCCGCCCACCCGAAGGTCTCCGCGAGCATCGCCACGACGGGCAGCACCGCCACGACGGGCCCCGCCGGGCCCGGTTCCGCGACGCCCACCGCCGACGCCTCGGCCTCCGCCACGGCGATCCCCAGCGGCTACCATCTCGCCCACGACGAGAAGGGGTTCAGCCTCGCCGTCCCCGACGGCTGGCAGCGCGAGGTCCGTTCCACCGGCGTCTTCTACACCTCGCCGGACACCCGCAGCCTGCTCCAGATCTTCCAGATCACCGAGCCCGGCCTCAGCCCGCAACAGGCCCTGGAACAGGCGTCGAAGGGCCTCGCCGGCAACCCCGGCTACGAGGAGATGGGCATCGAGCCGCGCCAGGGACCCCCGGGCCCCACCGGCTACCAACTCACCTACGCCTACAACAGCGACCGCCTCGGCCTGCGGGTGCAGGCCGTCGACTGTGCCTTCACCGCCTCCGACGGCCGGCAGTTCGCGGTGCTGGTGCTGGGCCCGGCGTCCGACTGGCCGCGGCAGCAGGAGATCCAGCGGATCGCGCTGGGCGCGTTCACCCCCGCCTCGTGAGCCGCGGACCCGCCTCGTGAGCCGCGGCCCGGCCGCCCGGGCCGCGGCCACCGGCCGTCGCTATCCGGGGAGTTCGGTCCGCTCCCACCACTCGTAGACCGGCAGCCGCCCGTCGGCGGTGTCCCACTCCCGGGGCGTCGGCCGGAAGTGCTCGTAGCCGCCGCGGTAGGGGACCTTCAGGTCGCCCCCGTCGGGATCCACTTCCACGATCCGCTCGCTGATCCCCTCGGGACCGCCCTGGAGAACTGCCTTGGGTGCCTTGCTCGCCATGGCGGCAGTTTCTCGCGCGCCGCTCGGGGGCCGGGGGCGGCTCGCCGGGGGCGGCGGTCAGTCCC
The DNA here is from genome assembly GCF_042798755.1 of Streptomyces sp. NPDC057743. Taxonomy (NCBI): domain Bacteria; kingdom Bacillati; phylum Actinomycetota; class Actinomycetes; order Kitasatosporales; family Streptomycetaceae; genus Streptomyces; species Streptomyces sp. NPDC057743. The sequence goes on from NZ_JBHVJX010000016.1 coordinate 27,126, forward strand.
GGGGGAAATCCGCCGTCGAGAGGGTCATCCCGAGGGGGGTGTCGGTGAGGTTGATCGATTCGCCGTAGGTGACGGTCAGGTCGCGCTTGTACTCGCCGTCCTGAGGGTGACTGAAGACGCGGCAGCGGCCGGTGTAGGGGTCGGCGATGAGGTAGACGGGCACCCCGGCGTCGGCGTACGCGTGCTTCTTGGGGTCGTAGTCGTTCATCCCGGTTCCCTTGGAGACGACCTCCGCCACGAACTCGACGTCCTGGTAGCGCCAGCGGCCGTTCTCCGTCTTGGCGTTGTCGGCCAGCTTGAGCATGTCCGGGCAGAAGCCGTTGCGATCGCCGGGGAAATCGATCCGCACGTCCGAAAGCAGCTTGGCCTGCCGGCCGAAGTGGTCTTCGAGCGCCCACAGAATCCGGCGGATGGTCTGCCAATGGACGTCCCGCTGCGGCGTCATGAACACGTTCCCCTCGACGATCTCGACCTTGTATCCCTCGGGGACGGGCATCCGCTCCAGCCGATCGAAGAGATCGTCCAATGTCAGCTCACCGGGCAAGGCCATCTCGATCCTGTCGGTCCGCTCAAGGCTGATGGTCATCGTGCCGCTCCTCCCCGCTCCGCCGCGGGATGCGGGGAGCCGCACGGTTCAACGATACGTGTGTGCGAACGACACGGCGTGGAGCGGGAGTTGGGGGTGTCAGACGCTGTGCTGTTCGCCGCCGCCCTCCAGGACGGAGATGTCGGCCGTCTTGGCGGGGTCGGGGGTGTGTGAGGGGACCGGGCGGTCGTAGTTGCTCAGCAGCACGGTGCCGGTCTCGCCGTCGACCTCGGTGGTGAGCTTCCTCGGGTAGTGGGTGCCCTCGATGGTGACGTAGACGGTCTGGGTGGCGTCCTTGGCCTTCTTGATGATGGGCAGGACGCGGGTGCCTTCCTGGGTGGTGGGGCGGCCCTTGGTGAGGGTGACGGAGGGGTTCGACGGGGCCTGTGGGGCGGTGGGCTGCGGGGCCACCGACTTCTGGAAGGCGGTGAGGTCGCAGGCGGTGGCGAGGCTCTTGAGGAAGTCGTCGTCGGTGGTGCCGTGGAGGTAGCGGTCCCGGTAGGTGCGGGCCGCCGTGTTGCCCTCGTCGCCGGGCAGCTGGCTCTTCCAGAAGGCGGCGTCGGGCTTGAGCCAGACGTCCTTGCCGCGCTTGATCAGGTCGACCCGGCCGAGCGGGCCCTTGCTGATGTTGCCGGCGCAGTTCCCGGCCCGGTCGAGGGTGAGGTCCAGCTTGGTGGCGTCGGCGCTGGACTCGGTGCGCAGCCGTAGCGACTTCGCGCCGAGCAGGGCGTGCAGGGCGTCGTCGGAGACCTGCTGGGCGGACTCGTGCGCGAGGTCGCCCTCGTCGCCCGAGCCGTCGGCCGGGGTCGCGGGGCCGGCGGCGCACACGGCGGCCACGGTCGCGGCGGCCGCTCCGCAGGTCAAAGCGGTGAAGGTGCGGCTTTTACGGGGCATCTCGGCACCTTTCAGTAGGAAAGGCGCTCCCAGGGGACCGCTGCGGGCCGTCCGGAAGGCTCCTTGGCGGGCATACGGCTATTCAGGGTACTTTCCGGGCTATTCGGGCGCATGCGGAGAAGTCTGGCACCTTCGGGTGACTCGGGTCACTTTCGATGAATGTTTGGGCATAGGAGCGCGGGTTTGGGTTAGGGGTCCCCGTTGCTGGCGGGCCAGAGGTTGAACCAGTGCATGCACTGCGCAGCCGGGTCCGCCGGCCGCGCAGATCGAAAACGGAAGGCAGAAGGACGTCGTGTCGGCAACTGAGACAAACGAGACCATTCACGTAGCTGGCGAGTGGCGGGCGGCCGCCGCAGGTGCCACGCGGGAGGTCCTGGACCCCGCCGACGCGACGACGCTCCAGGTGGTCGCCGAGGGTGGCGCCGAGGACGCGGATGCGGCCGTCGCGGCGGCCAAGGCGGCCTTCGCCGGCGGTACCGGGGAGTGGCCCCGCACCCCCGTGGCCGAGCGGGCGGCGCTGCTGCGCCGGGTCGCCGACCTGCTCCAGCGCGACCGCGAGCAGATCGGCCTGATCGAGAGCCGGGACACCGGCAAGACCCTGGAGGAGGGCCGGGTCGACGTCGACTGCGTGACCGACGCCTTCCGGTACTTCGCCGACCAGGTCGTGGGCGAGAGCGGCGGCCGGGTCGTGGACGCCGGCTCCGCGGACATCCACAGCATCGTGGTGCACGAGCCGGTGGGCGTCTGCGCGATGATCACCCCGTGGAACTACCCGCTGCTCCAGGCGAGTTGGAAGATCGCCCCGGCGCTGGCGGCCGGCAACACCTTCGTCATCAAGCCGAGTGAGGTCACCCCGCTGTCGACGGTGTACCTGATCCGGCTGCTGGTCGAGGCGGGCCTGCCGGCCGGCGTCGCCAACATCGTCACCGGTGCCGGCCTCCCGGTCGGCCAGCGGCTGGCGGAGCACCCGGACGTGGACCTGTTCTCGTTCACCGGTGGCCTGGCCAGCGGGACGAAGGCGGGCGCGGCGGCGGTTGCCGGCGCCAAGAAGATCGCGCTGGAGCTGGGCGGCAAGAACCCCAACGTGGTGTTCGCCGACGCCTGCGCGACCGACGAGGGCTTCGACACCGCCGTCGACCAGGCGCTGAACGCGGCCTTCATCCACAGCGGTCAGGTCTGCTCGGCCGGCGCCCGGTTGATCATCGAGGAGTCGGTCCGGGACCGCTTCGTCGCCGAACTCGCCCGCCGCGCCGAGAAGATCAAGCTCGGCCGGGGGACCGAGGAGGGCGTGGAGTGCGGCCCGCTCGTCTCCCAGCAGCAGCTCGACAAGGTCGAGGCGTATGTCGCCTCCGCGCTGGAAGAGGGTGCCAAGCTGCGTTGCGGTGGCGCCCGCCCCGAGCCCAGCGACGTCCGGCCGGCCGGCGGCTACTTCTACCAGCCCACCGTGCTGGACGGCTGCCACCGCGAGATGAAGGTCGTCCGTGAGGAGACCTTCGGGCCGATCCTCACCGTCGAGACCTTCACCACCGAGGACGAGGCCATCGCGCTCGCCAACGACACCGAGTACGGGCTGGCCGGGGCGGTCTTCTCCGCCGACACGGCCCGCGCGCGCCGGGTCGCCGCGCGGCTGCGGCACGGCACCGTGTGGATCAACGACTTCCACCCCTACCTGCCGCAGGCCGAATGGGGCGGTTTCGGGAAGTCCGGCATCGGGCGCGAGCTCGGCCCGACCGGACTCGACGAGTACCGGGAGAGCAAGCACATCTACGAGAACCTGCGCCCCGAGCCGGTCCGCTGGTTCGCCGGCTGACCCGTACGTCCTGGCCCCTCCCCCCGGCCCGGGGCCGCTCAACACCCCGGGCCCCGCGCGCACTTCGCAGTAAGGAGCACCTCCCCATGCCCGTGTACGACTACGTCGTCGTCGGCGGTGGAACCGCCGGTTCCGTCATCGCCTCCCGACTCGTCGAGGACCCGAACACCACCGTCGCGGTGATCGAGGGCGGCCCCTCCGACATCGACCGCGAGGACGTGCTGACGCTGCGCAAGTGGCTCGGCCTGCTCGGCGGTGACCTGGACTACGAGTACACGACCACCGAGCAGCCCCGCGGCAACTCGCACATCCTGCACAGCCGCGCCAAGGTCCTCGGCGGCTGCTCGTCGCACAACACCCTGATCTCCTTCAAGCCGCTGCCGTCCGACTGGGACGAGTGGGAGGCGGCCGGCGCCACCGGCTGGGGCGCCGAGGCCATGGACCCCTACTTCGGCAAGCTGCGCAACAACATCGTGCGGGTGGCCAAGAAGGACCAGAACCAGATCGCCACCGACTGGATCGAGGCCACCAAGAACGCCCTGGGCGTCCCCGAGGTCGTCGGCTTCAACGACCAGCCCTTCGACGAGGGCGTCGGCTTCTTCGACCTCTCGTACCACCCGGAGAACAACAAGCGGTCCTCCGCCTCCGTCGCCTACCTCCACCCGCACATGGAGGCCGGCGACCGCCCCAACCTCACGCTGATGCTGGAGACCTGGGCGACGAAGCTGGAGCTCGACGGCACCCGCGCCAAGGGCGTCCACGTCCGCACCAAGGACGGCGAGGAGGTCTACGTCGAGGCCGCCCGCGAGGTGCTGGTGTGCGCCGGTGCGGTGGACACCCCGCGGCTGCTGATGCACTCCGGCATCGGGCCGCGGAAGGACCTGGAGGCGCTGGGCATGGAGTGCGTGCTCGACCTGCCGGGCGTCGGTGAGAACCTGATCGACCACCCCGAGTCGGTCATCGTCTGGGAGACCAACGGGCCGATCCCCGGCAACTCCGCGATGGACTCGGACGCCGGTCTGTTCGTCAAGCGGGACCCGGACCACAAGGGCCCGGACCTGATGTTCCACTTCTACCAAATCCCGTTCACGGACAACCCGGAGCGGCTGGGCTACGAGCGCCCCGAGCACGGCGTCTCGATGACCCCCAACATCCCCAAGTCCCGCGCCCGCGGCCGGCTTTACCTGACCTCCGCCGACCCCGAGGTCAAGCCCGCGCTGGACTTCAAGTACTTCGAGGACGAGGGCGACTACGACGGTCAGACCCTGGTCGACGGCATCAAGCTGGCCCGTAAGATCGCGCAGGCCGAGCCGTTCAAGAAGTGGCTCAAGCGCGAGGTCTTCCCCGGCCCCGAGGTCACCGACGACGCCGAGATCAGCGAGCTGGTCCGCAAGGCCGCGCACACCGTCTACCACCCCGCCGGCACCTGCAAGATGGGCGCCAAGGACGACGCGCTCGCGGTCGTCGACCCGGAGTTGAAGATCCGCGGCCTGTCCGGCATCCGGATCGCCGACGCCTCCGTCTTCCCGACCATGCCCGCGGTGAACCCGATGCTGGGCGTGCTGATGGTGGGGGAGAAGTGCGCCGAACTGCTCCGCGAGGCCCCGGCTCAGGGGGGTGAGGCGTGATGGCCAGCGCGCCCGCCGATACCACCGCCGAGAAGAACGGCGAGAAGAACGCCGACAAGGCCGCCGACAAGGCCGCCGAGAAGGTCGCTGACCAGGCCGTCGAGAAGAACGTCGAGAAGAACGTCGAGAAGAACGTCGAGAAGAACGCCGAGAACGGTGTCGAGGCCACTGCGGTCCCCGATCTCCGTGCCGGGGACGCCGGTTCGGCCGCCGACGAGCAGCCCTCGGTGTTCTCCGTCCGCAACCTGTGGAAGGTCTTCGGTCCCAAGGCCGAGCGGATTCCCGAGGACGCCTCGCTGACCGGGCTCAGCGCCCAGGAGCTGCGCGAGCAGACCGGCTGCACCGCCGCCGTCCGCGATGTCTCCTTCGACGTCCGCAAGGGCGAGGCGTTCGTGGTCATGGGGCTCTCCGGCTCCGGCAAGTCCACCCTCGTGCGCTGCCTGACCCGGCTGATCGAGCCGACCAGCGGCACCCTGGAGATGGACGGCGAGGACGTCCGCGCCATGGACCGCACCGCGCTGCGCGAACTGCGCCGCCGCCGGGCCGCCATGGTCTTCCAGCACTTCGGACTGCTGCCGCACCGCACGGTGTTGGACAACGTCGCCTACGGCCTGGAGATCCAGGGCATGGGCAAGGCCGAACGCCGCGAGCGGGCCGCCGAGATGGTGCAGAAGGTCGGCCTGGCCGGCCTGGAGAAGCGCCGTCCCGGGCAGCTCTCCGGCGGTCAGCAGCAGCGCGTCGGGCTGGCCCGCGCGCTCGCCGTGGACCCCGAAGTCCTGCTGTTCGACGAGCCGTTCAGCGCCCTGGACCCGCTCATCCGGCGCGACATGCAGGAGGAGGTCGTCCGCCTGCACGTCGAGGAGGGGCGGACGATGGTCTTCATCACCCACGACCTCTCCGAGGCGCTGCGGATCGGCGACCGGATCGCCCTGATGCGGGACGGCGAGATCGTCCAGCTCGGCACCCCCGAGGAGATCGTCGGCTCGCCGGCCGACGACTACGTCCGCGACTTCGTCCGGGACGTGCCGCGCGAGCAGGTGCTGACCGTGCGCCGCGCGATGCGCCCCGCCGAGGCCGGCGAGGCCGCGGAGGGCCCCGCGCTCACCCCCGACACGCTGATCTGCGACGCCATCGAGGCGGTCGCCCGCACCGGCGGCCCCGTCCGGATCGTCGACAACGGCCGCTGCCTGGGCATCGTCGACAGCACCTGCCTGCTGAACGTGGTGGCCCGGAACTCGGCGCCGTACGACGAGCCGGGGGAGGTGGCCGCCTGATGTACGCCGCCGCTCCCTACCGCGGTGCCGTCCGCGCCGTCATACCCCGCGCGCCCGCGGCCGGCCCCCGGGCCCGGCTGCGCGCCGTCCTGCTCCGCCAGTGGCGCCACGCCCAGCGCGCCGCCGCGATGAACGTGCCGGCCGGCACGGTGAAGCGGGGTCGGGCATGAGCACCGCCGCACCCCCCACCGCCGGCGGCCTGGGCGCCGTCGGCAAACCCGGGCTCCTCCAGGGCCTGTTGCGCCGCCGTGGCCTCGCCAAGCTCCTGCTGCTCGCCGTCGCCGCGGCGGTGTTGATCCCCCTCATCGAGGCCAAGTGGCCGGGCGCCGGCTGGCCCAGCGCGCTGACCGTCGACGTCTCCGGGCCGCTCGACCACGCCAGCAACTGGATCATCGACAACCGCGACAGCAACTGGCTGTTCGTCTACGTCCTCGGTCACCTCAGCAACGCCGTGGTGCTCTCCGTCCGCGCCGTCTATCTGGTGCTGCTGGCCCTCGGTTGGACCGGTGTGACGGCCGGCGTGACGCTGCTGGCCTGGCGCGTCGCCGGCCTGCGGATCGCCGCCGTCGCCCTGGTGTCCTTCCTGGTCAGCGGGGCGCTGGGGATGTGGGTCCCCACCATGCAGACGCTGGCCCTGATGATCGTGGCGGTGCTCGCCTCGGTCGTGGTCGGCGCCCTGCTCGGCCTGGCCGCCGGCCTCTCGCCGCGGCTGTTCAAGGTCCTGCGTCCGGTCCTGGACACCATGCAGGTGCTGCCGGCCTTCGCGTACCTGCTGCCGGTCGTCATGATCTTCGGCATCGGCGTGCCGGCCGCGCTGCTGGCCACCGTGATCTACGCGGCGCCGCCGATGGCCCGGCTCACCGCGCTCGGCCTGCGCGGCGCCGACGCCGGCGTGCTGGAGGCGGTCTCCTCGCTCGGCGCCACCGGGCGCCAGCGCCTGTTGACCGCCCGGCTGCCGCTGGCCCGCAAGGAGCTTCTGCTCGGCCTCAACCAGACGATCATGATGGCGCTGTCCATGGCCGTGATCGCCTCGATGATCGGCGCCGCCGGCCTCGGTGACCGCGTCTACCAGGCACTCGCCTCGGTCGACGTCGGCACCGCGCTCGCCGCCGCCATCCCGATCGTGCTGCTGGCCATCGTCATGGACCGCACCACCGCCGCGGCGGGCGAGAAGCTGGGCGCGAACCCGTCCGCCGGCCGTCACCGGCTGCTGACCGGCTGGCCCGCCTGGGTCGGGATCGCCGTGCTCACCGCGGCGTTCGCGCTCGTCGGCCGGCTGGCCGGTTCCACGATCTGGCCCTCCGGCGCGACGTTCGCCATCGCCCGCCCGGTCAACGACGCCAAGGAGTGGATGGTGGGCCACCTCTACTCCGGCGTCCCGGTCGTCGGCGGCACCGCCGACTGGGCCGCGCACTTCACCAACTGGGTGCTCAACCCGCTGCGCGACGGCCTGACCGCCCTGCCCTGGTACGGCGTGCTGCTCATCGTCGCCGCGCTGGCCTGGCTCATCGGCACCTGGCGCACCGCGCTGACCGCCGTCCTGGCCATGGCCGTCATCGGCGCGCTGGGCGTGTGGGGCCCGTCCATGGACACCCTCTCCCAGGTCATCGCCGCCCTGGTGGTGACCCTGGTCCTGGGCGTCGGCATCGGCGTCCTGGCCTCCGGCAGCAAGCGCTTCGAGGCGTTCCTGCGGCCGATCCTGGACGTCATGCAGACCATGCCGCAGTTCGTCTACCTGATCCCGGTCGTCGCGCTGTTCGCGGTGGGCCGCGCCCCGGCCGTCGCCGCGGCCGTGGTCTACGCCCTGCCGGCGGTCATCCGGATCACCACCCAGGGGCTGCGCCAGGTGAACCCCGGCGCGATGGAGTCCGCCAGTTCGCTGGGCGCCACCCGTTGGCAGACCCTCCGCCAGGTCCAACTGCCGCTGGCCCGGCCCGCGTTGCTGCTGGCCGTCAACCAGGGCGTGGTCCTGGTCCTCGCCGTCGTCATCATCGGCGGCCTGGTCGGCAGCGGTGCGCTCGGCTACTCGGTGGTCGCCGGCCTGGCCCGCGGTGACCTCGCCACCGGCCTGGTCTCGGGCATCGCCATCGTCTGCCTGGGCCTGATGCTGGACCGGGTCACCCAGCCCACGGAACGGCGCACGACCGGGAAGGGAGCCTGACCATGTCCCGCACCTCGAAGCGCACCCGGACCCTGGTCAGGGCGCTCGCCGCCACGGCCGCGACCGGCGCGCTCGTCGCGTCCCTGTCCTCCTGCGGCAAGGCCGACATGACCAAGCAGGGGTCGCCGTTCGCGGCCGCCGCGGGGTCCAAGTCGGTCACCCTCTCCGTCCAGACCTGGGTCGGCGCCCAGGCCAACGTGGCGGTGGCGAAGTACCTGCTCGAACACGAGCTGGGCTACCACGTCGACACCGTCCAGGTGGACGAGATCCCCGCCTGGGACGCGCTCAGCCAGGGCCGGGTCGACGCCATCCTGGAGGACTGGGGCCACCCCGACCAGGAGAAGCGCTACGTCCAGGACAAGAAGACGATCACGGCGGGCGGCCCCAACGGCGTCACCGGCCACATCGGTTGGTGGGTGCCCAAGTACTGGGCCGACGCCCACCCCGACGTCACCAACTGGAAGAACCTCAACAAGTACGCCGACCAACTCCGCACCTCGGAGAGCGGCAACAAGGGCCAGCTGATGGACGGTTCGCCGTCCTACGTCACCAACGACAAGGCCCTGGTGAAGAACCTCAAGCTGAACTACCAGATCGTCTTCGCGGGCTCCGAGGCCGCGCAGATCACCCAGATCCAGCAGTTCGCCAAGCAGAAGAAGCCGTTCCTCACCTACTGGTACGAGCCGCAGTGGCTCTTCAACCAGGTGCCGATGGTGGAGGTCAAGCTCCCGAAGTACACCGACGCCTGCGCGGCCAAGGGCACCAAGGACCCGAACTCCATCGACTGCGCGTACCCCACCACCCCCCTCCAGAAGTACTTCAACACCGACTTCGCCAAGGGCAACAGCACCGCGGCGCAGTTCCTGAAGAACTTCCGCTGGGACAAGAAGGACCAGAACGAGGTCTCCGAACTCATCGCCTCCAAGGGCCTGTCCGCCGACGAAGCGGGCAAGCAGTGGGTCCAGGAACACCCGGACGTCTGGAAGCAGTGGCTGCCGAAGAAGAAGTAGCCACCACACTGCCGCCGCGACGACGGCAGCACCGGACGTCGCGCACGTGACGTCGTGAACCGCATCGGGCGGGTCCGTTGATCAACGGACCCGCCCGATGCGTGTGGTGGCCGCCCGGTGACGTCCCGGCCTCAGTCCGCCAGCAGTTCGTTGACCAGGTCGACGGCGAGGTCGTGGGTGTGGTGGACCGGGAGGCTCTCGTCGAGGAACCAGTCGTCGGTGGCCTCGGGGTGGGGGCCGACCACGGCGATGCGGCCGGTGCCGCAGGGGGCGACGACGGCGGCGATGGTGCCGTTGGGGTAGGTGGCCAGGACGGTGGCGTCGGCGCCCGGGTCGAGGAGGAAGTGCGGGCCGTCCTGGAAGAAGACGGTGCGGGGTTGGCCGCGCCATCGGGTCTCGACGACGGTGTCGCGGTCGTGGGTGACGGTGGCGCCGGGCGTGACGATGTACTGGTCGGTGTTGCCGGGGAGCAGGTCGAAGCCCGGGTCGTCGCCGGCGAGGTAGCCGCCGAGGCAGAAGCCCAGGTAGCGGCCGCCGCCGTGGACGTAGTCGCGGATCTGGTCGGCGTGCTTGTGCATGCGGCGGTAGGCGGGGGCCAAGGAGCCGCCGCCGGGCTGGGCGTAGAGGTGGGCGTGGGCCAGGGACGTGGCGGAGAGCGGGATGTCCTCGTGCGGGCCGGTGTAGCGGACGTCGAGGTTCCAGGGGCCGGCGGCCAGCAGCTCGGCGACCGCCTCGGAGCAGCCGGCGGGGCGGGCGGCCGGGCCGCGGTAGACCAGCGCCAGGGGGCGGTCGCCGGGGGCGGGCAGCGGGGGCGTCTTCGGGGTGGCGAGGGTGCGGCGCAGGGAGTCGAGGAAGCGGGTGGGAGGGGTCATGGCGTTCACCGTGCGGGAGTGGGGGTGGGATGGTCGGTGGTGCGGAGGGCCAGGCCCTGGGCGGGGACGCCGCGCCAGGCCGTGCCGGGGGTGAGGTACTCGCCCTTCATGACCAGGGAGAGGGCGTCGAGCCAGACGCCCTCTCCCACCACGCCGTCGTAGAGCACGATCGCACGGCTCCCCACGGTGGCGCCCGCCCGAACGGTCACCTTTGACATCTTCATGACCCGGTCCTCGAACAGGTGCGTCTGGAGGCTCACGCCCGGGCCGACCGCCGCGTCGTCGCCGACGTCGACCAGGTCGAACTCGGTGAGGAAGGTGGTGCCCAGCCACGTCCGGCGGCCGATCCGGGCGCCGAAGAGGCGGAGGGCGGGCGGCAGGAACGGGGTGCCGGTGAGGGCGGCGAGGCCGGCGGGGACGGCGGCCGCCTCGTAGAGACCGGTGACGAACTCGGTGCGGCGGACGAACCAGCTCCACAGCGGCTCGACGCGGGGCCGGTAGCGGCCGACGACAAGGAACTTGAGCGCTGCGCAGGCGACGATGACGGCCAGGCCGGCGGACATGAGGAGAAGCGGGGCCAGGAGCAACGGGGCGGTCGGGTGCGGGGCGTGGGCGAGGCCGGAGAGGGCGAGGAGGAAGAGGAAGGTGGCGGCGCCGATGAGGGCCGCCGGCGCGGTGGCGCGGAGGTACTCGATGGCCAGGCGGTGGCGGACCGCCCGGCGGGTGGGCCGGAAGGTCAGCTCCTCCGGGTAGCTGCCGCTGCTCTGGCGCCGCGGGAGGTGGATGGCGGGCGAGCCCAACCAGGAGGTGTCGGGCGGCACTTCGGCGCCGGGCGGGACGGTGCCGACGCCGATCAGCGAGCCCGGCCCGGTCCGGGTGCCGGCCGGCAGGTACGCGGCGTTGCCGACGAACGCGCGGCGGCCGACCTCGGTGCGCCGGCAGTCCACCCGGCCGCCGGCGAACGCGGCGCCGCCGACCCCGGCCATGTCCGCGACGAACGAGCCCTCGCCGAGCGCCAGCAGGTCCGGGTCGAGGTGGGCGGCGGTGGAGACCTCGGCGCCGCGGCCGATCCGGGCGCCCAGCAGCCGCAGCCAGGGGACCGTGTAGAGGGTGGCGTAGAGGGAGTTGGTGAGGGCGAGGCTGGACTCCAGCAGCTTGTCGGAGAACCACTTGCGGACGCCGAGCGCCGAGCGGACCGGGTGGCTGCCGACCGGGGTGCGGGCCAGCACCACCCGCTTGGCCAGCGCGATCGCGGCGCAGACGGCGAGCACGTAGAGCGGGGCGGCGACGACCAGGGTGGCGGCCAGGGCGGGCCCGCTGCCCCAGACCAGCCAGCAGCACCACACCAGCGCGGCGCCCGGCGCCACGACGACCAACGGGAGGACCTCCAGGAAGGCGGTCCCCAACAGCGCGGCGGCGACGTACCGGGGCCGGCCGGGTTCGGTCGTGCCGCCGGCCCGCAGCAGCTCCTCGACGGCCGGGGCCAGCGCCGGCACCGGGGACGGCGGCGAGCCGGCCCACCGGGCACCGGGCGGCACCACCTCGCCCTGCCCGAGCACCGACTGCTCGCCGAGCCCGGAACCCGCCGCCATCCGGGCGCCCGGCTCCAGCACGGCGTGTGCCCCGACGTAGGCGCGCGGGCCGATGTCGATCGGGGCGACGATGACCCAGCCGTCGGCCACCCGCCAGGCGCGCAGCGTCACGCCGTAGCCGACCGAGGCGTCCGCGCCGATCCGGACCAGGGACGGCAGCGGCACCACGCCGGTGGCGATCGTCGTCCGCGGCCCGATCCGGGCGCCCAGCAGCCGCAGGTAACGGCCCATCAGCGGGGAGCCGCTGAGCACCGGCAGCGGGCCGAGGCTCAGCAGCAGGCCGAGCGCCCACAGGCGCAGGTAGGTCCCGCCCCACAACGGGTAGCGGCCCGGCCGGATGCCGGCCGCCAACGGGCGGGCCAGGGCCACCGGCAGCAGCCAGCGGACCCCGAAGTAGCCCACCAGGGTGGCCAGTACGGGCCGCACCGGGATCGGGGTGCGGCCGGTGAACTGCCCGCCCTGCCGGCTGAAGACGACCGCGAGGGGGAGGGTCATGAGGAAGAGCAGGAGGTAGAGCGCGGCGGCCTGGACCAGGCCGGCGGCGGCGATCCGGGCGCCGCGGTGTCGTAGCGGGCGGGGGCGGGTGGTCGGTGAACCGGCCGCGGCGTAAGGGGCGTTGGCGGCGCCCGCGCGGTCGTCGTCGGCCCGGTCGCCGCCGTCCGCGGCCCCGGCGGCCGCCTTCGGGGCGCTCGACGCGTCCAGGTGGGCCGCGAGGCCGCGCACCGTCGGGTGGGCGTAGACATCGCGCAGCGCGACGCCGGTGTCGCCCCCGATGCCGCGGGTGCGCAGCAGCGAGACGACCTGGGCGGCGAGCAGCGAGTGCCCGCCGAGGTCCCCGAAGAAGTCCGCCTCGGTGGAGAGCGCGTCCGGACCCATGCCGAACACCTCGGCCCACACGTCCCGCACCCGGGCCTCCATGTCGCCCCGCGGCGGCACCACGTGGCCGACCACGCCCAGCCGCCGGCCGGTCGGCGCGGGCAGCGCCCTGCGGTCCACCTTGCCGCTCGGCAGGGCCGGCAGTCGGGGGAGGACGTCCAGGAACGGCGGCACCATGTAGGCCGGGAGCCGGCTGCGCAGCCGCCGGTGCAGCCGGGCCGCCAGGGCGTCCCCGTCCGTCGTCCCGGCATCGCCGGTGTGGCCCGGCGCCAGCACGACATACGCGGACAACTCCCGGTCCCCGCCCCGGCCGTCCCGCCGTTCCGGCGTCACCAGCGCGGTCGCCGCCTCGGCCACCGCGGGCTCCTCCAACAGGACGTTGTCGATCTCGCCGAGGTCGACCCGGTAGCCGCGGATCTTCACCTCGTCGTCGGCCCGCCCCAGGAACTCGATCTCCCCGTCCGGGGTGCGCCGGCCCAGGTCGCCGGTGCGGTAGAGCCGGCCGCCGGCGGGGGCCAACGGGTGCGCGACGAAACGCTCCGCGGTCAGTTCCGGGCGCCCTACATAGCCGCGGGCGACGCCGGGGCCGCCCACGCAGATCTCGCCGACCGCCCCGTCCGGAACGGGGCGCAGCCGGTCGTCGAGCAGCGCCACGGTGTAGGTGGGCAGCGGTCGGCCGATGGTGACCGGGCGGCCCGGCCGCAGCTCCGCGACGGTGGCGGTGACGGTGGTCTCGGTCGGCCCGTAGGTGTTGAGGATCCGGCGCCCCGGCCGGCTCCAGCGCGTCACGAGTTGGGCCGGGCAGGGCTCCCCGCCCACCACGAGGGTGCGGATCCGCGGCAGCTCCCGGGGGATCGTCGCCAGCAGCGTCGGCACGCAGTAGAGGATCGTGATGCCCAACTCCTCCAGGGAGTCGGCGAGTTCGGCGCCGAGCCGGCCCGGGCCGGCGCCGGCCGGGCCCGCGACCAGGGTCGCGCCGACCGTCCAGGTGGGCCAGATCTCCTCGATGGAGAAGTCGAAGGAGAGGGTCATGCCCTGGTAGACCCGGTCGTCCGGCCGCACGCCGTAGGCGGCCGGCACGACGGCGAGGAAGGTGCAGACGCTGGAGTGCGCGATGGCCACGCCCTTGGGCCGGCCGCTGGAGCCGGAGGTGTACATGATGTAGGCGAGCGGGTCGTCGGGGGTGTCGTCCAGGTCCGCGGACGGTGCCGGTGCTGTCGGCGGTGTCGGCATCGGTATGGGCCGGGTGTCCGGCGCCGATGCCAGTTCCCCGGCCAGCGCGTCGAGTTCGATCACCGGCGCGGGCACGCCGGTCAGCTGCGGCGCCAGCTCCGGGACGGTCAGGACCGCGTCCACCCCGGCGTCCGACGCGATGAAGGCGACCCGCTCGGCGGGCGCCGCCGGGTCGATCGGGACGAACGCCGCGTCCGCCTTGCCCACGGCCAGCAGCGCGGCGTACATCCCCACCGACCGCGGCACCAGGACCGCGACCCGGGAACCGGCGCCGATGCCCCGCGCGCGCAGGCGGTGGGCGAGCCGGTTGGCGCGGGCGTCCAGCTCGGCGTAGGTCAGGGAGTGCCGCCCGCACTCCAGCGCCGTCGCCCACGGCGCGCGGTCACAGGTCGATTCGAAGAGGCGGTGCAGCCGCGCCGAGCCCCGCCTGCACATGGCCATGTCTCCATCGCATCGCTGATCACCCGTGATCGCATGTCCGGTCCGGGCCCGGGCCGGCGCGACCAAGGTGACCTGCGCATTCGCCGGGAAGCGGGGCGGGGGCGAGGGGTCGGACGGCCGCGTCACCCGGCGATGCCGGCGGTCACCCGATCGTATGGCGCGCCCGCGGCCCCTGCCACCGCGCACCCCGCGGCGCTCCACGCTGGAAGTCGCCCAGCCACCCCCGGGGTTCCGCTGCCCCGACCGCCCACGGAAGGTCCGGCCCGCCATGTCCCTGCCGCCGCCGCACTGCCCGACCATCGACTGCGACGACCACCTGTGGAAGGACACCACCACCACCGAGGTCCACTGGGACAACTGGCGCTGGTGGTGCCACCGTTGCGACAAGAAGTGGTACCCGACCCGCGAGCAGATCGAGCAGTACCGGCACGGGGTCGGGACGGGCCGCAGAGATCCCCGGGTGGCGGCCCGTCCGCACTGACGGCGCGGGCCGCCACCCCCGCCTCAGGCCGGCTGCCCCGGCCAGGGCACCTCGGTGGCGACCGGCGCCGCGTAGTCGACGCCGGGCACCGCGAAGCCGTAGAGGCGGTGCACCTCGCCGTGGAACCAGTCGAGGTCGGCGAGTTGCCCGATGTTCCGTGTCGTCGCCGCCCGCCACCGCTCGCCGACCGCGGCCTGCACCTCGTCGGTCAACTCCCAGGTGTCCAGCCGGATCCGGCCCTCCCCGTCCAGCGCCAACGGGCGGACGCCGGTGAGCTGGTCCCACAGGTCGCTGAGCTGCGCGGTCGGCGGCACCATCTGCGCGCCGAGCACCCCGCGCAGCAGCCCGACGTAGAGCGCGATGCCGGGGATAGCGGTGGACGACTGGGTCACCGCGGCACCGTTGACGGAGGTCACCGCGCGCCCGCCGACCAGCTCCGACAGCCGCTTGTCCAGGGTGCGGGCGGTGGCCTCCAGGTGGGCCTTGGCGGCACCGATGGTGCCCTTGCGGTAGATCGCCTCGGTCAGCGACGAACCGATGTAGGAGAGCGCCGCGGTGGCGAACCCGTCGGCAAGCAGCCCCCGGTCGGCCAGGTGCTCGATCCACCGCTCCCAGTCGGCGCCGCCCATCACCGCCACGGTCTGCGCGATGTCGTCCTCGGCGGCCGGCGCCGTCTCCACCTCCTTGACCTCGGGCGCGCCCGCGTCGTCGAAGGCCAGCGTCCTGGTGCGGGAGGCCGCGCCGATCGGCCGGAGCACCGACGCGTAGGTGGTGCCGGTCTCCGGGTCGGTCCGGCGCGGCGCGGCCACCGAGTAGATCAGGTAGTCCAGCCGCCCGCCGAACCGCTCCACCAGCACCTCGGCGACCTGGTCCTTGAGCGCGTCGGAGAAGGCGTCGCCGTTGAGGAAGACGAAGTCCCGGCCGGCCGCGCGGGCCAGTTCGGCGGTGGCGGCGGTGCGGTACCAGCCGGCGGTGGCGGTGCGCCGCGCGGTCGCCGGCTTCTCGAAGCAGACGCCGATGCCGCGGATCCCGGCGCGCTTGAGCCCGGCCAGGGTGGCGGCCAGGCCGTAGCCGGCGGATGAGCCGATGACGAGGGCCACCGGGCCGTCGGCCGGCGGCGAAACGGTCGGGGCGGCCACGGCCTCCCACATGTCGCTCACCAACTGCCGGCACCCGGCGGGGTGGGAGTCGAGGAAGAGGAACCCGCGGCTGCGGGGACGGTCGATGACGCGGTCGGTCACGGTGGGTCCTTGGGATAGGTCGGTCGATATCGGGTGGTCTCGGTCCGGACGGGGCAGGACACCACTGATTGTCCGGATCCCGTCACCGCCCTGGCCTGCCGGCCCGCCCGAGGCGGTGGAACGGCATAGTAGGGCGCGCCCCAACAGGGGCATGACAGCAACACCGCGGCGGACCGGGCGCCCCGGCCCGCCGCCCGCACGTACGCACCAGGGGGGACCTCACCATGCCGCACACCCGGCCCACACCGCCCGATCCGACCGCACGGCCCGGGGAGACGGCGCCGCGCACCCGCTCCCGCCGCCGCGCCGCCCTCGCCGCCGCCGCGACCGCCGCCCTCCTCGCCGTCACCGCCACCGCCTGCGGACCCGACGCCAACTCGGCGGCGGCGTCCGGCGGTTCGGCCGGCTCCGACCAGAAGAAGGCCGCCGGCCCGCACCTGCCCGACACCGCCCCCACCAGCCTCGGCGACCTCAAGAAGTGGAAGGACGGCGGCTGGAAGGACTGGGGCCGCTGGGCACACCGCGCCCAGGACTTCATCAACCCGATCATCAAGAACCACTGGGAGTCGGACCGGCTCGCCCAGGCCAAGGCCGCGCCCGACATCAACGTCAACGCGACCGCGGCGGGCGGCGGTTACGGCGCCACCGACCCCACGCCGCCCCGGGTCACCGCCCAGGAGGTGGCCCGCCCCTACCACCGCAACATGGCCCCGGTCGGCAAGATCTTCTTCGACAGCCCCAAGGGCCCGATGGTCTGCTCCGGCACCATCGTCGAGGACCCGGCGCACCCGGGGAAGTCCAACCTCGTGTGGACCGCGGGCCACTGCGTGCACTCCGGCCGGCAGGGCGGCTGGATGCGCAACATCATCTTCGTGCCGTCGTACAACGACAACGGCGTCCCCATGAGCCAGATCGGCCGCACCCCCGCCCAACAGGTCACGCCCTACGGCAAGTTCTGGGCCGACTGGATCACCACCTCCGGGGAGTGGATCGACCGCGGCAGCGAGACCGACGCCGGCTCCGGCGCCCCCTACGACTACGCGGTGCTGCACGTCCGCCCGGAGAACGGCGGCGGCAGGTCCCTCCAGGAGACCGTCGGCGCGGCCGCCCAGGTCTGGTTCAACCCCCCGCCCGCCGGTCGCATCGGCCAGCTCCAGGCGTTCGGCTACCCGGCCGCTGCGCCCTACGACGGCGCCCGGATGATGTCCTGCCTCAGCCCCTCCGGACGCCTCGCCGCCGTCCAGGGCGCGCCGCCCATGGACCGGATCGGCTGCTCCATGACCGGCGGTTCGTCGGGCGGCGGCTGGTTCGTCAACCGCGGCGGCAAGCTGACGCTGGTCTCCAACACGTCGGTCGGCAACCCGACGGAAGGCTGGCAGGCCGGGCCTTACCTCGGCCCGGTCGCGCAACGCGTCTTCACGACGATCAGCGAGAAGTTCGCGTAAGCGCTGCGCTTGGTTGGCTTCCCACGTTGGTGGCTTTCCCGCCGTGGGGGTTGCTGTTCTTTCGCCTTCGGCGGAGGGGTGTGTGGGGCGGGGCGCCCGGTGTGTGGGTGGTGCCGGGTGCGGCCCTCCGGGGGCGGGTTTCCGGACTGCTTCGCTTTACGTCCGGAAACCCGCCCCCTCCGGCCCACACCCTCCCGTGAGTTGCGCGCCTCCGCCCGGTGAGGGGTGAAGGGGGCAGTACCTGGTTGCTGCTTGTACCTCTCCTCCCACCGGGGCGGGGGTCCGTCGACATGCGGGAGGGTTTGGTGCCGGAGGGGTGGGTGTTTCGGACGTAAAGCGAAGCAGTCCGAAACACCCACCCCGGAGGCACCGAACCCGGCACCACCACCCAGCAGGGCCCCCGCCCCACACCCCCCTCCGCCGAAGGCGGAACCCCACCACGGCGGGGGAGCCGACGACGTACGGGACCTGCGGCGTCAGCCGCCTACGCGTCAGCCGCCGGAGGCATACCATGGGACCAAAGGTCTATAACTACCCTTAGTGCGACGTATCGGCGCAGTTCAGGGGGCCGTGATGGTCGGAGAACTGGTGGCGGCCGGCGTGGGGCTGGTCTCCGCGGGCGTGGTCTATGTGATGGCCGCGGCGCGGGTGGTCAAGCAGTACGAGCGGGGCGTGGTGCTCCGGCTGGGGCGGCTGACCGCCCCGGTGCGTGGCCCGGGCTTCACCATGATCATCCCGGGCGTGGACCGGATGCGTAAGGTCAACATGCAGATCGTCACGATGCCGGTGCCCGCGCAGGAGGGCATCACCCGGGACAACGTCACGGTCCGGGTCGACGCGGTGGTCTACTTCAAGGTCGTGGACGCCGCCGACGCGGTGGTCCGGGTCGAGGACTACCGGTTCGCGGTCTCGCAGATGGCGCAGACCTCGCTGCGCTCGATCATCGGCAAGAGCGAGCTGGACGACCTGCTGTCCAGCCGCGAGAAGCTCAACCAGGGCCTGGAGCTGATGATGGACAGCCCGGCCATCGGCTGGGGCGTGAGCGTCGACCGGGTCGAGATCAAGGACGTCTCGCTGCCGGAGACCATGAAGCGCTCGATGGCCCGCCAGGCGGAGGCCACCCGGGACCGCCGGGCCCGCGTGATCAACGCCGACGCCGAGCTCCAGGCGTCGAAGAAGCTGGCCGAGGCCGCCGCGGCGATGTCCGGTCAGCCCGCGGCGCTCCAACTGCGGCTGCTCCAGACCGTGGTGGCGGTCGCCGCCGAGAAGAACTCCACCCTCGTCCTGCCGTTCCCCGTGGAGCTGCTGCGGTTCCTGGAGCGCTCCGGGCTCCAGGCCCAGGCACAGACCGCGCAGGCGCAGGCGGAGACCGAACGGGCGCGTGCGCGGCGGCCGTCCACGGCGCAGCGGCCGTCCACGGCGGAGCGGACGGCTCCGGCGGACGCCGCCCCGCCCGCGCCGCCGGTCCCGGACGGCGCCGTCGAGGACGCCCTTCCGGTCCTCGAAGACCTGCCACGGGCCGAGAACCTCCGCAGCGGCTCGCCGTAGCCCGCACCGCCACCGAGGACGACCGCCGCACCCGGGTACGGCGGTCGCCCGTTGTGCGCGCCGCCGTAGCCGCGCGCCCTGTTCCCCGCGCGAGGGCGCTGGGAGGATGCGCCCGTGGGGGATTCAGGGGAATCGACCGTGCAGTGGTTATGGGACCGCCAGAGCGTCTGGTCGCAGGCGGCCGACCGGGCCAAGCGCGCGATCGGGCGGGCCAGGACGGTCGCCCTGGTGCTGGGTGTGGCGGGGGCGTGCGCCGGCACCGCGGCCGCGCAGGTGATGGCCGTCAGCGCGGGGGTGGGCAGGGGCCTGGCGCTGCTGGCGGCCGTCGCGGTGGGGCTGGTGCCGCTGGCCGCCGGGGCGGCCGGCCCCCAACGGGTCCGCGACTGGACGCGGTTGCGTGCGCTCAGCGAGGAGTTCAAGAGCGAGCTCTACGCCTATCTCGCCCGGGTCGGCCCCTATCGGGACGGGGACGCGCCCCAGGTGTTGCTGGACCGCGCCGAGCGGGCCCTCGCGGACACCGGCGATCTGGCCGGCCGCACCCTCGCCCTCGCCCCGCGGCGGCGCCCGCTGCCCGCCGTCACCGACGTCGAGTCCTACGCGCAGGTGCGGGTCGCCGGCCAGATCGAGGACTACTACCGGCCCCGGGCCGTGCTGATGAGTCGGCGCGGCGCCCAAGTCCGTTGGGCGGAGCTGGTGTTGGCGGCCCTGGCGGTGGTGCTGGGCGCGGTGTCCGTCGTCTTCGGGGCGGACTGGGCCACCGCCTGGGTCGCGACGGTCACCACCGTCGGCGCCGCGGTCACCGCGCACGCGGCGGCCGCCCGATACGCCTACCAGGAGCTGGAGTTCTCCCGCACCGCCGCGGAGCTGGAGCGCCTGACGGCCCGCCGCGCCCAGGAGGCCGACCCCGCCGCCAACGATGCCTTCGTCGGCCGGTGCGAACGGGTCATCTCCGCGCAGAACGAGGGCTGGACGGCGAAATGGCGCAGCGAGTAACCCACTTGGGGCGCTGACGCCACCAACGGCGGGACTTTTTCCGGACAGCCGCGATCCTCACACTTCGGGTGGCCGCCGACCGCGCCATCCGCCCTCTGATGTCCGTACTCAGGAGTACGGCGGGCGGATATCGGTGTGAACAAGATGTGGTGAAAACGTGAACTCCCGCACCCGAGACCGGAACCCGGTCTTGTGCACGAGTGGGACGGGTGGGAATACTCGGCTCCGTTGGCATGGACGCGACTCCCCGAGGCGGCCGCCACGGGGTGGCACCGTCCGTGCTCGGTACCTCACACCTCACTCTCGGGCCCGCATGGACTCCCCACGGTCCGGGCCCAACCCCCCACGGGAGGCCCTGAGTTGAAGCACCGACGCATACCCCGCCGCCGCACGATGCTGGCCGGTGCCGGCGCGCTCGCGCTGGCCGCCACCGCGACCGTCACCCTCGCCAACGCCCACGCCGCACCGGCGCCCACGACGGCCACGCTCTCGCCGGCCGCTGCGACCACCCTGGCGTCCCAGCTCAAGTCCGGTAGCGCCGGCGCGTACTACGACGCCCAGGCCAAGAAGCTGGTGGTCAACGTCGTGGACCAGGCGTCCGCGGCGAAGGTCCGGGCCAAGGGCGCGGAGCCGAGAATGGTCAAGCACACCATGGCCCAACTCGACGCGGCCCGGCAGACGCTGAAGGACAAGGCGACCATCCCCGGCACCGCCTGGGCGATGGACCCCAAGGCCAACAAGGTCGTGGTGACCTCGGACCGCACGGTCACCGGCGCCAAGCTGGACCGGCTCACCAAGGTCGCCAAGGGCCTCGGTGACACCGTCGAACTCCGCCACACCAACAGCCAGTTCCGTCCGCTGATCGCCGGCGGCGACGCGATCTGGGGCAGCAGCGCCCGCTGCTCGCTCGGGTTCAACGTCGTCAAGGGCAGCGACCCGTACATCCTGACCGCCGGCCACTGCGGCAACGCCGTCAAGGAGTGGTCCGACAAGCAGGGTGGCCAGACGATCGCGACCACCGAGACGTCCAAGTTCCCGGGCAACGACTACTCGATCGCCAAGTACACCGGCAACACCGAGCACCCCAGCGAGGTCGACCTCTACAGCGGCAGCCCGCAGAAGATCACCAAGGCCGCGGACGCCACCGTCGGCGAGAAGGTGAAGCGGTCCGGCAGCACCACCCAGGTGCACGACGGCACCGTCAAGGCGCTGAACGCCAGCGTCAACTACCAGGAGGGCACGGTCAACGGGCTGATCCAGACCGACGTCTGCGCCGAGCCCGGCGACAGCGGCGGCGCCCTCTTCGACGGCGAGAGCGCGCTCGGCCTCACCTCCGGCGGCAGCGGCGACTGCAGCCAGGGCGGCGAGACCTTCTTCCAGCCGGTTCCGGCCGCCCTCCAGGCGACCGGCACCAAGATCGGCTGACCGACCCGGCCGACCGGCCCCCCGGTCGACGGCACGAACCGGCCCCCGGACGCTCTCCTCGTCCGGGGGCCGGCGCCGTCCACGATCCGCCGTGTCCTGACCCCAGGTCAGGGACGGCCGGTGGCCGGTCAGAACTCGAAGACCGAGCCCTTGCCGTCCGTCATCACACAGGAGTTGGCGAAGGTGTGCGTGTACGAGACCCGACGGCCCTGCCAGACCCCGTCCGCGGTGACCACGACCGGGTCCCACACCATGCTGCACATCCGGGAGCTCTTCGTCGCACCCTCGGTCACCGCGCTGAAGTCACCGCCGACCGCGCGCAGTTGGGTACAGGCGGCCTTCGGGGCCGGGTGGGTGCCGGTCGCCATCGGCATACAGCTCAGCGTCGCCGCGCGCTCCACCGTGGCGTCCGCCCGGGTCTCGCCCCGACCGACCGTCAACACCAGCTCGGACTGGGCGTAGAGGCCACCGGTCCGGGCGGGCTGGGCCGGTGCCGTGGCGGCCTGCGCGGTGGTGGACAGCGCGCCGAGAATCAGCGCCGCCCCGAGCGCAACCGCCCCAGTGATGTACCGCATGACGAACACTCCTTTGCTCGTAGGTCCAGATACCGGACGGGAGTCTGGCCCAACCGCATCTCAAACGCACGCGCCCCGATCACTTTTGGTCGATAGGTGAAAGCTGAGGGTAATGGCGCGAAAGTTTCCGGGAGTTGGGGCGTGGGGCGCCGGGCTGCGGGGCGCTGCCAGCGCCGATGGGGGCCGTCCGGAGGCCCTCGATTTGCCCCCGCAAGGAGGGAATCCGGCCGCCGACCGTCCGTTCGGCCGGGAGTCGATCTCCGCCGATTGTCCGAAGGGCGGGGCCTGAGCGCCGCGGGGTCCGCCCGATGGATCAGGGGTGGTACGCGCCAGGGGCTGCCCGATGGGGCGGGCCCTAGCGCGCGTCCTGCTCCGCGTCGCCGAAGTCCCCCTTGCCGCCCGGCCGTTGGTCGAGTTCGGGCAGGCCCGCGGTGAGCGCCCGCATGCCGCGGGCCACCAACTCCGCGGGGCCGTGCGGCCCGTCCGCCCGCGCGTTGCCCGCGGCCCACTCCTCGACCGCCACCCGCATCGCGGTGTTCGCCGCCGCCGCGGCCAGCCGCACCTGGAGCCGGCCGGCACCGGTGAGCCGCGCCAGGACCGGGCGCAGCGCCTCCTCGGAGTCGTGGTGGACGCGGTGCCAGACCGCGCGCAGCGCCGGATCGTCGGGCATCGCCCGCAGCAGCCCGCGGGTCCAGCGCAGCGCCTCGGTGGCCCGCTCGTCGGTGGGGGTCAGCGCCCGACGGGCGGCGTGCTCCAGTGCCGCGCGGGCCGGCGGGGCGTCCGGCCCGGTGGTGGCGGCCGCCAGATCGTCGATCCACTGCCGGACGCCGACGGCCAGCAGCGGAGCCACCGCGTCCTCCTTGGTGCGGAAGTACCGGTAGAAGGTGCGCAGCGCGACGCCCGAGGCGCGGGCGATCTCGTCCGCGGTGACCCCGGGGCCGCGCTCCGCGAACAGCGCGGCCGCGGTGCGGGCGATCTCCAGCTGGGTCTCGGCCTTCCGGCGCTGGGTGAGCGAGGGGCGGGGTGCGGTGGACATGCGCCCAGCTTACGGAGCGCGTGCCGGATCGGCACTCTGTGCGAATATGGCACAACGTGCCAAGTAGGCGTACGGTGCGGACATCGCCCCCCTGAGGCACTTCACGAAGGAGCAACACCATGAACCGCTTTGACGGACGCCGCGCACTGATCACCGGGGCCGGCTCGGGTATCGGACAGGCCACCGCCCACCGGATCCTCTCCGAGGGCGGCCGGGTCGTCGCGGTGGACGTCGACGAGGCGGGCCTGGCGGCCACCGCCGAGCGGGCCGCCACGGACGGCACCGCCGACCGCCTACAGACCGCGCGGCTGGACATCTCCGACGAGGCCGCGGTGCGCGCCGGCGTGGCCGCCGCGGTGCAGCGCCTCGGCGGGCTGGACGTCCTGGTCAACGCGGCCGGCATCCTGCGCTCCTCGCACACCCACGAGACCACCCTGGACTTCTTCAACAAGGTCATCTCGGTCAACCTCACCGGCACCTTCCTGGTGATCCGCGAGGCGCTGCCCGCCCTGCTGGCCGGTCAGGCCCCGGTGATCGTCAACTTCAGCTCCACCTCGGCCTCGTTCGCGCACCCGTACATGGCGGCGTACGCGGCGAGCAAGGGCGGCATCCAGTCCATGACGCACGCCATCGCCAGCGAGTACAGCAAGCAGGGGCTGCGCGCGGTGTGCGTGGCGCCGGGCTCCATCGCCAGCGGGATGACCACCGGCCGCGGCCCGGGGCTGCCGGAGGACGCCGACATGAGCCTGTTCGTGAAGCTGGCGCCGGCCCTGGGACGGGGCTTCGCCGGCCCGGAGACCGTCGCCGGCGTGATAGCGATGCTCGCCTCGGAGGACGGCGCCTTCGTCACCGGCACGGAGATCCGGATCGACGGCGGTACGCACATGTGACGGCCGGCATGGCCGGAAGGCGACGGCCCGCGGGGGAGCCACCGCGGGGCGGAGCGGGAGAATGGACGGCGCCCCGTGCGTGCCGCGTCGGGAGGGGCGTGGCAGGCACGGGGCGCCGTCGTGCGCCGGGTCGATTCAGGCGGGCAGCCGCTTCTCGCCCTCGGGTGTCGGCCCGCCGCTGCGCTCGTCGGCCGTGCGGTGCAGCGTCGCCAGGAGGACGGTGACCAGGGTGCCGCCCACCGCCCAGGCGGAGAGCACCAGCAGCGGCGCGGTCAGCGACTGGCCCCGGAAGTAGGTGATCGAGCGCGCCGCCCAGGTGCCGGCGCCCGGCGGCAGCGCGGGCCCGATCGCCCGCCAGAACGGCGGCAGCAGCGGATACGGGTAGGCGCCGCCCGCGCTCGGGTTGCCGAACACCACGATCACCAGGATCGCCAGGCCGATGCCGATGATGCCCAACAGCCCTTGGAAGGCAAGGGTGGTGGCGCCCACCGCGAAGACCACCAGCGCGCCCAGTCCCCACAGCCCGAAGAGGCTGCCGGACAGCGCGCCGAGGACCGGGCCGACCACGATCGCCCCGGCCAGCCCGGCGGCGATCGAGTACAGCGCCAACGCGGCGAGCCGGATCACCGCCCGCGGCCCGTTGGCCGGGCGCGCCCCGGCGCTGATCGCCAGGATCGCGGCGCACAGATAGCCGCCGACGCACCACCCCACCACCAGGTAGAAGGACGACAGGCTGCGGCTGTCTTCGGCGCCGGTGGGGACCACGTCCTCGGTGCGGACGGTCCGTTGCTGCTGCTTCTCGGCCGCCGTCACGACCGCCTCGACCGCCTGGGAGAGCGCGGCGCCGCCACCGCTGGCGACCAGCAGCCGGTCGGTGGTGCCGCGCGGGTCGAAGAGCAGCGCGGCGTCGATCTCGCGGTCCGCGAGCTGGCGCCGGGCGATCGCCTCGGAGGCCGCCGGGCGCGGGTCCAGCGGTGCGCCCGGGAGCCGGTCCAGCTTGTTCACCAACTCCCCGCGGGCCTGGGCCGGGGCGACCACCGCCAGCGTCATCCGGTCCGGTTTCGGGTGGTGGAAGGCGCCGGTGTACGACGTGATGAACGCGACCATCAGGCCCAGCACCCCGATCACCAGGAGCGCCGCCCGGGTCGTCACCGCGCTCTTCACCTCCCCGATGAAGGTGAGGCGGGTGCCGTCGTCGCTCGTGGCCATGCGCCGCTCCGTTCTGGGTTCGCAGCTATTCCACGGGCTTTATATCCGTTTTGGTCGATAACTCCCGTTCGGCGGGCTCCCTGGGCGTGTGTTCGTACGAGTGTTCGAGAAAGGCGTTATGGTGGAGGAAGCGAAACAAGGGACGCGAATACAGCCGGGGGGCGTATGAGGTGCAGGAGGTGCGGATGCCCGGGTTCACGCATCTGCACACCGCTTCGGGCTTCTCGCTGCGCTACGGCGCCTCCCACCCGGAGCGGCTGGTCGAGCGCGCCGCCGAGCGCGGCCTGGGTGCCCTCGCGCTGACCGACCGGGACGGGCTCTCCGGTGCCGTCCGGTTCGCCAAGGCCGCCGCCGAGGCCGGCGTCCGCCCGCTGTTCGGCGCCGAACTCGCCGTCGCGGACGGGGAGTCGGCGCCCCGACCCACCGCCCGCCCCCGCACCCCGGTGCGGGGTGGCGCCTTCCTCGACGAGTCCGCCGCCCGCGTCGTCTTCCTGGCCCGGGACGGCGCGGCCGGCTGGGCCGCGCTCTGCCGGCTGGTCTCCGCCGCCCACGCCGACCGCGGCGAGCAGCCCGTCCTGTCGCGCGACGCCCTGGAAACCGCCGCCGACGGGCTGACCGTCCTGCTCGGCCCGGACTCCGACGTCGGCCGGGCGCTGGCCGCCGGCCGCCCGGACCGCGCCGCGCGGCTCCTCGCCCCCTGGCGCGAACGGTACGGCGACGCGCTGCGCCTGGAGGTCGTCGACCACGGGCGCACCGGCAGCGGCCCCGGCTCCCTGCGGCTGGCCGCCCGCACCCTCGGCCTCGCCGTCGACCAGGGCGTCCGCGCCGTGCTGACCAACGCGGTCCGCTACGCCGACCCCGGCCAGGGCCCGGTCGCCGACGTCCTGGACTCCGCCCGCCGCCTGGTGCCGGTGGACCGGCGCCGCCCCGAGACCTGGGACAGCGGCGAGCGCTGGCTCAAGGACGCCGCCGCGATGGGCGCCGCCGCCGAGCGGATCGCCGAGGCGGCCGGCTTCCGGCGCGACCTCGCCCACCGGCTGCTGACCATGACCGAGGAGAGTGCGGGGGAGTGCCGGGTGGACCCGCGGGCCGACCTCGGGCTCGGCCGCATCCACTTCCCCGAACCCCGCCTCGTCGGCGCGGAACACCGCACCGCCGCCCGGGTGTTGCGCTCCCGCTGCGCCGCCGCGATGGTGCTGCGCGGTTACGACCGCGACCGCGCCTACTGGACGCGGCTGGAGGACGAGTTGCGCACCGTCGAGCGGCTCGGCTACCCCTCGTACTTCCTGACGGTCGCCCAAGTCGTGGACGATGTACGGAAGTTGGGCATCCGGGTCGCCGCCCGGGGCTCCGGCGCCGGGTCCCTGGTCAACCACCTGCTGGGCATCGCGCACGCCGACCCGGTCGCACACGGGCTGCTGATGGAGCGCTTCCTGTCCGCGCGGCGGGCCGCGCTGCCGGACATCGACATCGACGTGGAGTCGGCCCGCCGGCTGGAGGTCTACCGCGCGATCTTCGACCGCTTCGGCGCCGAGCGGGTGGCGACCGTCTCGATGCCCGAGACCTACCGCGTCCGGCACGCGGTCCGCGACGTGGGCGCCGCCCTCGGCATGGACCCGGCGCGGGTGGACCGCCTCGCCAAGGCGTTCCCGCACATCCGGGCCCGGGACGCCCGCGCCGCGCTGGCCGAACTGCCCGAGCTGCGCGGGGTGCGGGAGGGCGCCGACGAGCGGCTGTGGCAGCTGGTCGAGGCGCTGGACGCGCTGCCCCGCGGGATCGCCATGCACCCGTGCGGGGTGCTGCTCTCCGACGCCACCCTGCTGGACCGCACCCCGGTGGTGCCCACCGCCGGCGACGGCTTCCCGATGTCCCAGTTCGACAAGGAGGACGTGGAGGACCTGGGGTTGCTCAAGCTGGACGTGCTGGGCGTGCGGATGCAGTCCGCGATGGCGCACGCGGTCGCCGAGCTCGGCCGGGCCACCGGAACCCGGCTCGACCTGGACGATCCGGCGCAGGTGCCGCCCGGCGACCCGGCCACCTACGACCTGATCCGCTCGACCGAGACTCTGGGCTGCTTCCAGATCGAGTCGCCCGGTCAGCGCGACCTGGTCGGCCGGCTCCAACCCGCCACCTTCCACGACCTGGTCGTCGACATCTCCCTCTTCCGGCCGGGGCCGGTCGCCGCCGACATGGTGCGGCCCTTCATCGAGGCCCGGCACGGCCGCCGGCCCGTCCGCTACCCGCACCGCGACCTGGAGGGACCGCTGCGCGAGACCTACGGGGTGGTGGTCTTCCACGAGCAGGTCATCGAGATCCTGCGGATCATGACCGGATGCCACCGGGACGAGGCGGACGAGCAACGGCGCGCCCTGGCGGACCCGGAGCGGCAGGGGCGGGCGCGCGACTGGTTCGCCCGGCGGGCCGCCGCCCGCGGCTACGCCCCCGACGTCATCGCGCACACCTGGGAGATCGTCGAGGCGTTCGGCGCGTACGGCTTCTGCAAGGCGCACGCCGTCGCGTTCGCCGTGCCCACCTACCAGTCCGCCTGGCTCAAGGCGCACCACCCGGCGGCCTTCTACGCCGGGCTGCTCACCCACGACCCCGGGATGTACCCCAAGCGGCTGCTGCTCGCGGACGCCCGGCGGCGCGGGGTGCCGGTGCTGCCGTTGGACGTGAACCGGTCCGCGGTCACCCATCGGATCGAACTGGTGTCCGGTAACGGGGGTGCCCCGGACACCTGGGGGCTGCGGCTGGCCCTCTCCGACGTGTACGGAATCAGCCAGGTCGAGGCCCGGCGGATCGCGGACGGTCAGCCCTACCGCTCGCTCCAGGACCTCTGGCAGCGGGCCCGGCCCGGCCGCCCGGTGGCCGAACGCCTCGCCCGGGTCGGCGCGTTGGACGCCTTCGGCGCCAACCGGCGGGACCTGCTGCTGTACGTCGCCGAACTGCACCACCACGGACGGAGCGCCCCCGACGGGCAGTTGACGCTCCACACCGACCGGGAGGCGCAGGAGGTCGAGCCGGTCGAGCCGGCCGGGCTGCCCGACCTCACCGACGTGGAGCGGCTCAGCGCCGAGCTCGGCGTCCTCGGCATGGACGCCTCCCGCCATCTGATGGCCGACCACCGGGAGTTCCTCGCCGAACTGGGCGCGGTGCCGGCCCGGCTGCTGCAAGGCGCCCGGCACGGCGAGACGGTGCTGGTCGCCGGCGCCAAGGCGGCCACCCAGACGCCACCGGTCCGCTCCGGCCGCCGGGTCATCTTCACCACCCTCGACGACAGCACCGGCCTGGTCGACTGCGCCTTCTTCGACGACAGCCACGAGGCGTGCGCCCGCACCGTCTTCCACTCGTGGCTGCTGCTGGTGCGCGGAGTGGTGCAGCGGCGCGGCCCGCGCAGCCTCAGCGTGGTCGGCAGCGCCGCCTGGAACCTCGCCGAACTGGCCGAACTCCGGCGCACCGGCGGCCTGGAGGCGGCCACCGCCCACCTCGCCGCCACACCGGAACCGGACCGCACGGCACCCCCGCCCGCCCCCGACGGCGCCCCGGCGGACGCGCCCGGGCCCGCACCCTCCGGCGCGGGCGCCGGCCCCGGCCGCACCCTCCGCCTGGAGACCGGCTACGAGCTGCACCCCTGGGCGGACCTCCAGCCGCCCGGCGAACGCGCCGCCACCGGCCGGAAGTTGTGGCACGCCAGCCCCGGGAGCGCCGGATGAACCGCCCCGGTGCAGGCACGCTGTACCTCCGCTTCCGGACCGCCGGCGAGCCCGGCGAGCCGGTCAGCGCACGGCAGTACGAGCAACTGCTCGGCCTGCTGGGGAAGTTCACCCCCGTCATCCAGGCGCTGCCGCCGGACGCCGCGCTCGCCGACGTCCGCGGCGCCCTGCGCTACTTCGACCGGGACGCGGCCGGCGTCGCCGCGCTGATCCGGCTGCGCGCGCTGGCCTGGCACGGCGTGCGGTGCACCATCGGCGTCGGCTCCACCCCGCAACTGGCCCGGCTGGCCGCCCAGGACGCCCCGCCCGGCGGGATCCGCGCCGTACCCGCCGACCCCCGGGCCGTCGCCGCCTTCCTCGACCGCCGCCCGGCCTCCGCGCTGTACGGCGTCGGGCCCGCGGCCGCCCGCGCGCTGTCCGCCTACGGGCTCGACAGCGTCGGCAAGATCGCCGCCGCGCCGCCCGCCACCCTCCAGCGCATCCTGGGCGCCCGGGCCGGCCGGGCGGTCCTGGAGCGCGCCCGCGGCATCGACCCCACCCCCGTCACGCCCAACGCGGCCGCCCGCTCGATCGCCGCCGAACACCGCTTCGCCCACGACGAGTTGGACCCGGACCGGCGTCAACGGGCACTGCTCTCGCTCGCCGACGAACTCGGTGCCCGGCTCCGGACCTCCGGGCAGGCGGCTCGCGCGCTCACCCTCACCGTCCGCTACGCCGACCGCTCCACCACGACCCGCACCCGGCGACTGGACGCGCCGACCGCACACGGCCCCGCGCTGACCGCGGCGGCCTACGCGCTGCACGCCGCGCTCGGCCTCCAGCGGGCCCGGGTGCGCGCGCTGGCCCTGCGCGCCGAGGACCTGTGCCGCGCCGAACGCGCCGCCCGTCAGCTCACCTTCGACGCCGCCGACGACAAGGCCCACCGCATCGAGGCGGCCGTCGACCGCGCCCGGGCCCGCTTCGGCACCACCGCGGTGCGCCCCGCGGCCGCCCTCGGACCGCCCCCAGTACCGGGCCGACCGGACCAGCCGGGCCGACCGGACCAGCCGGGCCGACCGGACCAGCCGGGCCGCCGCGCTCAGCCGTAGAGCCGCTCCGCGTACCGCGGGCCGTAGTGCTCCTCCAGCGCCGCCAGCGGCACGTCCTGAGCCTCAAGCTCCTTGGCCATCTTGGCCCTTGAGGGCACCGCCTCCGGCCGCCAGCTCTCCGGCTTCCACAGCTGTGAGCGGAGCAGCGCCTTGGGGCAGTGGGAGAAGACCTCCTCGATCTCGACCAGCAGCGCCAGCCGCGGGCGGTGCCCCTTCACGACCAGCTCGTCGAAGAACGGGGCGTCGCGCAGCAGTCGGGCCCGGCCGTTGATCCGCAGGGTGTCGCCCCGACCGGGCAGCACATAGAGCAGCCCGACGCGCGGATTGGCCAGGATGTTCCGGAAGCCGTCCACGCGCTTGTTGCCGGGGCGGTCCGGGATGACCAGGGTGGTGTCGTCCAGGACGTGGGTGAAGCCGGCCGGGTCGCCCTTGGGGGAGACATCGCAGTGGCCGGCCGCGTCCGCGGTGGCTATCAGGCAGAACGGCGACTGCGCCAGCCACTGGCGGTCGAGCGCGTGCAGCCGGTCGCGGGTCTTGTGCGCGGCGTGGTGGCCGGGCTCGCCGACCAGCGCCCGCAGTTCGGCCTCCGAGGAGATCTCCTCGATCCCCGTCAGGGCGCCCGGCGCAGCCGCCGGCTCCACCGGTGCCTCGCGCCCCCGATCGCCGGCCGTGCCCGTCGGCGTGCCCACCGTCGCGTCCATGGTGTCTCCCCTCGTTCCTCGCCCGGACGCCCTGGTCGAGCGGGTGCCCGATGCGCTTTCGATCCTACGCGACACCACTGACAGCCGCCCGGCCGGCGGCGTCCGGACCGGGGCCAGGGCCGCCGGACCGACCCTCATCTCGCCGGCACGCAACCGGCGTTGCGCACCCGGCCGTGCGGTGCGGATCGGGTGCGCGTTCCTTCACCGTCACGCCACTGGTACGTCGTGCTTACCCGCTCGTAACTTACTTGGCAGTCACCACGTTTGGTCCTTGCGATCCGGATCGCAGGTGAACGGCTCACGAGCTCCTCGTCAGTCCCCCTCACCCCGCAAGGAGCACCGCATGACACAGCGTTGGTCCAGACTGCGCGCCCTCGTCCCGGTCGTCGCCCTGGCCCTCGGCCTCACCACGGCCCCCTCCGCCGCCGCTGCCGCCCTCCCGTCGCCCGCCACCGCCCCGGCAGGAGACGCTTCGCGCCGCCCCCATCAGATCACCAGCGGCTGGAACAACTTCTCCTGCAAGCCCTCCGCCGCGCACCCCCGGCCCGTCGTCCTGGTCCACGGAACCTTCGGCAACTCCGTCGACAACTGGCTCGGCCTCGCACCCTACTTGGTGGCCCGCGGCTACTGCGTCTTCTCGCTGGATTACGGCCAACTGCCCGGCGTCCCGCTCTTCTACGGGCTCGGCCCGGTGGACGCCTCGGCGCAGCAACTCGCCACCTACGTCGACCGGGTGCGGTCCGCGACCGGCGCGGACAAGGTGGACCTGGTCGGGCACTCCCAGGGCGGCATGATGCCGCGGGTCTACCTGAAGTTCCACGGTGGCGCGGACAAGGTGCACACACTGGTCGGGCTGTCCCCCGACAACCACGGCACCACCCTCGACGGGCTGACCAACCTGCTCGACCTCTTCCCCGGCGCCAAGCAGTACCTCGACACGTTCACCCCGGGACTGACCGACCAGGCCGTCGGGTCCGCGCTCCTGGGCCGCCTCAACGCCGGCGGCGACACCCTCCCCGGCGTCCACTACACCGTCATCGCCACCAAGTACGACGAGGTCGTCACGCCCTACGCCTCGGGCTACCTGAGCGGCCCCGACGTCCACAACGTCCTGCTCCAGGACCTGTGTCCGGTCGACCTCTCCGACCACGTGGCCATCGGGACCGTCGACCGGATCGCCTTCCACGAGACGGCCAACGCGCTCGACCCGGCGCACGCCACCCCGACCACCTGCGCCTCCGCCGCCAGTTGAGCGGTGCCCGGCCCGCGGTCGGCGCGCGGGCCGGGACCGGGGCCGGGGCGCCCGCGGCGGTTCAGCGGGCGGCCCGGCCCGTCCGACGCAGCGTCAGGAACCCGTAGGAAGCGGCCGCCAGCACCACCGGGATCAGCAGCAGCCACCCGGAGAAGGCGAGCACCCCCACGGTCAGCAGCGAGCCGGCCAGCCCGCCGAACCACAGCGGGGTGCGCCGCGGCAGCAGCACCAGCGCGGCGATCAGCCCCGCCAGGGTCACCGCGGCCAGACAGGTGGCGGTGGCCCGCATCAGCAGGTCCAGGTCGACCGCGCCGACCGCGGCCGGCACCGCCAGTGCCGCCGCCACCACGCCCAGCCCCGCCAGGGACCGGCGCGGCACCTCGCCCGGCTCGCCGCCCTTGGCCAGCCAGCGCGGCGCCGCGCCGTCCCGGCCGAGCGCCGCACCGAGCCGGGAGGCGCCGGCCAGATAGGAGTTGACCGCCCCGAAGGTGAGGAACACCGCCGCCGCGGCCGCCACCGGGCGGGCGGCACTGCCCACGCTCTGCGCGAGCAGCGCGGTCAGCGGGGTGTCGGTCTTGGCGGCGGCCGGGCCCAACGCCCCGATGGTGGTGACCGCGAGCCCCAGGTAGAGCACGGTGATCACGACGAGCGTGCGGCGGGTCACCCGCGGCAGATCGCGCGCCGGGTCGGCGAACTCGCCGGAGAGGTGGCTGGCCGCCTCCCACCCGGCGAACGCGAAGAACAGCACCCCCGCCGCCGACCCCACCGACGTCCAACCGCCGGGCAGGAACGGCGTGAAGTGGTCCGCGGACACCCGCGGCGCGGCGGCCAGCACCGCGCACAGCAGCACCGCCGCCAGCAGCCCGCCGAGCAGCAGCTGCACCCGGCCCGACATCCGCAGCCCGACCGCGTTGGAGGCCAGCGACCCGGCCAGCACCACCGCGCCGACCGCGGCCGCCCCGCCCTGGCCCCAACCGGCCACGTCGGCCACGTACTTGCCGCCGATCCAGGCGGCCGAGACCACCCCGAGCGGCACCGCCCCGTAGAACCACCAGCCGACCGCCGCCGCGGCGCGCGGCCCGATCGCCCGGTGCACGAAGGTGGCGACGCCCCCGCCGTCGGGGTACTTCGCGCCCAGCGCCGCGAACGACGCGGCCACCGGGACGCACATGGCCAGCAGGACGACCCAGGCCAGCAGGGAGGCGGGGCCGGCCGCGGCGGCGGCCAGCGACGGCAGGGTCAGCACGCCGGGACCCAGGACGGCACCGGCGCACAGCGCGGTGCCACTGCCGATCCCCAGGCGCCGTACATCCGGCCGTGTAGAAGAGGCAAGCGATGTTTCTTGTACGGTCACGGCCGCAAACGCTAATAGGAACGTTGATCAAACTGTGGTGTCGCCGAACAACATTCGGTGAGTGCCAGCACCATGGGGGGCATGGACGACATTGATTCGGCGATTGTCCGCGAACTGCAACGCGATGCACGGCAGACCAACCGCGAGCTCGCCGGCAAACTGAACATCGCCCCCTCCACCTGCCTGGAGCGGGTCCGCGCGCTGCGCGCCCGCGGGGTGATCACCGGCTACCGCGCGACGGTGGACCTGCGCGCCCTCAACCGCCCGGTGCAGGCGCTGCTGACGGTCCGCATCCGGCCGATGAACCGCGAGGTGATCGAGCGGTTCAAGGCGTTCTTGACCTCGCTGCCCGAGGTGCTCAACGTCTATGTCGTCGCGGGCGGCGACGACTTCCTGGTGCATGTCGCGGTCCCGGACGTGGACCGGCTGCACGCCCTGCTGATGGACCGGATCTTCAAGCGCCGCGAGGTGGTGGACTGCCGCAGCTCGGTGATCTACCAGCACGTCGCGGGCGACGTCATCGAACCGCTGCCGCCCGCGCGCTCCTGACGGAGTGGCGGGCGGCAGCGGTCGGGCGGCTTAGGCCCTGTCCTAGCCCTGGCGGCGGGCGGCCCTGCGGCGGGCCGCGGCGTACAGCAGGCCGGTGCCGAGGGCGAGCACCGCGGCGCCGGCGATGCCCAGCGGCGCGGTGGTGCCGTCGCCACCGGTCTGGGCCAGGTGCTTGCCGTCGACCGGGGCCGCCGCGCCGTCCGGGTGCGCCCCGCCCGCGCCGTTGTCGGCCGCCGGGGCGTCCTGGCCACCGGTACCCGTCATGGCGTGGTCGTGGTGGCTCATGTCCATCGAGGACCGGTCGGCGCCGGCGGCGATCTGACGGTCGGTCGGCGCGGACGCGCTCGGGGCCGGCGCCGGGCCCCCGGCGCCGCCGTTGTCCTTGCCGAAGACCACGTCGGAGCAGGTGTAGAAGGCTTCCGGGCTGTCCGAGCGCTGCCAGATGCTGTAGACGAGGTGGCGGCCGGAGCGGGCCGGCACGGTGCCGTCGAAGACGTAACTGCCGTTGGTCAGCGTCGGGTTGGTGACCTCCGCGAACGGCTTCGCCTCCAGGTCGGACCACTTCAGCGGCTTGGTCGGGTCGTAGCCGTCCTTGGTGAGGTACAGCGCGAAGGTGCCCTTGTGCGGGGCGGTCGCCTTGTAGCGGAAGGTGTGCTTGCCGGCCTTCATCGGGGTGGCCGGCCAGTCGGCGCGCGGCAGGTCCAGCCCCTTGTACTCGTCGTTGCCGGCGCTGCACAGCTTGCCGTCCGGGATCCGCTGCCGGGACTTGCCGCCGGCGTTGCCGTCCCGCACGGCGTTCCAGTCGTAGAGCGCCTGGGCGCCGCCGACCTGCACCGCGGCCTTGCACGCCGCGGACTTGGGGCTCTGAGGGCCCTCCGCGTAGCAGGCCGAGACCCGGCTGACCGGGTCCGACATCGACCCGTGTGCGGCGGCCGGGGTCGCGGTGAGCACGGTGAGCGCCAACGGGGCGAGGCCGAACAGCGCGATCCCGGTGGCCGTGCGGCGAGCGGTCATCGTGGGGGTCTCCTTCATCGGGGCGACGATTCGGCGCGCGGCGCCCCCGGGGTGCGCCGCGCGCGGCGGGGGGCGGAAGGCGGGGTGTGGGGGGTCGGGGGGGCCTGCGGGATCGGTGCCCTCTCCCGGGGGACGGCACCCGCGGACCCCCCCACCCCCCCACG
>NZ_JBHVJX010000016.1:62190-211155 GCF_042798755.1 Streptomyces sp. NPDC057743
GGGACGCTGCGGGGGGGCGCGGGGGGGGCGCGGGGGCCCGGGGGGGGGCGCCCCGGGGGGGGGGGGGGGGGGGGGGGGGGGGGGGGGGGGGGGGTCCGTCCGGTAGCGGTGCCGTCTCCCGGTGAACGGCACCGGCGGACCCCCGAACCCCGCCTCGCGGAAGCGACGTTAACCGCTCTGA
This sequence comes from Streptomyces sp. NPDC057743, assembly GCF_042798755.1. NCBI lineage: Bacteria > Bacillati > Actinomycetota > Actinomycetes > Kitasatosporales > Streptomycetaceae > Streptomyces > Streptomyces sp. NPDC057743. The sequence goes on from NZ_JBHVJX010000016.1 coordinate 62,372, forward strand.
ACAGCGAGATCGCGGGCGTACGGGCGATCCCGTGGATCTTTATGGTGGGCTTAAGGGACGGGAAAGGAGCCGCTAAGCGGGGGCGCGGGAAGGCGGCCCCCGACGGGCATCCGGGGCCGGGGGAGGGGAGTTGGGGCGCCTGCCGGGAGGGCTCCCGGGGGCCTTGGTGGCGCCGGCGGCTCACCAGCCCGCGTCGGTGAGCGGGGTCGCCGGGTCGTCCAGGCCGTCGGTGAGCGCGCCGAGCGCCGCCGCGGTCAGCGCCTCGGGGGCGGCGTCCAGCGGGAGTTCGGCCCAGATGAACTTGCCGTGCGGGGTGTAGCGGGTGCCCCACCGGCTGGCGTAGCGGGCGATCAGGAACAGTCCCCGGCCGCCCTCGTCGGTGGTCCGGGCGTGCCGCAGGTGCGGCGCGGTGCTGCTGCCGTCGGACACCTCGCAGACCAGCGCCTCCGCCCGGATCATCCGCAGCCCGATCGGCCCGGAGGCGTGCCGGAGGGCGTTGGTGACCAGCTCGCTGACGATCAGCTCGGTGGAGAACTCCAGTTGTGGCAGCCCCCATTGGGCCAGCTGGTCGGCGGCGGACCGCCGGGCCTCGCCGACCGCCGACGGGTCCGCGGCGATGTCCCAGGTGGCCAACTGCTCCTGCGGCAGGGCCCGGGTGCGGGCCAGCAGCAGCGCCACGTCGTCCACCGGCCGGGCGCCGGGCAGGGTGCTGATGACCCGCTCGCAGATCTCCTCCAACGGGGCCTGCGGATCGGACAGCGCGGTCCGCAGCCGGGTGATCCCGCCATCCAGGTCGAGGGCCTTCCCCAGCAGCAGCCCGTTGGTGTAGAGGGCAAGCAAGCTCCCCTCGGCCAGCGGTAGTTGGGTGGACTCGAAGGGCATCCCGCCCAGCCCCAGCGGCGGCCCGGTGGGCAGCTCCAGCATCTGGCAGCCGCCCGCCGGGCTGACCAGCAGCGGCGCGGGGTGCCCGGCCCGGGCCAGGGTGCAGCAGCAGGCGACCGGGTCGTAGACCGCGTACAGACAGGTCGCGCCGACCACCCCGTCGTCGCTGTGCGCGTCGTGCGCGACCCGGTTGACCATGTCGTCCAGGTGCGCCAACACCTCCTCCGGGGACAGGTCGAGGTCGGCCAGCGCCTGCACGGCGGCCCGTAGCCGGCCCATGGTGGCCGCGGCGTGCACCCCGTGCCCGACCACGTCGCCGACCACCAGCGCCACCCGCGCGCCCGACAGCGGGATCACGTCGAACCAGTCGCCGCCCACCCCGGACCGGGAATCGGCCGGCAGATAGCGGTAGGCGGCCTCCACCGCGCTCTGCTCGGGCAGTTCGCGCGGCAGCAGGCTGCGCTGGAGGGTGAGCGCCGCGGCGTGCTCACGGGTGTACCGGCGGGCGTTGTCGATGGAGATCGCCGCGCGGGTGACGAACTCCTCGGCCAGGACCAGGTCGTCGGGCTGGAACGGGCCGGTGGGGCGCCAGCGGGCGAACGCGGCCGCGCCCAGGAAGCTGCCCCGGGCCCGCAGCGGCACCACCATCAGCGAGTGGAAGCCGAGCGTCCGCAACTGCCCGGCCCGGACCGGGTCGTCGGCCGCCCAGTCCGCGTGGTCCAGATCGAGGTCCGGGATCAGCACCGACTCGCCCTCGGTCAGGCTCAGCACCACCGGCGCCGACGGCGGATAGCCGGTCCGTTCCCCGATCGAGATCACCGCCTCCGGGCAGCCCTCCCGCACGGACTGCTGCGCGGCCCGGCGCACGCTGAACAGGTCGGCGGGCTCGACCGGTCCGGGCGCCGGCTCGGCGCCGCTGATCATCGCGTCGAGCAGATCGACGGTGACGAAGTCGGCGAGGTCCGGCACCGCCACGTCCGCCAACTCCTGGGCGGTCTGCCAGACATCGAGGGAGCCGCCGATCCGCTCGCCGGCGCGGTTGAGCAGCGCCATCCGCTGCCGGGCGCGATAGCTCTCAGTGACGTCCAGGACCATGTAGCAGACGCCGAGCACTCGGCCGGACTCGTCCTCCAGCCGGAAGAACGACGTGGAGTAGGCGTGCTCGTGCCGGGGGTCGGACTCCGGGTGGCCGAGGTACTCGTAGCCCAGGGAGGGCTGGCCGGTGCGCAGCACCCGCCGCATCTCCGTCTCGATGGACTCCACCGCCAGGCCCGGCAGCACCTCGCCCAGCCGCCTGCCCAACCGCTCGGCGCGCGGGGCGCCGCCCATCCGCTCCAGGGCGTCGTTGACCCAGACGTAGCGCAGCTCGGGGTCGAGCATCGCCACCCCGAACGGCGACGTCCCGAGGATGCCGTTCAGCAGCGAGCGGCCCGCGCCCGACCAGGGCGTGAGCGCCATCTCGGTGGCCAGCACCAGCCGGGTGTCCGGGCCCGGTCCGTCGAGGACCGGCAGCACCCGCACCTCCAGGTCGAGCCGGTGCCCGGTGGCGTCCCGCACCGCGGTCAGACCGCTCCAACCGTCCGCCGCCGCGAGCCGCTCTTGCCAGGCCGGCCCGCCGGGTGCCGCGTCGGGGTTCGCCGGGGCGAACAGCTCGGCCAGCGGCCGGCCCAGCGCCGCGGAGGTCGGGTGGCCCAGCAGCCGCTCGGCGCCGGCGGTCCAGCCGCGCACCACCCCGGTGCGATCGGCCAACACCACGGCGGTCCGGGTGAGGTCGAAGGCTCCGTCGCCGGGGAGGCGGCTGCTCGGGGAGGCGCTCATACAAGACCGTGCCCATGCCGGCTCAACACCCTGCGCGGGCCGGCCACCGGCCCGCCCCCGCGTACCACCGGCTTCTTCAACGGTACTCCCGCAGGGGAGACTCCGGGCGCCGGGCCGGCCCTCGGCAGGGACGCCTGGCCGCGCACCGCCGGTACGAGCCCGGAGTAGCGCGCGGGGCGCCCCTCTCCCGGGCACGGTGGCCGCTCCTGACGCACAATGGATGGGACAAAACCGCGCAGCGCGCGCCGGCGGAACCGCGCACCGCGCGCCCGCCGCGCCACCACCGCATCAGCACCAGGAGCGCCACCGTGTCCCCCCAGTCCCTGACCCTCACCATCGACCCGGCGGCGGCCGAGGCCCCGTTCGAGCAGGTCCGCACCCAGATCGCCGACCAGGCCCGGACGGGCACCCTGCCGGTCGGCCACAAGCTCCCCACCGTCCGTGGCCTCGCCGAGGAGTTGGGCCTGGCCGCCAACACCGTCGCCAAGGCGTACCGCGCCCTGGAGACCGACGGCGTGATCGAGACCCGCGGCCGCAACGGCAGCTTCGTCGCCGCGGCCGGCGACGCCGCCGACAAGGAGGCCGCCGCGGCCGCCGCGACCTACGCCCGGCGCGCCCACCGCCTCGGCCTGGACCGCGCCGCCGCCCTCGCCGCCGTCACCGACGCCCTGCGCGCCACGTACGACGGCGACTGCTGACCGCAACCGGCCCGCCCGCCCCGGGAGGAGCCCATGACCAGCCGCCACGCCCTCGTCCGACGCCCCGGCCCCCGCCTGGCCGAGGGCCTGGTCACCTATGTCGCCCGGCGGCCGGTGGACGCCGGGTTGGCGCTGCGCCAGTGGGAGGGGTACGTCCGGGCGCTGCGCGACCACGGCTGGGCGACCACCGAGGTGGCCCCCGCCGACGACTGCCCCGACGCGGTCTTCGTCGAGGACACCATGGCCGTCTTCCGCAACGTCGCGCTGCTCGCCCGCTCCGGCGCCGACGCCCGCCGGCCCGAGCTCCCCGGCGCCCGGGAGGCCGCGGAGGCGCTCGGCTGCTCCCTCAACGCGGTGCGCGCCCCCGGCACGCTCGACGGCGGCGACGTCCTCCGGGTCGACGACACGGTGTACGTGGGCCGCGGCTGCCGCACCAACGCCGAGGGGGTGCGGCAACTCCGGGCCGCCTTCGAGCCGTTGGGGGCCCGGGTCGTCCCGGTGCCGATCAGCCGGGCGCTGCATCTGACGTCGGCGGTGACCGCCCTCCCCGACGGCACCGTCATCGGCTACCCGCCGCTGGTCGACGACCCGTCGGTCTTCCCGCACTTCCGGCCCGTCCTGGAGAAGTCCGGGGCGCACGTCGTCCTCCTGGGAGACGACGCGCTGTTGGTGGCGGCCTCCGCGCCGCGCACCGCACAGCTCTTCGCCCGCCTCGGCTACCGCCCGGTCCCGGTCGACATCGGCGAGTTCGAGAAGCGGGAGGGCTGCGTCACCTGCCTGTCGGTGCGGCTGCGCGAACTCGCGGCGTGAACACCGTTACGACACCCGCCGCTTCGGCCGGGCGGCGCCGCGTCACAGGTACAACCCCGAGGCGGTGCCCTGGGGTTGGGTGGGGAGCGTGGTGGGGCGGGTGCCGCGGCGGAGGGCGTAGAGCTCGGCGAGGGTGGCACCGTCGCGGCCGATGCCGTCCTCGGTGCCGAGCCAGGCGGTGGCCTCCGGCTGCGTCAGCGGGCCGACCTCGATGCGGGCCAGGCAGCGGCCGGGGCGGACCACCGCGGGGTGCATCCGCTCCAGATCCTCGTTGGTGGTGACGCCGACCAGCACGTTGCGGCCCTGGCCCAACAGGCCGTCGGTGAGGTTGAGGAGACGGGAGAGCGCCTGTCCTGCGGTGTGCTTGGCCTCGCCGCGGATCAGCTCGTCGCAGTCCTCCAGCAGGAGCAGCCGCCAGCGGCCCCGGCCGGTGGGGTCGTCCTCCCCGATGGCGATGTCCATCAGATACCCGACGTCGGAGAAGAGCCGCTCCGGGTCCAGCACGCAGTCCACCTGGCACCACTCCCGCCAGGACCGGGCGAGGGTGCGCAGCGCGGAGGTCTTGCCGGTGCCGGGCGGGCCGTGCAGCAACAGCAGCCGGCCGGCGATCTCTTCGGGGGAGACCTTCATCAGGCGGTCCAGCGCGCTCGCCACCGGGGCGGTGTAGTTGGCCCGGACGTCCTCCCAGGAACCGGCGGAGATCTGCCGGGAGGTGCGGTGCGGGCCGCGGCGCGGGGAGAAGTACCAAAAGCCCATCGGGACGTTCTCCGGCTGCGGCTCGGGCTCGTCCTCGGCGCCGTCCGCGGCCTGCCCGAGCACCTGCTCGGCGAGCGCGTCGGTGACCGCGGTGACCGTCACGTCGGCGCCGCGGTTCCAACGGGAGACCAGCAGGGTGAAGCCGTCGCCCTCGGCGAGGGTGGCGCTGCGGTCGTCGTCCCGGGCCGACCGCAGGATCTGCACCCCGGGCGGCAGCAGCGTCAGCCCGGACTTCACCCGGTCCACCGTGCGGCTCCGGGCGTAGGGCTGCTCGCCGTTGGCGAACCGGCCCAGGAAGAGCGCGTCGATGACGTCGGACGGGGAGTCGCTGTCGTCCATGGTCAGCCGGAGCGGTAGCGCCTCGGCGGCGGGGGAGGGCGGGACCCGGTCGGCACACATGCCGTCATGATCCGTCAGAGCGGCCGCCCGCGTACACGGAATATCGAGGGTCGCGCCGTCCGCGTCGTTTGGGCCGGTTGTCCGCGGGCGGTGCGCGCGCCGGGACGCGCCCTGTGCGCGCCCGCCGGGCCCGCCCTAGGGTGGTCCGCCGTGCGACGACGCGGTGGGGAACGTCAGGGACGGCCGGGTGGGCCGGAGCGTGCGGACGGCGGGCACCTGCGGGGGCGTCGGGGGACGGCCTTCGGGGTGGCGGTGGTGGTCGGGGTGGCGGCGTTGGCGCTGCTGCTGGTGATGTGCGGGGCGGGCGGTGAACGGGTGGCGGGGGCCGGGGCCGGCCCGTCGTCCCGGTGGACGGCCGGGGCGCGGTCGAACCGCGTCGAACGGGAGTTGAGGGTGCGTCAGGCCACCGGGGCGCCCACAGACGGCGCAATGGTCCACCGCCGCGCCGGCCGTCCGGAGACTGGCAGCACGCCGACCCTGGGTGCCGATCGGAAGGAGCCGAATCCGTGGAGCCGCCGAGCGGAACCGCCCTGACGTTGGTGCTGGTCTGCCTGACCGTGGTCACCGGCGTGCTCGACGCCGTCAGCTTCCTGACCCTCGGTCATGTCTTTACCGCGACCCAGACCGGGAACCTGCTCTTCCTGGGCTTCGGCATCGCCGGGCAGGGCGGGCTGTCGGTGGTGATGCCGGTGGTCTCGCTTGGGGCGTTCCTGGTGGGGGCGGTGCTCGGGGCCCGGCTGGAGTCGATGCTGGCCGCCCGCCGGCGGCCGTGGTTCCCCCTCGCGCTGTTGGTCGAGGCGGCGCTGCTGGTCGGCGCCGCGGCGGCCGGCTGGGAGACCGGTCCGGCGCGGGAGTTGGCGGCCGGTCAGCGCGCTGCGGTGGTCGCGTTGATGGCGGTGGCGATGGGCATGCGCAACGTCACCGCGATGCGGGTGGCGGCCCCGGACCTGTCCACGACGGTGGAGACCCGGGCGCTGACGGCCCTGGTGAGCGGCTCGGTGCTGGGCGGCGACCGGCGGTTGGGCTACGGCAGCGGCGCGGTGCCCCGCCGGCTGGGCTCGGTGGGCGGGATGCTCGGCGGCGGGCTGCTGGGGGCCTGGCTGATCGGGCTGGGCACCCGGACGTCGCTGGTGGTGTTGCTGGCCGCGGCCACCGTCGCGGCCACCGCCTTCCTCGTCCCCGGGCTCACCCACGGGCGGAACGCCGACGGCTGACCGGCCAGCCGTCGACGTCCCCCACCCGACGGCCCTTACGGGAGGCGGCCGTTCACCGGGTGGCCCTGCGCGGCCCGGGAGGGTGGGCGGCGTCCGCTAAGGACGCGCCCCTCACGGGACGATCTTCAGCAGCTTGTTGGGCGAGCCGCTGCCGGGGTTGGTCACCGCGCCCGACGTGGCGCCGTTCACCAGGGCCGTGGCGACCTGGGCCGGGGTGGCGGTGGGGTGCCCGGCGAGGTAGACCGCGGCGGCGCCGGCGACGTGCGGGGTGGCCATTGAGGTGCCGGAGATGGTGTTGGTGGCACTGTCGCTGGTGTTCCAGGCGCTGGTGATGGAGCTGCCGGGGGCGAAGAGGTCCACCCGGGAGCCGTAGTTGGAGTACGAGGCGCGGGCGTCGGTGGAGGTGGTCGCGCCGACGGTGAGCGCCTCGGGGACCCGTGCGGGGGAGTAGTTCTGGGCGTTGTCCCCGGAGTTGCCGGCCGCGATCGCGTAGGTCACGCCGCTCTTGATGGAGTTCTGCACGGCGGCGTCCAGTGCCGCGTCCGGGCCGCCGCCCAGCGAGACGTTGGCCACCGACGGGCCCTTGTGGTTCTTGGTGACCCAGTCGATGCCCGCGACCACCTGGGCGGTGGTGCCGGAGCCGGAGTCGTCCAGCACCCGCACCGCGACGACCTTGGCCTTCTTGGCGACGCCGTAGGAGGAGCCGGCGATGTTCGCCGCGACGTGGGTGCCGTGGCCGTTGCCGTCCTGGGCGACGTTGTCGTTGTCGATCGCGTCGTAGCCGTTGCTCGCCCGGCCGCCGAACTCCCGGTGGGAGACCCGCACTCCGGTGTCGATGACGTACGCGGTGGCGCCGGAGCCGGCGGTGGCGGGGTAGGCGTACTTCTTGTCCAGCGGGAGCTTGGCCTGGTCGATCCGGTCCAGGCCCCAGGACGGCGGGTTGGTCTGGGTGTCCAGGGCGTGCACGGTGCGGTCCTGGTAGACGCGGTCGACGGCGGGGTCGGCCGCCAGCCGTCTCGCCTGGGCCTCGGAGAGGGTGGCGGCGTAGCCGTTGAGCGCGGCGGTGTAGGTGCGCTGAACGGTGCCCCCGTAGGTGGATATCAGGCCGCGGCCGTCCGCCGAGGCGGACTTCAGGCCGGCGGACGGCTTGAGCGTGACGAGGTAGCTGCCGTGCACCGCGTCCGCGGCGCCGGCGCCGACGACGGTGCCCTGGGCGGGCGCCGCCTGGGCGGGCAGGGCGAGGGCGCCGAGCGTGGTCGCCGCCGCGGCCGCGGCGGTTGCCGCGGCGATCCGCAGGGTGGTGGAACGCCGCCGGGCGGCGCGGGGGGTGGTGGAACGCATCACTGCCATCGCGGGAAGTCCTCCTCATCGAATGGCGCGCGGTGGTGCGCGCGGGGGTGTGCGGGGTGGACGCACGAGCGGTACGCAATCGGTCGTTTCGGAAATGACCGTGACCGACCGTCAAAAGACTCCGCGAGCGGCGGCTCGGTATCAAGAGTTCCAACGGGATGTCATATACGCGTCATGGAAAGGCAATGCCACGGCAGCGAAGAAACTGACAGATCGGCAGATTTGCCGTGAACTCTTGACGACCTTTGGCATGGACACTACCGACCACGCGGGACTGCTGGTACCAACAGATCACGCAGAGATCCTGCTATGGGAGGTTCCATGAGAGTGTCCCGTTTCGCGGCCTTGACGGCCGCCTTCTCCGTCGCGTCGTCCCTCGCGCTCACCGGCGCGACCGCGGCCGCGGCGGCCCAACCCACCGCCAACGGGGGCTATGTGGCCCTCGGTGACTCCTACTCCGCCGGCGTCGGCGCCGGCAGCTACGACAGTGGCAGCGGCTCCTGCAAGCGCAGCACCAAGGCGTACCCGGCCCTCTGGGCGGCCGCGCACTCCCCCTCGTCCTTCTCCTTCGCCGCCTGCTCCGGGGCCCGTACGGGTGATGTCGTCAGCGGTCAGCTCGGCACGCTGAGCTCGGCCACGAGCCTGGTCAGCATCACCATCGGCGGCAACGACGCCGGATTCGCCGACACCATGACCACCTGTGCGCTCCAGGGCGAGAGCGCCTGTCTGGCCCGGATCGCCCAGGCCCGCAGCTACATCGACAACACCCTCCCCGGGAAACTGGACACGGTGTACGCGGCCATCGCCAACAAGGCCCCGTCAGCCCACGTCATCGCCCTGGGATACCCGCACTTCTACAAGCTCGACGGCTCCTGCTCGGTCGGCCTCAGCGAGAAGTCCCGGGCCGCCGTGGACGCCGCCGCCGACGACATCAACGGCGTCATCTCGAAGCGCGCCGCCGCACACGGCTTCTCGTTCGCCGATGTCAACTCGACCTTCACCGGCCATGAGCTGTGCTCCGGCAGCCCGTGGTTGCACAGCGTGACCTATCCCGTCGACGAGTCCTACCACCCCACCGCCGCCGGCCAAGCCGACGGTTATCTCCCGGTGTTCGGCTCCGCTGCGTGATCTTCCGTGCACGGGGCGCGGAGGAGAGCCCCCTCACTCCCTCGCGCCCCGCGCTTTCGGACCTCTCCGCCGGTCGCCCAACTCGCCCTGATACACGCGCTGTACGTGACATTCCGTATGGTGTTCGTCAACGTCAAGGCATGGCAGGTGAATCCGTTGACCGGTATGCACGCGTGTCCTCCAAGAGAGATAGGGTTACCCTGCCCGTTGGCCGGGTGCCCTCGTACGGGTGGGGAGAGTCATGGAACAGATAACAGTGCGCAGCAGGGCGCGGGTCCCTGCCATCACATGCGGGAGCGGCGCGTCCAGTGCGCGGCTCGACCGTCATCTCGCGGTGCTCGGCGGTCCCGCCATCCCGCAGCGCGAAGTGGCGGGCGCCACATCGCTGATGCAGGAGCTCACCGCGCGTGACCACACGCGCATGAGGAAGAGCCGCAGTCACCGGGTGTCGCTGTTCGCGCCGCTGCGCCGGCTGCGCCGCTCGCTCTTCGGCGGCCACGGCCACGGCTGAGCCACCCCGCACGGCGGCACCACCGGCTCCAGGCGACCCATAGTCCCGGCTCCGCCACAGCGCCGCCCGGTGCCTCCCCCTCACCACCCGTCACTTCGTGGCGGGTGGTTCTTTGCGTGCGCCCGCCCGCCCCGGAGCGTGTGCTCCACCATGCGGTCACAGCAGCGCGAACTGGCCCTCCGGGCCCTCCTCCTGGTGATCCAGCACGGACGCCGGCCGGGTCGCCGAGGCCGGCGCCGGCAGCACCCCCGCGGCCCGCAGCTCCGCCGTCCCGAGCCGCGGCCCGTCCGCCACCGCCCGCGCCAACTGCTCGACCTCCGGCGCCAGTTCGGCCAGCAGCGCCAACACCGTGACCAGTTCCAGGAGTTCCGAGGTCCACTCCTGCGGCCAGGTCGCCGGCCGCAGCGCCGCCAGGGAACCGGGCTCGGCGGGCTCCGCGCCGGCGGCGCCGGCCGCCGCGCGGTGCGCGAACCACTCCGCCAGCACCCGGGTGCCCCCGGCGTGGAACTCCCAGGCGCCCGCCGGCACCGGTGAGATCCGGCCGCCGCCGAGCAGCAGCGCCTCGTCCTCGCGGTCGTAGTCCAGGGTCGCCGGCAGCCCGCGGGCCGGCAGCGCGGCCCGTACGTAGGGGCGTCGGCCGCCGGGCAACCGGGGCCGCCCGCCCGGCCCGTTGGGGCCGTCGCCGCCGTGGCCGCCCCAGGTGTGCAGCCACAGCAGCCGGCCGCCGAGCGCCACCCCGCGGTCCCAGAGCGCCGGATCGGCGGTGAGCGGCACCGCGGTGCCGTCGGGGGAGTGCTTGGCGGCGGCCGCGATCCAGGCGAGCAGGGCGGACGGGGTGATGGGGCGGTCCAGGCGGTCGGCGAGGAGCGCGGCCAGGCCGGGGGCGAGGTTGGGCTCGGCGCCGCCGGGCCGGCGGTAGAGCGGATGGATCCGACCGGGTCGCCCGGCCGGCGAGCGCCCGTCCGGCAGCAGCGCGGAGCACACCACCGCGGGCCCCGGGGTCTGCGGGACGTGCCCCAACTCGACCAGGAAGAGCTGGTGTTCGTCGGCGACCCGCCACAACTCCGGGCGGGCGGCGTCGATCAGCCGGTGGTCGGGCAGCAACCACTGCCGGTCGAACGGGCCGTGCAGCACCCGCACCGGCTCCGGGCACCGGCCGACCGCCCGGGACAGCCGCCCGGTCGGGGTGTTGCGGCCGGGGAGTTGGGCGACCGCGGAATGCACGGTGCGGGCCCGGGACGGGCGGAACAGCAGCGCGCGGGCGGCCGGGTCGGCGTCGGCCAGCGCCCGCCAACGGGCGCGCAGCGCGGCCGGATCCGGGTCCCGCACCCAGGAGCGGCCGAGCCGTAGCGGCGCCACGGACCACGGCATCAGATCGGACAGCCGCGGCGCGGCCGGAACCGGCGCGCCCTGCTTCGCCGTCACGCGGAGCCCCTCCCCGGACCGATGGTTGACCCCCGGCATGGTAGCGGCGGCGCTGTTCGGCCGGCGAAGGCGGCCTCCCGCCCCTTGCTTGGTTCCTGCCCCTGCCTTTGACCCGCGTAGGGACGGTGGCGGTGCGCAGCTTCGCTACCGCTTCCGCCGCTACCACAATGGTCCGCCATGGTCCGCAACGGGCCGCTTGGGCCAGGGCGTTGTGCGGGTCCAGAGCGGCGGGCCGCCGGGGCCCTCAGTGTGCGTCCAGCGTCACCGTGAACGAGAACCGGTCGCCCCGGTAGTGGATCAGCGCGACGTCGACCACCTGCCCGGATGCGTCGTAGGTGATGCCGGTGTAGTGCAGGATCGGGCTGAGCAGCGGCACGCGGAGCAGCCGGGCGGTCTCGGGGTCGGCCAGCCGCGCCTCGACGGTGTCGGTGATCCGCCCGATCCGCACGCCCACCGCGTCCCGCAGCACCTTCGTCATCGGCCACCGGGCGAGGTCGGCGGGGTCGATGTGGTCCGCGACGTCCGGCCGCACGTAGTTGCGCGCGTGGTTGGTCGGCTCGTCCGTCGCCTCGTCGCTGCGCAACCGCCGAAAACCGGCTACTTCCGCCATTTCGGGAAAGTATTCGGCCAGTTCGGCGGGGACCGGAACCGGACCGTGCTCCAGCAGCGCGGTGCGCATCCCGGACTGCTGGGCCACGATCGCGTCCACCGATCCCAACAGCCGCACCGGCGCCCCTCGCCGCGCGTGCGGCTCGATGAAGGTGCCCCGGCGCCGGTGCCGGCTGATCAACCCCTCCGTCTCCAGCTCCTTGAGTGCCTGACGCATCGTCAAGACGCTGACGCCGTAGTGCGCGGCGAGCGCGTCCTCGGTGGGCAGCCGTAGGGGTGCGTCGGGCGAGCGGCCCAATATGGAGGCGCGCAGGGACTGCGAGACCTGGTACCACAGCGGCAACTTGCGGTTCAGGGCGAGCGAGTCGGGAGCGAAGGTGGTCACGGTGGGTTCCCCGGTCTGCGGAGCTGGACGGCGGTGCCTACGGGCGGAAATGGCGTTGCAGACCCTGCCACACGTCGTCGTAGCCGCGCTGGAGATGGCCGGCGTCCCGGGCCTGCGGGGTGAGCGTCAGCGGCCAGCGAGTCTCGAACATGAAGGCCAGCCCGTCGTCGATCTTCTGCGGGGCCAACTCGGCGGCGCTGGCCCGCTCGAAGGTCTCCCGGTCCGGGCCGTGCGCCGACATCATGTTGTGCAACGAGCCGCCGCCCGGTACAAACCCCCCTTTGCCGCCAGTCTTGGCGTCGTAGGCGCCCTCGATCAGGCCCATGTACTCGGTCATCACGTTGCGGTGGAAGTACGGCGGGCGGAAGGTGTCCTCGCCGACCAGCCAGCGCGGCGCGAACACCACGAAGTCGACGCCGGCCAGCCCCGGGGTGTCCGAGGGTGAGGTCAGCACCGTGAAGATCGACGGGTCCGGGTGGTCGTAGCTGATCGAGCCGATGACGTTGAAGCGCCGCAGGTCGTAGACGTACGGGAGGTGGTTGCCGTGCCAGGCGACGACGTCCAGGGGGGAGTGGTCGTAGGTCGCGGTCCACAGGTGGCCGCCGAACTTGTTGACCACCTCGACCGGGCCCTCGACGTCCTCGTAGGCGGCGGTCGGGGCGAGGAAGTCCCGGGCGTTCGCCAGGCCGTTGGCGCCGATCGGGCCGAGGTCGGGCAGCTCGAAGGGTCGGCCGTAGTTCTCGCAGACGTAGCCGCGGGCTGTCGGGCGCGGCCCGTCGGACGCCGCGTCGAGCAGCTCCACACGGAAGCGGACCCCGCGCGGGATCAGCGCCACATGGCCCGGTTCGGCCCGCAGCAGGCCGAATTCGGTGCGCAGCAGCAGCCCGCCGCGCTCCGGCACGATCAGCAGCTCGCCGTCCGCATCGCCGAACACCCGCCGTTCCATGGGGGCGTTGATGTGGTAAAGGTGCACCGCCATGCCGGTGCGCTGGGTGACGTCGCCGTTGCCGCCCAGGGTCCACAGGCCGTCGACGAAGTCCGTCGGGTCGGCGGGCTCGGGGAGCGGGTTCCAGCGCAGCCGGTTGGGGTCGGGCAGGCACTCGGTGAACGGCGCCGAGCGGATCTCGCCGCGGTTGGCGCGGGCGAACGGCGGGTGCGCGGCCGACGGCCGGATGCGGTAGAGCCAGGACCGGCGGTTGTGTCGGCGCGGTTCGGTGAAGGCGGAGCCGCTGAGCTGCTCCGCGTAGAGCCCGAGGGGGGCTCGTTGGGGGGAATTGCGGCCCACCGGCAGCGCGCCGGGAACCGCCTCCGAGCTGTGCTCGTTGCCGAAACCGGACAAGTAGGCGAGCCCCTCCGCCGCCTTCCTCGCCCGCTCGTTGGTCGTACCTGTCATCACACGCTCCCGCCGCTCACGAACCAGACGTCCACGGAATCCAAGGCACCACAGGAATCTCAGCGAATCCTATGCAAGACATTAGGATTCGGCGGGGAGCGGCGTCAACGACGAGCGTGCCGCGCTGTGCGAGCGTGACCGGAAACCGGGCGGTTCCCGGTCGCGTTGGCCGGATCGCCCCGCCCCGCCATCCCCGGCCCGTACGCCGGGCAAGATGACCATGTGCAGCCTTCGACGCCCCCGCCCGCCCCTCGGCCCACCACCCCCACCACCCCCGCAGGACCGCCCGCCCCGCCCCTGCTCCGCCGCGCGCCCGTCCAGCGGCGCAGCGCCCAGCGCCTGGCCCGGATCCTCGACGCCTGTGCCGAACTGCTCGACGAGACCGGCTACGAGGACCTGAGCACCCGCGCGGTGGCCGGCCGTGCCGGGGTCCCGATCGGCTCCGTCTACCGCTTCTTCCCCAACAAGCGGGCGATGGCCGAGGCGCTGGCCCGCCGCAACCTCGACGCCTACGCGCAGCGCATCACCGCCCGGCTGACCGTCCCGGACCAACCGCCGGGCTGGCGCGGCGCGATGGACGTGGTGATCGACGAATACCTCGCCATGAAGCGGACGGTCTCCGGCTTCGCCCTGGTGGAGTTCACCGTCCCCGCCCCGCGCGAGTCCCGGCAGGCCAACTACGAGGTCGCCGACCGGCTGTTGCTGCTGCTCGCCGGCCGGCTCCGCCTGGACCCCGCCGACCCCCAGCTGCGCACCGCCTTCCTGGTCGGTGTGGAGACCGCCGACGCGCTGCTCCAACTCGCCTTCCGCACCGACCCGTCGGGCGATCCGGCGATCGTCACCGAGACCAAGGAGCTGCTGCGGGCGTATCTGGCGCGCTATCTGGACGGGGCGGAGCGCGGCGGCACGGAGGGCGCGGGGGAGCGGACCACGGCGCCCGGTCCGGCAGGCGGCGCGCGGGGGCCCGGCGACGGCGCGCCCTGAGGGGCGCCGCGGGGGATTCGGCCCGGGCGGGCGCGAAGTGCGCTGGCGGCCATGAAACTACCGGCGCTAGTTTGGGCGGTGTCTCCCTAGGAAGTGCCCCCGGGGCGCCCCTAGGGTGGCCGACCACCGTTCCCAGCCGGCCCGGGAGGACCCGCGAAGTGAAGCACCACGAAGCGTTGTTCATCGACGGAGACTGGCGGCCCGCCGCCGGCGGCGAGACCATCGAGGTCGTCAACCCGGCCGACGAGCGGGTCATCGCCACCGTCCCGGCCGGCTCCGCGGCCGACGTGGACGCCGCGGTGCGGGCCGCCCGCGCGGCGCTGCCCGGATGGGCCGCCACCCCGCCCGCCGCCCGCGCCGACCTGCTGGCCGCGCTGCACGACCAACTCGCCGACCGCGCCGAGGAGATCGCCCAGACGGTCACCGCCGAACTGGGCGCGCCGCCGGCCTTCAGCCGCACCGTGCACGCCGGGCTCCCCGTCACGGTCTGCGGCTCCTACGCCGAACTCGCCCGCACCCACGCCTTCGAGGAGACCCTCGGCACCTCCACCGTGCTGCACGAACCGGTCGGCGTGGTGGGCGCGATCACGCCCTGGAACTACCCGCTGCACCAGATCGTCGCCAAGGTCGCCCCGGCGCTGGCGGCGGGCTGCACCGTCGTCCTCAAGCCCGCCGAGGACACCCCGTTGGTGGCCCAGCTGTTCGTCGAGTGCGTCGCGGCGGCCGGCATACCGGCCGGTGTCGTCAACCTCGTCACCGGCCGCGGCCCGGTCGCCGGTCAGGCCCTCGCCGCGCACGACGGCGTCGACCTGGTCTCCTTCACCGGCTCCACCGCGGTGGGGCGGACCGTCGGCGCGCTCGCCGGCGGCGCGGTCAAGCGGGTGGCGCTGGAGCTCGGCGGCAAGTCCGCCAACGTGATCCTGCCCGGCGCCGACCTCGGCCGGGCGGTGGCGGTCGGCGTCGCCAACGTGATGGCCAACTCCGGCCAGACGTGCAGCGCCTGGACCCGGATGCTGGTCCACCGCGACCAGTACGACGAGGCAGTGGAGCTGGCCGCGACCGCGGCCGCCAAGTACGTCCCCGGCGAGCGGATCGGCCCGCTGGTCAGCGCCCGCCAGCGGGACCGGGTGGTTGGCTACCTCGAACGCGGCGTCGCCGAGGGCGCCCGGCCCGTCATCGGCGGCCCGCGGACGCCCGAGGGGCCCGGCTTCTACGTCCACCCCACCGTCTTCGCCGACGTCACCCCGGAGATGACGATCGCCCAGGAGGAGATCTTCGGCCCGGTCCTGACGGTCCTGCGCTACGAGGACGAGGACGACGCCGTGCGGATCGCCAACGGCACCGTCTACGGGCTGGCCGGCGCGGTCTGGGCGGCCGACGACGCCACGGCGGTCGCCTTCGCCCGCCGCCTGGACACCGGTCAGGTCGACATCAACGGCGGTCGCTTCAACCCGCTGGCCCCGTTCGGCGGTTACAAGAAGTCCGGGATCGGCCGCGAGCTGGGGCCGCACGGCCTGGCCGAGTACCTTCAGACCAAGTCCCTTCAGTTCTGAGCGGTTTCGCGTAGGCCCCGCCCGGCCCGGGGCCGCAGGACGTGCATGCTCCGCACGCCCTGCACGCCCCGCGCCGCCCCGCACGCCCCGTCCCGCCGTCGCCCGAGGAGTCCTTGTGGTCCGCGCCGCCGTTCTGTCCGCCGTCAACGCCCCGCTGGAGGTCACCGAGATCGAGCTGCCCGAGCCGGGCCCGGGACAGGTCCGGGTCCGGCTCGCCGCCGCCGGGGTCTGCCACTCCGACCTGTCGCTGTCCAACGGGACGCTGCGCCAGCCCGCGCCCGCGGTGCTCGGCCACGAGGGCGCCGGCACCGTCACCGCGGTGGGGCCGGAGGTCACCGGGGTCGCCCCCGGTGACCCGGTGGTCCTCAACTGGGCGCCGTCCTGCGGCGACTGCCACTTCTGCCAGCTGGCCGAGCCGTGGCTGTGCGCGCACGCCGGGCGGGCCGCCGGCGCCCCCTACGCCACCCTCGGCGCCGACGGCAGCGCGCTCTACCCGGGCCTGGGCACCGCCGCGTTCGCCGAGGAGACCCTGGTGCCGGCGCGCGCCGCGCTGCCGCTGCCGGCCGGCGTGCCGCTGGTCGACGCGGCGCTGCTGGGCTGTGCGGTGCTCACCGGCTGGGGCGCGATCCAGCACAGCGCCCGGGTGCGGGCGGGGGAGTCGGTGGTGGTCTACGGCGTCGGCGGGGTGGGCCTGGCGACCCTTCAGGCGGCGCGGATCGCCGGGGCCGGCCCGATCGTGGCGGTGGATGTCTCCCCGGCGAAGGAGGAGTTGGCGCGCGCGGCCGGCGCCACCGACTTCCTGGTCGCCGACGGCCCGGCGTTCTTCGAGAAGGAGGGCGCCCGACGGGTCCGGTCGCTCACCGGCGGCGTGGGCGCCGATGTCGCGGTGGAGTGCGTCGGGCGGGCCGAGACCATCCGCGCGGCCTGGTCCGCGACCCGCCGCGGCGGCCGGACGACGGTGGTGGGCATCGGCGGCAAGGACCAGCAGGTCGCCTTCTCCGCCCTGGAGTTGTTCCACTTCGGCCGGACGCTGGCCGGCTGCGTCTACGGCAACAGCGACCCGGCCCGCGACCTGCCGGTGATCGCCGAGCACGTCCGCTCCGGGGCGCTGGACCTCTCCGGGCTGATCACCGAGCGGATCGAACTGGACGGCATCCCGGCCGCGTTCGAGGCGATGCTCGCCGGGAAGGGCGGCCGGGCGCTGGTCGTCTTCTAGGGCGTGTCCGGCGGGTCAGCCCGCGGCCCGGCGCAGCCGCGGGAAGGCCGGTACGGCCGCCAGGAACACCAGCGCCACCAGCACGAACGGCCAGGTGAAGGCGTGCCCGCCGGACGGCGCGAAGAGCGCGCCGAGGGCCGGGCTGAGCACGGTGGAGGTGACCGCGCCGACCATCGCGTACCCCACGCTCCAGGCGTCGGTGACCAGGAAGACCCCGCCCAGCGCCATGGCGACCAGCACCGCGTCGTAGCCCATCAGCCCCTGCCGCACCTGGTCGGCGGGGGCGCCGAGCGCCCAGGACGTGGCGATGGCCACGGCGCTGCCGGCGCAGGCCAGCAGGCCCAGGCGGCGGTCGGCGACGAAGATGCCGACCAGGAAGATGAGGCCGACGTACCACTGGGGCATCAGGAAGACCTCACCGATGTTGGTGAAGAAGGCGTGCCAGAGGTCGGTGAGGCTGAGCGCGGTCGGCCCGGACGCCGTCCTGGGCAGCGCGGCGAGGTCGTCGGACAGGTGCCAGACGCGCTGGAAGCCGGGCGCGGCGACGGTCAGCGCGCTGGCCGTCAGGCAGAACGGCAGGGTGAAGGTGGGCAGGTCCCAGGTGCCCAACACCCGTGCGGCGGCGGCCGTGACGACGGTGACGGCCGCGCTGGCGGCCACCGCGATCAGCAGCGTGGAGAGGTGGTCGGCGTCGAGGAAGACCGCGCAGGCGACGCCGACCAGGCAGGCGTTGAAGCCCTCAAGGCCGGCCGCGACCCGGTCGCGGTCCACGCCCAGCAGGTGCGCGGTGCCGGTGCCGACGGCCGCGCCGAGCAGTCCGTAGAGGCCGTACTGCCAGCCCGCGGCGAACAGCGCCACCGAGAACACCAGCCCGGCCAGGGCGCTGGGCAGGAAGTCGACCTGTGCCTGGCCGCGCAGCACCGCCGTGAGCGCTCTGCTCCAGCGGAACGTCGACCTCTCGAAGCTCTTGGCAACCGGCCCGCCCTCGGCCGTGCTGGGTTGGCGCATTTCCGCCTCCGCAGGACGCATCTCGCCCCTGCCCGCCAGGGACTGGTGCACTGTACATGCGTATCGGGAAAGCGCCTCAGCCAGGTGCCAGTTCGGGGTGGTGCAGGCCCAGACCGTCCACCAGCGCCAGCAGCCCGGCCTCGAACGCGCCCTCGTCCACCCGGCGTTGGTGCTCGGCCAGCAGGTGCGCCTGGCCCAGGTGCGGATAGTCGGCCGGGTCATAGGCTCCGGGGTCGTCCACGAAGCCGCGGGCGAACGAGCCGAGCGCCGAGCCGGCGACGAAGTACCGCACCATCGCGCACACCTTGGTGGCCAGGGCCGGCGGCCAGCCGGCCTCGACCATGCCGCCGAACGCCGCGTCGGCCATCTTCAGCCCGGCCGGCCGGCGGCCCGGGCCCTGGGCGAGGAACGGCACGATGTGCGGATGGGCGGCCAGCGCGGCGCGGTAGGAGCGGGCCCAGTCCAGCAGGCCGGCCCGCCAGTCTGCGCCGGTGGCCAGGGTGGAGACGTCGACCTGGGCGATGACGGTGTCGGCCACCGCGTCCAGGATCTCGTCCTTGGTCGTGAAGTGGTTGTAGAGGGAGGGGCCGCTGACCCCCAACTCCGCCGCCAGCCGCCGGGTGGAGAGCGCCGCCAGCCCCTCCGCGTCGATCAGCGCCAGCGCGGTGGTGACGATGCGCTCGCGGCTCAGCAGGGGCTTGCGGGGTCGGGCCATGCCGCACATAGTAGGGGCTGCCCGCAAGAAACTAGCACTGCTAATTAATGCGCCGTGCGCGCTCCCGTTCCCGTCGACAAGGGGCCCTCGATGAACCTGGAGCTCACTGAAGAGCAGACCGCGGTGCGCCGGCTCGCCGCGGACTTCACCGACCGCGAGATCGCCCCGCACGCCAGGGACTGGGACCGCGCCGAACGGGTCGACCCGGGGATCGTCCGCAAGCTGGGCGACCTCGGCTTCCTGGGGCTGACCATCCCCGAGGAGTACGGCGGCTCCGGCGGCGACCACCTCGCCTACGCGCTGGTCACCGAGGAGTTGGGGCGCGGCGACTCCGCGGTCCGCGGCATCGTCTCGGTCTCGCTCGGGCTGGTCGCCAAGACCGTCGCCGCCTGGGGCGACGAGGAACAGAAGCGCGCCTGGCTGCCCCGGCTCGCCGCCGGCGAGGCGCTCGGCTGCTTCGGCCTGACCGAGCCCGGCACCGGCTCCGACGCCGCCGCCCTGACCACCCGCGCGGTCCGGGACGGCGACAACTGGGTCATCGACGGCGGCAAGATGTTCATCACCAACGGCACCGTGGCGGACGTCGTTCTGCTCTTCGCCCGGACCGGCGGCCCCGGCCACAAGGGGATCAGCGCCTTCCTGATACCCACCGACACCCCGGGCCTGACCCGCCGCCCGATCCACGGCAAGCTGGGGCTGCGCGGCCAGGCCACCGCCGAACTCGTCCTGGAGGGCGTCCGGGTGCCCGCCGCCGCCCTGCTCGGCCCCGAGGGCAAGGGCTTCTCGGTCGCGATGTCCGCGCTGGCCAAGGGGCGGATGTCGGTCGCCGCCGGCTGCGTCGGCATCGCCCAGGCCGCGCTGGACGCCGCCCTCGCATACGCCGGCCAGCGCGAGCAGTTCGGCGCCCCGATCGCCGGCCGGCAACTCGTCCAGGAGCTGATCAGCGACATCGCGGTGGACGTGGACGCGGCGCGGCTGCTGACCTGGCGGGTGGCCGATCTGATCGACCGCGGCGAGCCGTTCGCCACCGAGGCGTCCAAGGCGAAGCTGTTCGCCTCCGAGGCCGCGGTGCGCGCCGCGAGCAACGCCCTCCAGGTCTTCGGTGGTTACGGCTACATCGACGAGTACCCGGTCGGCAAACTGCTGCGGGACGCCCGGGTGATGACCCTCTACGAGGGCACCAGCCAGATCCAGAAGCTGCTCATCGGCCGCGCGCTGACCGGCGTCTCGGCCTTCTGATGGCGTGCTAGCGGCATGGCGGCCTTCTGACGGCGTGCTAGCGGCCTCTGGTGCCGACGCACCGTCCCTGCCCGGGCGTTCCGTCGCCCCTTCCCCCCGCCGTACCCCTAAGCGCTTGCTCAGCGGCACGGTAGGGTGGTCGGTCCGGGCAGCGGAAGGCCCCTGGCGGATCGAGGAGCGGGGAGCGGCGATGGGTGCGGCCGAGCGGGCGGCGGAGGCGGGCGACGAGTGGTCCGGGGTGACCCCGGACGCCGCGCGGCGACTGGTCGGCGCCGCCGTCCGGGCGTTCGCCGAGCGCGGCTACCACGCCACCACCACCCGCGACATCGCCGGCCGCGCAGGCATGAGCCCGGCCGCCCTCTACATCCACTACAAGACCAAGGAGGAGCTGCTCTACCGCATCAGCGGCATCGGCCACGAGAAGGCGCTGCACATCATGGCCGCGGCCGCCGAGGCCCCGGGCAGCGCCACCGACCGGCTCCGCGACGCGGTGCGCACCTTCGCCCGCTGGCACGCCGAACACCACACCACCGCCCGCGTCATCCAGTACGAGCTCCAGGCGCTCAGCGAGGAGCACTACGCCGAGGTCGCCGGGTTGCGCCGCCGCACCGACCGGCTGCTCCGTCAGATCATCCAGGACGGCGCGGACAGCGGGGAGTTCTCCGTGGACGACGTCCCCGGCACCACCCTGGCCGTGCTGTCGCTGTGCGTGGACGTCGCCCGCTGGTTCTCCGCGACGGGCCCGCGCACGCCCGACGAGGTCGGCGCGCTCTACGCCGACCTCGTGCTGCGCATGGTGGGCGGGCCCGCCTGACGGCCGGCCCGGCTCCCCGGGCTACAGGTGGAAGCGGCTGACCGACTCCGCCACGCAGACCGGCTTCTCGCCGCCCTCCCGCTCGACCGTCACCACCGTGGTGAGCTGCACCCCGCCGGTCACCTCGGCCACCTCCGCCACCGTGGCCCGGGCGCGCAGCCGCGAGCCGACCGGGACCGGGGCCGGGAAACGCACCTTGTTGGTGCCGTAGTTGATGCCCATCTTCACGTTGTCCACCCGCAGCAGCTGCGGGACGAAGACCGGCAGCAGCGACAGCGTGAGGTAGCCGTGCGCGATGGTGGTGCCGAACGGGCCGGCCGCGGCCTTCTCCTGATCGACGTGGATCCACTGGTGGTCGCCGGTGGCGTCCGCGAACAGGTCGATCCGCCGCTGGTCGATCTCCAGCCAGTCGCTGGGCCCCAGCTCCTCGCCGACCGCCGCGCGCAGCTCCTCCACCGACCCGAACACCCGGGGCTCAGCCATTCGTCGTCCGCCTCCTCAGCCTCAGCAGCATTTCTAAGCGCTTGCTCAGCATGCGAGGGCGGGTGCCCGCTGTCAACGCCCCGCCACGGACCGCCCCGGAGGCCGGCCGCACGAGGTCGTAGGGTTGACGGTGTGCCCCAGATCCCGTTCAAGGTCCATGAGCTCTCCGTCGGCCAGCTCTCCGCGCGCAGCGGCGCGGCCGTCTCGGCCCTGCACTTCTACGAGTCCAAGGGCCTGATCAGCAGCACCCGCACCGCCGGCAACCAGCGCCGCTACCACCGCGAGACGCTGCGCCGGGTCGCCTTCATCCGGGCCGCCCAACGGGTCGGCATCCCGCTCGCGGTGATCCGGGACGCGCTGGCGGAGCTGCCGGACGAGCGGACCCCCAACCGCGAGGACTGGGCCCGGCTCTCCGAGGTCTGGCGCACCGAGCTCGACGAACGGATCAAGCAACTCGTCGAGCTGCGCGACCACTTGACCGACTGCATCGGCTGCGGCTGCCTGTCGCTGTCGCACTGCGCGCTGTCCAACCCCGACGACAACCTCGGCCAACAGGGCCCGGGCGCCCGCCGGTTGCGGGTGGACCGCCGCGCCACGGACCCGGCGCCGGCGTCCAAGAAGGGCGCCGACATGGGGAAGCGCTGCCCCGACGAGCGGGACTAGGTCCTGTCGTCAGACTCCCGCCCGCCCTCCGGGCGAACGACGGGAGTTTGACGACGGGACCTAGGGGCACGGTCGATGGTTCACCACACGGGCGGCTTGCGGTGTGCCCACGGGCGGGCCGCCTCCAACTGCGCGGAGAGCGCGATCAGGGTGGCCTCGTCGCCGTAGCGGCCGCCCAGCATGACGCCGATCGGTAGCCCCTGGTCGTTCCAGTGCAGCGGGACGCTGACCGCGGGCTGGCCGGTGGCGTTGTAGAACGCGGTGAACGGCGTGAAACGGCCGATCGCGGCGAACTCGGCCTGCGGATCGGCGTCGTTGCGCAGCCCGCCGACCGTCGCCGGCGGCGCGGCCAGGGTGGGGGAGAGCAGCACGTCGTAGCCGGTGTCCGGCGACAGCAGGCCGTCGGTGAGGGTCTGCGCCAGCTTCCGGAAGGCGTAGAGGGAGCCGGCGAAGGCGGTGCCGAGGACCTCCCGGCCGCGGGCCCGCAGATGGCGGGAGAGCGGCATCAGCAGCTCCTCGCCGCCCGGCGGGACGGGCCGGTTGGCGGCCATCACCGACCAGACCCGGGTGAAGGCGTGCAGGATCTCGTCGTCGGCCGGGAGGGACAACTCCTCGGTCTCGTGGCCGAGTTCGCCGAGCAGGGCGACGGTCTTGGCGACCGCGGTGCGGCAGTCGGGGTGCACCGTGACGTCCGGGAGCGGGGCCTGGGTGAGCACCCCGATCCGCAGCCGCCCCGGGTCCCGACGCGCCTGGTCGGCGAAGGTCTCGCCGGGCGGCAGCGGCGGCGCGGTGTACGGGTCGCCGGGCCGGGTGCCGGCCATCGCGTCCAGCAGCGCGGCCGCGTCGGCGACCGTGCGGGCCAGCGGGCCCGAGGTGCTCAGGCCCGTCACGTCGTGCAGCAGCGGGCCGCTGCTGATCCGGCCGCGGCTGGGCTTGATGCCGTAGAGCCCGCATGAGGACGCGGGGATGCGGATCGAGCCGCCGCCGTCGCTGGCGTGCGCGACCGGCGCCAGGCCGCCGGCGACCGCCGCGGCCGCGCCACCGCTGGAGCCGCCCGCCGAGCGCTTCGGGTCCCAGGGGGTGCGGGCGGGCGGCGCGAGTCGGTTCTCGGTGTAGCAAGGCAGCCCGAATTCGGGGGTGTTGGTCTTGCCCAGCATGATGGTGCCGGCCCGGCGCAGCGCGGTGACGACGTGGTCGTCGGTGTCCGGGACGTGGTCGGCCAGGGCGGCCGAGCCCATCGTGCAGCGCACCCCGGCGACCCGGCTGAGGTCCTTCACGGGCACCGGGACGCCGTGCAGCGGTGGCAGCGCGCGGTCCTCGCGGCGGGCCGCGGTGGCCTCGGCCTCGGCCCGGGCGGCCTGCGCGCGGGCGAGCTCCGGGGTACGGGTGAGGAAGGCGCCCAGGGTGTCGTCCAGCCGCTCGATCCGCGCGAGGTAGTGGTCGGTGAGCTCGACCGGGGACAGCTCCCCCGACCGGATCGCCGCGGCCTGTTCGAGCGCGGTCAGGTCGTGCAGTTCGGGCATGGACGGCCACCCTCTCGTCGGTGCCGGCGCGGCCCGGGTGCCGCACCGGCGGAACGGGCCGACGCCGGGCGGAGGTTCACCCGCGATCAGCCCGTGAACAGTTGTTTCACCTTCCCGGCCAGCTCGTAAAGGCCGTACGCGAGCGGGAGGGTGACCCACAGCCAGGCGAGGATCGCGAGGGCGGTGCGGCGCGGGTTCACCGGTCGGCTCCGTTCGCTTCGGCCGCCGCCGGTGCCGGGGACCCGGCGGGCGCGGGGGGTTCGTGGTGACGGGGGTGGACGGGGCGGATCAGCTCGTTGGCGACGAACCCCACCGCCAACAGGCCGATCATGATGGCGAAGGAAGTGGTGTAGAGCGCCGGGCCGCCATACCCGGCGGACTTCCGGGCGTCCGCGACGGCGTTGACGATCAGCGGGCCGAGGACGCCGGCGGTGGACCAGGCGGTGAGCAGCCGGCCGTGGATCGCGCCAACCTGATAGGTGCCGAACAGATCGCGCAAATACGCCGGAACGGTGGCGAATCCACCACCGTAGAAGGAGAGGATGACCGCCGCGCAGCCGATGAACAGTGGCTTGGAAGCGTCGCCGACCACCACGATCAGCACGTACAGCAGGGCGCCGGCGCCGAGGTAGAGGCGGTAGACGTTCTTCCGGCCGATCACGTCGGAGAGCGCGGACCAGGTGAGCCGGCCGGCCATGTTGGCCAGCGAGAGCAGCCCGACGAAGCCGGCCGCGGCCGAGGCGCCGACCGGGGCGGTGGTGCGCGCGAAGAAGTCCGTGACCATCGGGGCAGCCTTCTCCAGGATGCCGATGCCCGCGGTGACGTTGGTGCACAGGACCACCCACAGGCACCAGAACTGCGGGGTGCGCAGGGCGCTTCGGGCCGAGACCTGGATGGTGGTGAGGGGCGGGCCGGGCGGTGCCGCGGCTTCGGCGGCCGGCGGTGGTGTCTCGGGCGGGACCCGTACCAGCAGTACCCCGAGCGTCATGAAGACGCCGTACGCCAGGCCCATCACCAGGAAGGTCGAGGCGATGCCGGCGGCGTCGGTGCCCAGGGCGGCCAGGAGTTGGGTGGAGGCGGGCGAGGCGATCAGCGCGCCGCCGCCGAAGCCCATGATGGCGATGCCGGTGGCCGTGCCGGGGCGGTCCGGGAACCACTTCAGCAGCGTGGAGACCGGGGAGATGTAGCCGATGCCCAGTCCGATCCCGCCGAGCGCGCCGTAGCCGACGACGATCAACCAGAACCGGCCGGTGGCCGCGCCCAGGGCGGAGACCAGGAAGCCCGCGGAGAAGCAGACCGTCGAGAGCGCCATCGCCCAGCGCGGGCCGCGGCGTTCGACGAGGGTGCCGCCGAACGCCGCCGACAGCCCCAGCGTCACGATCGCCAACTGGAACGGGAGCGCGGAGGCCGTCCCGGAAAGCCTCAACGCCCCCTCCAGCGGCGGCTTGAACACGCTCCAGGCGTACGCCTGGCCGATGGCGAGGTGGATGGCCAGGGCTGCGGGCGGGACGAGCCAGCGGCTCCAGCCCTCGGGCGCGCGGGCGGGGGTGCGGTCGAGGACGGGCATGCGGCGGAACGTACCGGCTCGGTCAGGCCGCTGGAAGGGGGCCCGTCAACTCGATGACGTGGCTTATCAGTTCGGCGTTGTCGGGCGCCGGTGTGCCGTCCGGTAGCGCGAGGGCGTCCTCGATTCCGATGCGGCTGGCCAGGCCCAGCTCGGCGGCCAGTCGCAGCACCGGCCAGGCGCCGCCGTTCTGGCCGTGCAGCAACACCGGGCGGCCGTGCGGTATTTCGGCCAGCTCGGCGAGCAACTGCCGGGCTGTGTGGGGCGCGGAGTGCGGGTCGGTGTCGTCGATGACCTCGGCGAGCACCCGCAGCACGCGCGGGGCCAGCGGGGAGGCGGCGAAGTGGGCGGCGGCCGTGGTGCCGGCCCAGATGCCCGCCTCGATGCCGACGCCGCGCGCCAGCAGCGCCGCGGCGACCGCATCGGCGCCCGGCTCGTGCCAGTTGACCGACGCGTGGTCGGGCAGGACCGTCCAGGAGGCGATCCGCTCCGCCCGGCGCCCGGGGTCCGGCTCGGCCCAGGCGCCGGTCGTCACGCCCACCGGTACGTCCACCGCCTCCCGTATCGCCTCAAGGACCGGGCCGACCACCCGCGGCGAGAGGGAGTCCTGGCCGCACGGGGTCTTGGGGTGGACGTGGACGTCCTGGGCGCCGGCCGCGACCGCCCGCCGCGCCGACTGGGCGAGCGCGGCCGGCGTCAGTGGCACGGCACCGGAATCGGCCGCCGTCCGGGGGCCGTTGAGACATACCTGCAGCATCTGGAGCATGGGTCCGATGATGTCAGGCGGGTCTGACACTCCGCGGTGGGAGGGGAGTGCGGTGTTCGCGCGCGGCGGGGTCAGGCCGCCGCGAAGGCCCGTCCGGCGGCCAGGTCGGCGGTGTGCAGCGCCTCGGGGGTCAGGACGGACGCCGGGGCGAGCGCCCCGCAGTCCCGGCAGGCCGGGCCGTTGGCCGGGCAGCCGTCCAGGCCGGGGGCCCAGGCGAAGCCGGTGCCGCCGCAGACCGGGCAGTCGTGGCGCGGGGCTCCCGCCTCCATCGCGGCGATCATGCGGCGCAGCACCTCGGAGAGGCGGGCCGCCGGGTGCCGGTGCGGGGAGGCGCAGGGCACGATGTCGCAGCCGCCCCAGGTGCGGCGGTGCCAGTCGTCGAGGGCGCTGGGTTGGCGGATGCCCTCGTGCTTCTCGCGGCGGCGGCGGGCCGCGAACTCCTGCTCGTAGGCGAGCCAGAGGGCGCGTGCCTCCTCCAGCTCGGCGAGCGCGGCCACCAGCCGCGCCGGATCCGGATCGCGGTCCTGTGTGGCGAACCCGGCCCGGGTGCACAGGTGGTGCCAGGTGGCGCGGTGCCCGTAAGGGGCGAAGCGCTCAAGGCACTTGCGCAGTGCGGTGCGTCGCCGAACGGTGGCGAGGCGTGGATTGCGGACCTGTTCTGCGAGGGCTCTGAAACTGGCCATGGTGCTTCCACCTCCGAGGAGGATCCCGACTGGACACGGAATGGACGTAGCCGGCCGCCCCCCGGATCCATCGAATTCCCTTGCGGATTTGGGTGGCGATGTGCCGGGGTGTCCGGCCCCAACCTCCTGCCCACGGTGGGGAGTACGAAAAGGTGACCGTTGTTCATCTTCCGGTAACGAGTAACCGACGGTAACGTCCGGCGCAGCCTCCCCGAGCTCGTGGCGAGCAGGGACCCCTTCGAGGAGCAGGAATGCGACGACGTACCGGAAGGCTCAGGACGGCCGCCACGGCAGCCCTGTTCGCCTTGGGTGCCACGTTCTTGGCACCGCCCCCCACCGCGGCCGCGGCCGCACCGCAGACTTCCGAGGACTACTGTCAGGGCCAGTGCGCGGACATCCTCCCGCCGGGCGCGACGGGCAACGCCACCCTGGTGCAGATCCTCGGCAACAAGCTGTTCGGCACCCACCCGCCGCACACCACCGACCAGATCGCCCCCTACAACGCCCTTGCCGGCGGCTACCGTTCGCTCACCGACGCCACCCTCACCGACTTCTACAACGACGCCTCCTTCGGCGTCCCGAAGGACCAGATCGGCTCGGTGAGCACCCCGCGCCCCGATGTCACCATCACCCGCGACAAGAAGACCGGCGTCCCGCACATCAAGGGCACCACCCGCTACGGCACCGAGTACGGCGCCGGTTATGCCGCGGGCCAGGACCGGCTGTGGCTGATGGACCTCTTCCGCCACATCGGCCGCGGCGAGCTGACCTCGTTCGCCGGCGGTGCTCCCGCCAACCAGGGCCTGGAGCAACAGTTCTGGCCCTCCGCCCCGTACACCGAGGCCGACCTCCAGGCGCAGGTCGACGCCATCCGCACCCACAACGGCGCCCGCGGCAAACAGGCCATGGCCGACGCCCAGGCGTACGTGGACGGCATCAACGCCTACCGCGAACAGTCCAAGAAGGGCCGCTACTTCCCCGGCGAGTACGTCGTCACCGGCCACATCGACGCGGTCACCAACGCCGGCGAGATCCAGCCGTTCAAGCTCACCGACCTGATAGCCCTGGCCTCCGTCGTCGGCGGCCTCTTCGGCAACGGCGGCGGGGGAGAGGTGCCGTCCGCCCTCGCCCTGCTCTCCGCCCAGCACAAGTACGGCCTGGAGAAGGGCACCAAGGTCTGGGAGTCCTTCCGCGAGCGGAACGACCCCGAGGCGGCTCTGACCCTGCACGACGGCCAGAGCTTCCCCTACGCCGTCAAGCCCGCCCACGCCAAGGGCACCGCCCTGCCCGACCCCGGCAGCGTCACCCCCGAGCCGCTGGTCTTCGACCGCACCGGCGCCGCCGCCTCCACGAGCGCCACCCCGCCCCGGGACCCGGTCAAGGCCCCGGAGAAGTACCGGAAGTTGGAGGGTCTCTTCAAGGACGGCGTGCTGCCCAAGGGGAGCTTCGATCCGACCCAGCACCGCGGGATGTCCAACGCCCTGCTGGTCTCCGGCAAGCACACCGCCAGCGGCCACCCGGTCGCCGTCTTCGGCCCGCAGACCGGCTACTTCGCGCCCCAACTCCTGATGCTCCAGGAGATCCAGGGGCCCGGCATCAGCGCCCGCGGCGCCTCGTTCGCCGGCGTCGGGATGTACGTCCAGCTCGGCCGCGGCCAGGACTACTCCTGGAGCGCCACCTCCGCCGGCCAGGACATCACCGACACCTACGCCCTGGACCTGTGCAACGCGGACGGCTCGGCGCCCACCAAGGAGTCCACCTCCTACCGCTACCACGGCCGGTGCCTGCCGATGGAGAAGCTGGAGCGCACCACCTCCTGGAAGCCCACCATCGCCGACCCCACCGCGGCCGGCTCCTACCGGATGCAGGTCTTCCGCACCAAGTACGGCATCGTCACCCACCGCGCCACCGTCGGCGGCAAGCCCGTCGCCTACGCCGCGCTGCGCTCCACCTACCGCCACGAGGCCGACTCCATCATCGGCTTCCAGATGCTCAACGACCCCGCGTACGTCCGCGACGCCAAGAGCTTCCAGGCGGCCGCCCAGCACATCGGCTACGCCTTCAACTGGTTCTACGCCGACTCCCGTGACATCGCGTACTACAACAGCGGCCTCAACCCCGTCCGCAACCCCGACGTCGACCCCGCGCTGCCCGTCAAGGCCGAACCGGCCTACGAGTGGAAGGACTTCGACCCGGCCACCAACACCACCGCCTACACCCCGCCGGCCCAGCACCCGCACTCGATCGACCAGGACTACTACGTCTCCTGGAACAACAAGCAGGCCAAGGAGTACGACTCGGCCGGCTTCGGCAACGGCTCGGTGCACCGCGCCAACCTCCTCGACGACCGGGTCCGCGCGCTGACCAGGGACGGCGGCGTCACCCGCGCCGCCCTGACCCGGGCGATGGCCGACGCCGCCCTCACCGACCTGCGCGGCGAGGACGTGCTGCCCGACCTGCTGCGGGTCCTGGGCAGCAAGCCGATCGCCGACCCCGCGCTGCGCACCGCGGTGCAACGGCTGGACGCCTGGCGCAAGGACGGCGCCCAGCGCCGCGAGACCACCCCCGGCTCGGGCACCTACGCGCACTCCGACGCCATCTTGCTGATGGACGCCTGGTGGCCTCTGATGGTCAAGGGCGTCTTCCAACCGGGCCTGGGCACCGACCTGTACGGCGCGCTGGGCGCCAACCTCGCCATTGACGAGTCCCCGTCTGCCGGCCACGGCCCCACCGGGGCGCACGCCGGGTCGGCCTTCCAGTACGGCTGGTGGTCCTACGTCGACAAGGACCTGCGCGCGGTGCTCGGCGACCGGGTCCAGGGACCGCTCGCGGCCCGCTACTGCGGCAACGGCGACCTTTCCGCCTGCCGGGACACCCTGCTGGTCACCCTCCAACAGGCCAACGCCAAGACCGCTGCCCAGGTTTACCCGGGCGACGACAACTGCAAGGCCGGCGACCAGTGGTGCGCCGACGCGATCGTGCACCGCGCGGTGGGCGGCCTGACCCACGCCAAGATGACCTGGCAGAACCGCCCCACCTATCAGCAGGTGGTGGAATTCCCCGCCCATAGGTAGTCGCGGGTAAGGGCCCGGCCCCGGGGTGCCCGCACCCCGGGGCCGCGCCAATTCCCCTCCGTTTTCCGCGGATTAAGCGGAAGCCGCCCCGGTCGGCTGCACCGCCGCCGCATTCCGCTTGTGTTCCTTGCGCTGTGCGGCATAACGCCCGCCCGGCGGCAACCAGGCGAGCACCACCGCGGCCAGCGCGGCCGCCGGCGCGAGTAGCGTCGGTATCAGGAGCGCGGTCGGCGCGTGGTCCAGCCAGACCAGGGCGTGCACCGGCGCCGCCAGCACCGCGCAGACGGTGACCAACACCCGTGCCCAGACCGCGCCGTTGCCGGCGTACAGGCCGAAGGCCAGCAGGCACAGCCCGAGGATCGCGGCCAGCACGCCGCGGGCCAGCAGCGTGCTGTAACGGTCGTCGACCAGCCCGTCCCACAGGGGACCGGACATCGCCTTGAACGCGGCCGGCGTGGTGCCGACGCGCAGCCCGACGTCTTCCGGGGCGTCCCGGATGAGTTGCTCGATGTTCTCGACCGCGAGGCCGCGGCCCCGGGTGAGGACGACGAGCGCGCCGGCGAAAGCGGCCAGCGCCGACGCCGCCGAGCAGGCCACGGCGGCGACGAGGGTACCGGGCCGCCGAAGGGCGGCCTGGGAATGGCTCACGAGCTTAACTCCCCTTGTGAAGAACGTAGTTGTGCGGTGCGCGATTGCCCCGACCATTCCACGGGTACCGCTAACGCATCCAGCATTTTCCGGAAGAAATCCGCAGATAATCCCCGATGATCTCCGGAGCAGTTTTCGGGTGCGGC
This sequence comes from Streptomyces sp. NPDC057743, assembly GCF_042798755.1. NCBI lineage: Bacteria > Bacillati > Actinomycetota > Actinomycetes > Kitasatosporales > Streptomycetaceae > Streptomyces > Streptomyces sp. NPDC057743. The sequence continues at coordinate 92,829 of NZ_JBHVJX010000016.1, forward strand.
TATGCTGCTCATTCCTGAATTCGGGGGAAGGGAAAGCGAGTAGGGCCATGGTCGTGTCCGGTCCGCAGCCACATCCGATTCCGCAGCAGTACCCGTCCGGGCTGCTCGACACCACGATGGACCAGCTCCGCACGCTGATCACGGTGCACGAGACGGGCACCGCGCTGGCGGCCGCCCGCCGACTGGGCCGCGAACAGTCCAGCGTGCAGAAGCAACTCGACACCATGAACCGCACGTTCGCGGCGCTGTGCGGCGAGGAGTTGGTCCGTAAGCAGGGCCGCGGCCGCGACGCCCTGTTCACCGCCACCGGCGAGGCGCTGGTCGATCTGGCCCGGCGCACCCTCGGCGCCTGGACCGAGGGCGTCCACGACGCCCGCCGCCGGCTCGGCCGCACGCTCTCCGTCGGCACCACCCGCTACACCCTCGGCTTCCTCCTGGACGCCGTGGAGTACGTCAGCGAGGACTTCGACCGCGAGGGCGTCGACCTGAAGATCACCCACGTCCGCACCGGCGACCTCTTCACCAAGCTCCGCTCCAAGGAACTGGACCTGGTCTGCGGCAGCGTGGTGGTCACCGAGGGCGAGGAGGCCGCCCAACTCGCCCCGTTCGAGGTGCTGGAGTGGCGGCGCACCGGGCTGGCCCTGCTGACCAACCTCCCGCCGGAACGGCTGCCCGGCGGCACCGTGCATGCCCGCGACCTGCCGCGGCTGCCGCTGGTGGTCTCCACCGGCGGGCTGATCGGCCGCTTCCTGACCGCCTGGTACGGCAGCGACTACCGCCAACGGCTGACCGTCGCGGCCGAGATAGAGGCCGCGCACTACGGCTTCGAGCTGCTGCGCTCGGGCGTGGTCAGCGGCGCGATGCTGGTCACCCGGGGCCTGGGCGAGGCCGCCTCCGACGGGCACCTCCCGGAGGCCGACGGGCTGCGCACCCTGGAGGTCACCGGCGACGTCGGCCCCCGCACGGAGGTCCTGGTCGGCGCCTTCACCCGGCGCGGCGAACGCGCCTCCTACGGCCCCGAGCACCCCCTCAACCGCCTGTGGGAGGCGCTCTCCTGGGAGAGTGAACGGTGGTGGCTGCGGCCCTGAGCCGCCCCAACGGCCCGGCTCAGCCGAGCAGTTCCCGCTCCCGGGTCTCCGGCAGCGCCAGCACGCACCCCAGCGACACCAACGCCATCGCGCTGACGTACCAGCCCACCGACGCCGAACCGAACGCCGCCTGGAGCCGGGTGGCGACCAGCGGCGCGATGGCCCCGCCCAGCACCCCGCCGAGGTTGTAGGCGAGCGAGGCGCCCGAGTAGCGCACGGTGGCCCCGAACAGCTCCGGCAGATAGGCGCCCATCGGCCCGTAGACCACGCCCATGCAGAGCAGCGCGCCGCCGACGCCCAGCGCGATCAGCACCGGTTGCCGGGTGTCCAGCAGCGGGAAGAGTGCCAGCCCCCACACCATCGCGAGCCCGGAGCCGCCCAGGACCAGCTTCCGGCGCCCCAACTGGTCGGAGCGGGTGGCCGCCAGCCAGGTGCCCGCGGCCAGGAACAGACAGGCGACCAGCGACAGGCCGAGCATGGTGGTGCGGGAGATGCCCAGGGTGCCGGTGGCGTAGGAGAGGCAGTAGGTGGTCGCGGTGTAGAACAGGCCGTAGGCGACCACCATCCCGCCGGTGCCCAGCAGGAGTTGGCGCGGATGGCGGCGCAGCACGTCCAACACCGGGACCCGGCTGGCCTCCTGCGCGTCCAACACCCGCGCGAAGACCGGCGTCTCGCTGATCTTCAGCCGGACGAACAGCCCCACCCCCACCAGCAGGAACGACAGCAGGAACGGCACCCGCCAACCCCACGACGCGAACGCCGCGTCGCTCATCGCCTCCGACAGCAGCCAGAACACCCCGGTCGCCGCGAAGAACCCCACGGACGGCCCGAGTTGCGGAAACGCGGCGTACAGCCCGCGGCGGCCGCGCGGCGCGTGCTCGACCGCCAGCAGCGCCGCCCCGCCCCACTCGCCACCGAGCCCGATCCCCTGCAGGAAGCGCAACAGGATCAACAGCAACGGGGCCCAGACGCCCAGCGTGCCGTATCCAGGCAACAGCCCCACGCACGCCGTCGACAGCCCCATCAGCAGCAACGAGGCCACCAGGACCGACTTCCGGCCGACCCGGTCGCCGAAGTGCCCGAAGACCACCGAGCCCAGCGGCCGGGCGGCGAACGCCACCGCGTAGGTGGAGAACGACGCCAGGGTGGCGTTGACCGGGTCGAGGGTCGGGAAGAACGCCTTGTTGAGGACCAGGGCGGCGGCGGTCCCGTAGATGTAGAAGTCGTAGAACTCGATGGCCGTCCCGATGAACGAGGCCACCGCCACCCGCCGCAGGCGCTCGCCGCCGGCCGGCTCCCCGGTCGGCTCGCCGGCCGCCGGTGCTGCTGCTGTCGCGTCTCTGTGCACCTGCGCACTCTCACGGTCGGTGTACAGGGCAGTCAAGAGCGTGAACGACCCGTCCCGGATGACGAGATGGGGCGCGTGGGCCCCGCCTACCGGTACCGCAGATACCGCTCCCGCGCCGCCCCGAAGCGCGCCAGCTCCGCCCGCCACGCCCCCACCACCTCGTCCGTGTCGGCGCCCGCGTCGATCATCGTGCGGACGGTGGCGGTGCCCGCCAGATGGTCGAAGTGGTCGGCGAGCCAGGCGAAGTGCGGCCAGAGCCGCTTGGCGGTGACCAGCAGGCCGATGCCGGTCCGCACCGGGTCGAACGCGGCCCGGTCGTGGACGTGCAGTTGCACGCCGCCGACCGTCTTGCCCTGGAACTTGGAGAAGGTCGGCACGAAGTACGCCTCCCGGAAGTGCACACCGGGCAGGCCGAGTTCGCCCGCGGCCTCGGCCCACCGGCGGTCCAGGCCCTCGGCGCCGAGGAGTTCGAAGGGCCGGGTGGTGCCCCGGCCCTCGGAGAGGTTGGTGCCCTCGAACAGGCCGGTGCCGGCGTAGGCCAGCGCGGTGTCGGGGGTGGGCATGTTGGGGCTGGGCGGCACCCAGGGCAGCCCGGTCGCGTCGAAGAAGTCCGCGCGCCGCCAGCCGGTCATCGCGACGGTGGCCAGCTCCACCGGCCGCCCGGCGGCCCGCGGCACGAACTCGCCGTTGAACAGCCGCGCCAGCTCGGTCACCGTCATCCCATGCGCCTGCGCGATCGGCTCCCGGCCGACGAACGAGGCGAAGCGCCGATGAAGGACGGGCCCGGTCGCGGCCCGCCCGGTCACCGGGTTGGGGCGGTCCAGCACCACGAACCGCAGGCCCGCCAGGGCGGCCGCCACCATGCAGTCGTAGAGCGTCCAGACGTAGGTGTAGAAGCGGGCGCCGACGTCCTGGATGTCGAACAGGACGGTGTCCACACCGGATTCGGCGAAGAGGCCCCGCAGCTCCTGGACGGTCTTGTCGTAGGCGTCGTAGACCATCAGGCCGGTGGCCGGGTCCCGGTAGCGCCCCTCGGAGCCGCCGGCCTGCGCGGTGCCCCGAAAGCCGTGCTCCGGGCCGAAGACGGCGGTGAGGCGGACCCGGGGGTCGGCGTGCATCACGTCCACGATGTGCCGCACGTCGTGGGTCACGCCGGTGGGGTTGGTGACGATGCCGACCCGCTCGCCGTCCAACAGGCGGTAGCCGTCCGCGGCCAGGTGGTCGAAGCCGGTGCGCACCCGCCGCCCGGCCACCCGCGGCGCGGCCTGCGCGGGGCCCGCACCGACCGTCGCCGCGGCCGCCCCGCCCGCCGCCAACCGCCCCAGCAGAACGCGTCTCGACAGAGCCATCGCCGTACCTCCGTGATCGGTCGCCGACCGGATACGTGTCGTGCGCACGCTAACGCCCACCGGCCCGCTGCGGAACGCGCCCGGCCGCGCCGGACCCGTGCGTCCCCTGCTCGCTGGCCGAACTCCCGTGGTTCCGCGTCGAAAAGGAGTCTTCCGCTCGGACATACCGACTGGTTAGTCTGCCCCTGCCGGTAACCCGGCCAAGTCAGGCGACCGAGGGAGACGCAGCGTGGCAGCCGTACGGGACAAGGGCGTTGTCGTGACCGGAGCGGGCGGGGGGATCGGTGCCGCACTGGCCCGCCGGTTCGCCGCCGAGGGCGCCCGGGTCGTGGTCAACGACCTGGACGAGGCCAAGGCCCGCAAGACCGCCGAGGAGATCGGGGCGCTCGCCGTCCCCGGGGACGCCTCCGCGGTCGTCGGCCCGGCCCGCGAGGCGCTCGGCGGCGCCATCGACGTCTTCTGCGCCAACGCCGGCGTCGGCACCGGCGGCGGCCCCCAAGCCCCCGAGGACGACTGGGCGTTGGCCTGGGACGTCAACGTCATGGCGCACGTCCGGGCGGCCCGCGAGCTGCTTCCCGACTGGCTGGCGCGCGGCAGCGGCCGGTTCGTCTCCACGGTCTCCGCCGCCGGCCTGCTCACCATGGTCGCCGCGGCCCCCTACAGCGTCACCAAGCACGGCGCCTACGCCTTCGCCGAGTGGCTGTCGCTGACCTACCGCCACCGCGGCATCGAGGTGCACGCCATCTGCCCGCAGGGCGTGCGCACCGACATGCTCGCCGCCACCGGGGCCGCCGGCGACCTCGTGCTGACCCCGACCGCCATCGAACCGGACGCCGTCGCCGACGCCCTCTTCGCGGCCATGGACGCCGGCCGCTTCCTGGTCCTGCCGCACCCCGAGGTCGCCGACTACTACACCGCCCGGTCCGCCGACCCGGACCGCTGGCTCACCGGCATGAACCAGCTGCAACAGAAGCTGGAGGCGCGCACGGGGGAGGCCCGGTGACCACCTACGAGGACAAACCGTGGCTGGCCCAACTCACCGACGCCCAACGGGCCCCCGTCCAGGCCCCGCCCTCCGCCCTGCACGCCTTCAGGGCCGCGGTCACCCGCGCCCCCGACCGCACCGCGCTCGCCTACTTCGACGGCCGCCTCAGCTACGCCGAGACCGACGCGCTCTCCGACGGCCTCGCCGGCCACCTCGCCGCCCGCGGCCTGCGCCCCGGCGACCGCGCCGTGGTGATGCTCCAGAACACCCCGCACTATGTGCTCGCCGTGCTCGCGGTGTGGAAGGCCGGCGGCGTGGTCGTCCCGGTCAACCCCATGTACAAGGCGGCCGAGACCCGGCACGTGCTGGACGACGCCGAGGTCACCGCGGTGATCTGCGCGGACCGCACCTGGGCGGCGTTCCTGCGCGACACTGCCGCGCAGGCGCCCTCCATCAGGCTCGCGCTGACCGCCGACGAGCGCGGCCTGCAAACCCGCGGCGACCCCCGGGTGTTGCCCGCCGAACCGGCCGGCCCCCAGGAGGGCGCCGACGACCTGCTCACCGCGGCCCGCGCCGGCGCCCCGGCCCCCGCCGTCCCCGCACCGACCGCCACCGACATCGCGCTCATCAGCTACACCTCCGGCACCAGCGGCACCCCCAAGGGCGCCACCAACACCCACGGCAACATCAGCCACAACGCCGAACGGCAGCGCACCGGCCTCCAACTTCCCGACGGTTCCGCCTACTTCGCGCTCGCCCCGCTCTTCCACATCACCGGCATGGTCTGCGAACTGGCCGCCTGCCTGGCCAGCGCCGGCACCCTCGCGCTGGCCTACCGCTTCGAGGCCGGCACCGTCCTGGACGCCTTCCGGGAGCACCGCCCGGCCTTCACCGTGGGCCCCTCCACCGCCTTCATGGCGCTCATGGCCCACCCGGACGCCACCCCCGACCACTTCGCCTCCTTCCGGATGCTGAGCTCCGGCGGCGCCCCGCTGCCGCCCGCCCTCGTCGAGACCTTCCGCGCCACCTTCGGGCCCTACCTCCACAACGGCTACGGCCTGACCGAGTGCACCGCCCCCTGCGCCAGCGTCCCGCCGGGGAAACAGGCACCGGTCGACAAGGTCTCCGGCACCCTCGCGGTCGGCGTCCCCGCCCCCGACACCGTCGTGCGGATCGTCGACGAGGCCGGCCGCGACCTGCCGTTCGGCGAACAGGGGGAGATCACCGTCCGCGGACCCCAGGTGGTGCCCGGCTACTGGCGCCGCCCGGACGCCACCGCCGAGGCCATCCCGGGCGGCGAACTGCGCACCGGCGACATCGGGTTCATGGACCGCGACGGCTGGCTCTACGTCGTCGACCGCAAGAAGGACATGATCAACGCGTCCGGCTTCAAGGTGTGGCCGCGCGAAGTAGAGGACGTCCTCTACCGCCATCCCGCGGTGCGCGAGGCGGCCGTCGTCGGGGTGCCGGACGCCTACCGCGGGGAGACCGTCAAGGCGTACGTCAGCCTGCGCCCGGGCGCCTCCTGTACCCCCGACGAGCTGGCCGGCTACTGCAAGGAACGGCTCGCCGCGTACAAATACCCCCGCGCGGTGGAGGTCCTGCCGGAGCTTCCCAAGACCACGAGTGGCAAGATCCTCCGACGGGAACTGCGCGGGCGCGGCTGACCGGCCGGCGGACGACGGACGGGCGGCCGGCGCGCAGGACCGACGCACGTGAGGAACGTAAGGAACGGGTGAGGGCGATGGCCGGCAACAAGGGCGGCACCAGCGGCGGCAACGGCACGGCGAAGCCGGTGGCGCGGCGGCTGCTGGCCACCGCCACCCGGCTCTTCGCGGAGCAGGGCTACGACCGCACCTCCGTCCAGGAGATCGTCGACGCGGCGGGCGTCACCAAGGGCGCCCTGTACCACTACTTCGGCTCCAAGGAGGACCTGCTCCACGAGGTCTACGGGCGGGTGCTGCGGCTCCAGCAGGAGCGCCTTGACCACTTCGCGGACGCCGAGGCCCCGGTGGAGCGACGCCTCCGGGACGCCGCCGCGGACGTGGTGGTCACCACCATCGAGAACCTCGACGACACCAAGATCTTCTTCCGCTCGATGCACCACCTGAGCCCGGAGAAGGACAAGCAGGTGCGGGCCGAACGGCGCCGCTACCACGAGCGGTTCCGCGCCCTGGTCGAAGAGGGCCAGCGCACCGGCGTCTTCACCGCGGACGTCCCTGCCGACCTGGTCGTCGACTACCACTTCGGCTCGGTCCACCACCTGGGCACCTGGTACCGCGAGAACGGCCCGCTGACGCCGCAACAGGTCGCCGACCACCTGGCCGACCTCTTGCTGCGGGCCTTGCGGCCGTAGCGGGAATATCGCCATCCCGGGCTTCGGCCCCCAGGGATATCCCCACCCCGTACCCCGGGAACAGTCGCCATCCCGTACCCCCGGGAACAGCCGCCCCCGCCCCTGCCCCTCCCGGGAACAGACGTCACCCCCGTCGCCCGGGAATAGCCGCCATCCCCGTCCCTCGGGAATAGCCGCCCCCCGCAGCTCGTTGAGGCCCCGCAGGGGGCGCGCCCGACCCCTACGGGAACCGTTCGACCGCGCCCTACGGGTCCCGACGGAGCGGGCCGCGTGTGTCCTTGCCTGGCCTGGTGTACCTCGTCCCCCACGAGGCGCACCCAGCCCCGTCCTTCTTCTCCGGAGGGATCCCCGCCTTCAGGCGAGGCGGGACTCCGATCCTCGATCCTGCGGCGCGGAGCGTCACCAACGCCACCGCATCCAGGCGCCGATGCTCACGTGCGCACTGCCTTTCCGTGGGGGTGGCGACGCATCTCGACGTTGCAGTCGCTCACCCTTGACCTGTCCCCGATGGCGTCCGCCTGTGCACGCTGCTGGGCCAGCGCGCCGCACACGTCGCACCCGGCAGCCGGCTGGGGCTCCGGCAGGGGAAACGGGTCCGGCAGGTGAATGGGGCCGTTCATGTCAGGCATCAACTCACCACCTCCGCACCGTGAATCCACCGCGGCCCGGCATCGACGCCATGCACCGCGAGCCACAACGCCCGACGCCGCCCCCGCCGCAACCGCCGCTCCCGGCGCTCCTCGGGCGTCAGGACGTACGGACGGATCAAGGGCCCGTCCTCACCCTGTAGCGGCTGGTCGGCGGGAGCCTGGGGGAGTACGAACTTGAGGGTGTCTGGGCGCCCAACGGCAGTCGACACACCGGCGGATCGATGACTGCCATGGGCGGGCAGTAACCGGCCGAGCAGTGATGCGGTGATCGCTCGGATAGTGTGGAGCACTGTCTTCAACCTCCGTGGGGTTGAGGGCCACGCCCCCGGACGTTCGCCCCGTCGCGGGGGTCTTTACATGGCCCGTGGTCTTCAGCGGTCGGCGTATGGCTGCGGGTGCCGACCGCTCTTCTCCCGTCCCGCGTACACCAGTTGAGCGGGTCGGGAGGTGCCAGAATGCTCCGGCCGCACGCTCTCGTGCAATCTTTCATGCGGTGGTTTTTCAGCTAGTTGACGTGCATTGCAGACGGCATCGGGTGATGCTTTCATTCATGGCGCGGGAGTCTTTCACTTCGATCGGAGGGGGTAGGTGTGGCCGAACCGGACGGTCCGACCGGATCAACGGTGCCAAGACGACAACTGGGGCGGATCTTGGGGGAGTTGCGCGAACGCGCGGGACTCAAGGTGAACGCGGCAGCCAAGCTGCTGGAGCGTTCGCCGACAACCATGTGGCGCGTGGAGCAGGGGAAGGTCTCGTCTCGCGCCGTAGAGGTAAAGGCAATGTGCGAACTCTATGGCGCATCGCCCGCACTCACTGAGGCGCTTGTAGGGCTTGCGCACGAAACGAAGGCGAAAGGATGGTGGCACGCATACGGGGACGCGATCCCCGAAGGGTTCGATCTCTATATCGGGCTGGAGGAGGCGGCAACGCACCTTGACTGGTACGAACCGGAGTTGATCCCCGGCCTACTCCAAACCGACGAGTACGCCCGCACCGTCATTCAGGCAGACAACCCCGACGAAGAGCCGGGCGAGATTGCTCGACGGGTTCAGGTGCGCATCAAGCGTCAGACACTCCTGACCCGAGTGACACAGCCACCCACGCTCAACGTGGCACTCAACGAAGCAGTGTTGAAGCGTCCGGTCGGTGGGAACAACGTGATGGCGGGGCAACTTCGCCACTTGGGGAAGGCGAGCCTTCTGCCCACGGTGACGATCAAGGTAGTCCCGTTCAGCGCCGGCTTGCACCGAGGCGTAATGTCGGGTCAGTTCCAGATTCTCCGATTTCCGCTTACTGGCAATGGGAGAGAAACGGAACCCCCGACCGTCTACGCAGACGGCTACACGGGGGACCTCTACTTGGATAGGCCCCGAGAGGTTGAACGCTATGACAGCGCGTTCCGCGACATCTGGGCCAAGGCAATGCCCGAAGAGGCGTCAAGGCGCCTGATACTCGAAATGGCAGGAAACTATGAGCAGGGCTGACCTGGACCGCGTGACGTGGCGAAAGTCCAGCTACAGCAATGGGCAATCCAGCTGTGTCGAAGTCTCCGACGACTTCCCCGGAACCGTCCCCGTCCGTGACAGCAAAGACCCGCACGGCCCGGCGCTGATGTTCTCGGCCGACGACTGGTCGTCGTTCGTCACCGCCGTCAAGGGCGGAGCGTTCCACCACTGAGGTCGCGAGCCCAACGGCCACCCTCCAGCACCAACACGGAGGGTGGCCGTTCGCGCGCCCCGGAGCGCAGGGCCGTGGGGGCGGTCTCGGGACCCGTAGGGCGCGGTCGAACGGTCCCCGTAGGGGTCGAGCGCGCCCCCTGCGGGGCCTTAACGAGATTGCGAGGGGCGGCTATTCCCGCCCCCCCGGGGCCCGGGGGCGCCCCCGCGCCCCTACTGGTACCGCCTGATCTCCCGCCGTGCCAGCGACCGCTGGTGGACCTCGTCGGGGCCGTCGGCCAGGCGCAACGTGCGGGCGCCGGCCCACAGTTCGGCCAGGGGGAAGTCCTGGCTGACCCCGCCGGCGCCGTGCAACTGCACCGCCTTGTCGAGGATGTCCACGACCGTGCGCGGGGTGGCGATCTTGATGGCCTGGATCTCGGTGTGCGCGCCCTTGTTGCCGACGGTGTCCATCAGCCAGGCGGTCTTCAGCACCAGCAGTCGCAGCTGCTCCACCGCCACCCGGGCGTCGGCGATCCACTCCTGGACCACGCCCTGCCCGGCCAGCGGCTTCCCGAACGCGGTACGGGCCACCGCCCGCCGACACATCAGCTCGATCGCCCGCTCGGCCATCCCGATCAGCCGCATGCAGTGATGGATCCGACCGGGCCCCAACCGCGCCTGGGCGATGGCGAATCCGCCGCCCTCCTCGCCGATCAGATGGCCCACCGGCACCCGGACGTCCTCGAAGACCACCTCCGCGTGCCCGCCGTGGTAGTGGTCCTCGTAGCCGTAGACCTGCATCGCGCGCTTGACGGTCAGGCCCGGGGTGTCCCGCGGCACCAGCACCATCGACTGTTGGCGGCGGATGTCCGGGCCGTTCGGATCGGTCTTGCCCATCACGATGAAGATCCGGCACAGCGGGTTCATCGCCCCGGAGATGTACCACTTGCGGCCGTTGATGACGTAGTCATCGCCGTCCCGCTCGATCCGGGTCTCGATGTTGGTGGCGTCCGACGAGGCCACCTCCGGCTCGGTCATCGCGAACGCCGAGCGGATCTCCCCGGCCAGCAGCGGTTCCAGCCACCGCTTGCGTTGCTGCTCGTTGCCGAACTGCGCCAGCACCTCCATGTTGCCGGTGTCCGGCGCCGCGCAGTTCAGCGCGGTCGGCGCCAACTGGGGGCTGCGACCGGTGAGTTCGGCCAGCGGCGCGTACTGGAGATTGGTCAGCCCCGCGCCGTGCTCCTCATCGGGCAAGAAGAGGTTCCACAGCCCCTGCCGCCGCGCCTCGGCCTTGAGCTCCTCCACCACCGGCGGGGTGTCCCACGGCGAGGCCAGCGCGGCCCGCTGCTCCTCGACGACGGCTTCGGCCGGATACACGTGCTCGGCCATGAACGCCTTCAGCCGCGCCCGCAGTTCCTCGGTACGGGCGTCGAATGCGAAGTCCATCGCTGCCTCAGCCTTCCTTGAGAGTGGTCAGTCCGCGGTCGATGAAGACGGGCACCAGCTCGCCGATCCGGTCGAAGCCGGCGCCGACCGTCTGGCCGAGCGTGTAGCGGTAGTGGATGCCTTCGAGGATCACCGCGAGTTTGAACCACGCGAACGCGGCGTACCAGGCGATCCCCGAGACGTCCCGGCCGGAGCGTTCGGCATAACGGGCGATCAGTTCGTCCGGGTCGGGGTGCCCGGGCGCGCCGCTGGTGGTGCTGACCGGCGACTGCGGCAGCCCCAGGTCGGTGCAGTACATCGCCAGCAGCCCGAGGTCGGTCAGCGGGTCGCCGAGCGTGGACATCTCCCAGTCCAGCACGGCGTTGATGGCGTCGTTCTCGCCCACCAGGACGTTGTCCAGTCGGTAGTCGCCGTGCACCACGGTCGGCGCGGGGGAGGTGGGCAGCGCCCGGCCCAGCGCCTCGTGGAGCGCGTCGATGCCCGGCAGGTCGCGGTTCTTGGAGGCCGCCAACTGCTTGCCCCAGCGCCGCAGTTGACGCTCCAGGAAGCCGTCCGGGCGCCCGAAGTCGGCCAGCTGGGCCGCCTGCGGATCCACCGCGTGTAGCGCCACCAGCGTGTCGACGAGGGAGAGCACCACCGCCCTGGTCCGCTCCGGTCCCAGCGGCGCCAACTGCGCGGCGCTCCGGTACGGGACGCCCGCCACCAGCTCCATCACGTAGAACGGCGCGCCGATGACCGCCTCGTCCTCGCACAGGAGCAGCGCCTCGGGCACCGGCACCGCGGTGCCGTGCAGCGCGCTGATCACCCGGTGCTCGCGCCGCATGTCGTGCGCGGTGGCCAGGACGTGCCCGAGTGGCGGGCGGCGCACCACCCACCAGGCGGCGCCGTCGGTGACCCGGTAGGTGAGGTTGGACCGCCCGCCCTCGATCAACTCCGCGCGCAGCGGCCCGGACACCAGGCCCGGACGCTCCCGGTCCAGGTGCTCCCGCAGGCGCGCCAGGTCGAGACCGGGTGGTGCCGCACCGGTGGCCGGCGGGGGCGGGGTGCCGTTGCTCATCGTGCTTCCTCCGTAGGGAGCGTGGACGGTGGGACGGTCGAACGGTCCGGGGCCGGCGGGGCCCGTCCGCCTGATCATGCCGACTAGTCGGTATGGAGTCCAGTGCCCGGCGGTGGGGCGTCGGTCACCCGACGGGTTTGCGCCACCGACGCCCCCGGCCCCGGCCGCCGGTCAGGCGTGGCAGGCCGGCGGCACCCCGCCGTTCAGCTCCGCCATCGCCCCGAAGCCGGCCACCGCGTCCAGCGGCGCACCAGGCGCCGCCCCGTCCAACTCGGCGTACGCGCGCAGCAGGTTGGCCACCAGCCGCTCGTGCTCGGCCAGCTCGGCGAACTCGCCGAGCTCCGCCTCCCGGGCCACCTCCAACGGCGTGCGCCCAGCCGCCCGCCCCGCGCGGGCCAGCTCCTGGACGAACCGCAGATAGCGCTCGACGCCGTCGTAGACCTCGGGGCCGGCCACCGGGCCGTGCCCGGGCACCACGGTCGTGGCGTCCAGCGACCGCAGCAGCTCGATGGCCCGCAACGAGCCGCTCAGCGAGCCCATGAAGAGGAACGGGGTGCCCCCGTTGAAGATCAGGTCCCCGGTGAAGACCACCCGCTGCTCCGGCAGCCAGACGATGGCGTCGCCGGGCGTGTGCGCCACCCCGGGGTGGATCAACTGCACCTCGATCGCGCCCGCGTGGACGGTCAGCCGGTCCTCGAAGGTGATCTCCGGCGGGGTGAGCGCGATCTCGCCGTACGGCACGTCGGGCCACACGGCGTGCAGTTGGTAGCCGGCGGCCAGCAGCTCCCGGCGGCAGGCCGCGTGCCCGATGACGGTGGCCTCGGGCGCGAACACGCCGTTGCCGTAGGTGTGGTCGCCGTGGTGGTGGGTGTTGACCACGGTGCGGGGCGTGGGCGCGCCGCTCTCCTCGATCCGGCGGCGCAGCAGCCGCGCCCGCCGCTCGGTGGCGGCGGTGTCCACCACCAGGGTCGCCGTCCCGTCGGTGACGAAGCCCGCGTTGTTCAGGCACCAGCCGCCGTCCGGCTGGATGAACGCGTGCACGCCCGGGGCGAGTTCGGTGAGGTAGGGCTCGGGGAGGGCGGGGGTGCCGGTCCCCGTGGGGTGCTGGTGGTCCGTCATGGTCCGCTTTCGGGTGGGGGTCGGGTCGATCCGGCGGCCGGCCGCCGCGGGCGCCGGCCCTGGGCCCTGGCCGCGCGGACCCGATCAACGGTACCTCCGGCCCGGACGCGTCGGCCGGGCGGCCACGGGCGGCGCCCGCGAGCCCGCCCGTCGCCTCAGAGCTCCCCGGCCGCCCGCCGGGTCGTCAACTCCCGGTAGGCGGCCAGCCCGTCGGGCGTCCACGGCCACTGGTCGAGCCGCCGGTCCAGCTCCTCCTGGGTCAGGAAGGCGTGCCAGTCGATCTCCGACTCCTGGGGCGCCACCGGAAGGGTGCAGCGCACCTGGTACACCGCAGACCACCAGGTGTGCTCCGGCGTCTCGTACAGGAAGCGGAACAGCGGCTCCGGGCGGGCCAGTCCGGACACCCCCAGCTCCTCCTCGGCCTCCCGCAGCGCCGCCTCGTCGTAGCTCTCGCCGGCGCCCACCACGCCGCCGACGAACATGTCGTAGTGCGAGGGGAACACCAGCTTTTGGGGCGTCCGCCGGTGTACGAAGATCCGGTCCTCGGCGTCCCGGGCCAGGACGAACGCGCACCGGGTGCGCAGCCGGCGGGCATAGCTCTCGGCCCGCGGGGCCTGCCCCACCACCCGGTCGTGCTCGTCGACGACGTCGAGGATCTCGTCCGCGTTGAGCGGCTCTTGCGCATGGTCCGGTCGCTGCTCGGTCATGAGGCTATGGAACCACCGGGCGCCGCCCGCGCACCCGTGGGGGACGTCGGCCAACGGCCGCCGGCTCACTGCCCCATGACGTACTGCACCGTCGGCCCGGTGGTCCAGCCGCCGTCCACCGCCAGCTCGGCGCCGGTGATGTAGGAGGCGGCGTCGGAGAGCAGGAAGACCACCGCGCCGGCGATCTCGTGCGCCTCGCCGACCCGGGCCATCGGGGTGTTGGGGTACTTGCCCTCACCCACCTCGATGCCGACCTGTGCGGTCATCGGGGTGTGGGTCATGCCGGGATGGACGGAGTTCACCCGCACCCGGGCGGCGCCCCACTCCACCGCGCCGATCTTGGTCAGCCCGCGGACGCCCCACTTCGACGCGCCGTAGCCGCCGGTCATCGCCAGCCCCATCAGCCCGGCCGCCGAGGAGACGTTCACGATGGAGCCGGCGCCGCGCTCCTTCATGGCCGGCAGCACGGTCTTCATGCCGAGGAAGACGCCGGTGAGGTTGACGTCGAGGACCGTGCGGAAGGCGTCGACGGAGAGCGTCTCCAGCGGGGCGCCGCTCGATATCCCGGCGTTGTTCACCAGCCCGTCGAGCCCGCCGAACTCCGCCACCGCGAAGTCCACGACCCGCTGCCAGCCCTCCTCGGAGGTGACGTCGTGGGCCAGGAACCGGGCCCGCTCGCCGAGTCGGGCCGCGGTCGTCGCGCCCTCCTCCTCAAGGACGTCGGTGACGACGACGTGGGCGCCGGCCGCGACGGCCCGCTCGGCGGCCGCGGCGCCCAGCCCGCGGGCCGCGCCGGTGAGGACGACGGTCTTGCCGGTCAGCTCCGCGGCCGCGGTCGCCGGGGTGGACCTGGTCATGGTGAACTCCTTCGTTCGGGGGCGGCGGCCAGCAGGAACGCCGCCGTCGTCCCGGTGAGGTCGGCGAGGAACAACTCCTCGTCCGTCAGGGGAGCGGCGCCGTCGAGGTAGTGCCGGGCCCGGTCGGCGAAGGCCGCGCCGATCAGCGTCAGCGCGAGGTCCAGCCGCTCCAGCCGCACCGCCTCCGGCAACCCGGCCGCCGCCAGCGCGCCCTCGATCCGGCAGATCAGTCGCCAGTACGCGGTCCCGTCGAGGGTCGGGTGCGGGACCCGGGCGCGGACCCCGCTCTCGTGGCTGAGCTGCGCGGAGATCCGCAGGCAGCGCCGCCCCCGGTCGGTCCGCAGCTCGGTCGCCTCCGCGGTGACCAGCAGCCCGAGCAGTTCCCGCAGCGTCGGCTCGCCGGCCTGGGCCGCGGTCAGCAACGGCGCCAGCGCCGCCTCCGTACGGGCCAGCCGGCCGGCCATTACGGCGTCCAACAGCCCGGCCCGCGAGCCGAAGTGGTACTGCACCGCCGACGGGTTGCTCTGGCCGGCCAGCGCGACGACGTCGCGGAGCTGGGCGCCGTCCACGCCCTGGCCGGCGAAGACCTCCTCGGCGGCGCGGATCAACTTCTCCCGGGTCTCGGGGCCTGATGTCCTGGGCATGGCGCCATAGTAATGTCGAGCATTAATAGCGGGGAGGGGGCGGGCCTTCCGTGCGGCCGAGCCCGCGCGCGGCGCCCCCGACCTCAGCGCGGCTGGAGTTCCCGCGCGCCCTCGGCCCCCCTGGCCCCCGGCGGCATCAACGGATGGCTGCCGATCAACACGATCCCCGTCACCACCGCGGCGATCCCGGCCGCCTCGAAGGCCAGCGCCACGGGCGTCACCCGCAACCGGTCGCCCAGGAAACCCACCCCGCAGACGATCCCGGCCAGCGGCTGAGCGGCCGTCAGTGCCGGCAACGACAGCCGCAGCGGCGCCGACTCGAAGGCGCTCTGCACCATCACCAGCGCCACCACCCCGAGCACCACGATCGCGTACGGCTGCCAACTGGTGAGGAGTTCGCCCCAGCCGCCCGCGGTGAAGCGGAGTCCGCTGATCCGGGTCAGCGCGTCCTGCAACCCGTACAGCAGCCCGGCCGCCACCCCCAGCAGCGCGGCCTCCAGGCTGATGTGCGTCCGTTCCCGTTTGGCGACCGTCGCCAGTACCAGGGCGACCGACAGCACGCTGCCCATGATCAGCCACTGGGCGAGCTGCCCCACCTCGCTGTTCCGCCCGCCGTGCGGCTGCCCGGCCACGATGAACAGGGTCACCCCGCCGGCCAGCAGCGCCAGCCCGGCCCAGCCGGTGCGGCCCAACCGCTGCCGCGAGATCCGCCGCGCCAGCGCCATCGCGAACAGCAGATTGGTCGCCATCAGCGGCTCGACCAGGGTGATGTCACCCATCCCGAGGGCCACCGCACCCAGTGCCATCCCCGCCACCATCAACGCGATCCCGGCCACCCAGCGGGGCATCCGGACCAGGTCGAGCAGCAGCCGCAGCGAGAGGTAGTCCTGGGGCGGGGCGTGCTGCGCCGCGAGCTGCTGGAGGACGAACCCGGTGCCCAGACAGCATGCCGCGGCAAGGGCGAGCAGGATCACCGTCACGTCGCACACCTCGTATCGCGCGGGGCCGGGATGCGCCCGAGGATAGTCAGCCATGGTGGCCGAAACCGGTGTGCCACCGCCGCGGAATCCGACTTCTGCCATTACAGAGAAACCTCTGCAAAGGACTCTCTGCACCTCTACCCTGACGGCCATGACCCACGACGACGTGTCGCGCGAGGACCGGTCGGCCGCGCCCGACGCCCCCGCGACCCCCGCGCCGCGCCCCGTCCGACGGATGGACGCCCGCAGCCTGCGCGGCCTCGCCCACCCACTGCGGATGCGCATCCTGGAGCTGCTGACCCTGGACGGCCCGGACACCGCCACCGGCCTCTCCCGCCGGCTCGGCGAGAACACCGGCACGGTCAGCTGGCACCTGCGCCACCTCGCCGACCACGACTTCATCGAGGAGGAGACCGGTCGCGGCACCCGCCGCGAGCGCTGGTGGCGGGCCGCGGCGGCCACCCGCCAGCTCAACACCACCGACTTCCGCGACGATCCGGAAGCCCGCGGCCCGCTCACCGTCTACGTCCACGAGATCGTCCAGCAGCAGTTCCACCGCGTCGTCGACTACCTCGCCGAGGACTGGGGCCCGCAGTGGCGGGACGCCGGCACCCTCACCCAGTGGCACGACCTGACCCTGACGCCCGCTCAACTTGCTGCACTCAACGCGGAGTTGGGACGCGTCGTGGACCGGCACCGGGCGGCCGCCGCGGGCGCCTCGGCCCCCGCCGACCGCGCCGCCGCACAGCCCGTCATCGTCCAGCTCCAGTCCTTCCCCCGCAGGTCGCGCACGGACCGCACCGACGGGCGGGGCGCCGACCGGCCGGACGCCGACCGGCAGTTGGACACCGGCCGGCAGTCGGACGGCGCCGGTCGGGCCGGGCGATGAGCGGGCTGCTCCGGCGCCACCGCGACTTCCGGCTGCTGTGGTGCGGCGAGACCGCGGGCAAGTTCGGTGCCGCGGTCACCGGGGTGGCGATGCCGCTGACCGCCGTCGCCGCGCTGCGCGCCGACACCTTCGCCGTCGGGCTGTTGAGCGCCTGCGGCTGGCTGCCCTGGCTGCTGATCGGGCTACCGGTCGGCGTCTGGGTGGACCGGATGCGCCGCCGGCCCCTGATGCTGGGCGCCGCCGCGCTCTCGGCCGTGGTGTTCACCGCCGTCCCCGTCGTCGCCTGGTGCGGCGGGCTGAGCATCGGCCTGCTGACCGGCGCGGCCCTGCTGAGCGGTGCCGCCGCGGTGGTCTTCCAGACCGCGTACAGCGCCTACCTCCCCGGACTGCTCGCCCCCGCCGACCAGCCCGAGGGCAACGCCAAGCTGCACGGCAGCGCCTCGGCGGCGCAGCTCGTCGGCCAGGGCGCGGGCGGCTTCCTGGTCCAACTCGCCGGCGCCGCCAACGGGTTGTTCGCCAACGCCGCCACCTTCCTGGTCTCCGTCCTCTGCCTGCTCGGCATCCGGCACCGCGAACCCCGCCCGGACGCCGCCGTCGAGCGCCCCGCGCGCCCGCTGCGCGCCGAGGTCACCGCGGGGCTGCGCCTGGTGGCCGGGGACGTCTGGCTGCGCACCCTGACCCTCTTCGGCGCCGCCTCCAACCTCGCCCTGATGGGATACCAGTCGATCCTGCCGGTCTTCCTGGTCCGCGAGGCCGGGCTGCCGCCGGGCACCGTCGGCACCCTGCTGGCGGTGGCCGGCACCGGCGGCATCGCGGGCGCCTTCGCCGCCCGCCGCGCCGCGGCCCGGCTCGGCACCGCCCGCGCCAGCCTGCTCTTCGAACTCGGCCTGCCCACCACGGCATTGCTCATCCCGCTCACTACGGGCGGGCCCGGCGCCGCGCTGTTCGTCGTCGGCAGCTTCGGCGTCAGCGCCGGCGTGGTCGGCGGCAACGTCCTCAAGGCCGGCTTCCAACAGGCGTACTGCCCGCCCGCGCTGCTCGGCCGGGTGACCGCCAGCGCCGCCTTCCTCAACTACGGCACGCTGCCGCTGGGCGCCCTGCTCGGTGGCGCCCTCGGCGCCGCACTGGGCGTCCGGACGGCCATGTGGCTCACCTGCGCCGGCGTCCCGCTGGCCGCCCTGATCCTCCTCGCCTCACCGCTGCGCACCGCCCGCGACCTGCCGACCCGCCACCACCCGCGGCGGCCGGACGCGGCCAAGGCCGCGGCTGACGACGACCTGCTCGCGCCGTCCTGAGCGCCTGGTCGACAACGGCGGTGTGACGCGGGGGAGTTGGCGACTGGCCCCGTCCGGCCCGCGTGCCCGCGCGCCCAGGTCGCCGTTCCGCCCCACGTTCCGCACCGCGGCGTGCCCTACGGCGCCCCACCCGCCGCTACCGCCTCCCCAGCCACCCCCACCAATTCGCCCGCCCCAAGCACCTCGCCACCCCCAGGATCGAGCCGGTAACCAGACCCCCACACCTCCGTCAGCAGCCGCGGCGCGGCCGGGCCCGGATCGAGCTCGGCCTGGAGGCGCGCCACCCGCGCGCCCACCGCCGACAGATCACCGAAGTCCCGCCCCCAGACCTGCTTGAGCAACTGCTCCCGCGAGAACACCCGCCCTGGGTGTCGCATCAGAAACACCAGCAGCGCCAACTCGTGCTCGCTCAGGGCGAGTTCGCGGCCACCACGGGACGCCCGACCGGCCCCGGGCGCGACGGTCAGCTCCCCGACCCGCAGCACGGCCCCGGCCCCGGCTGCTGCCGCCGCATCCTCGGCGCCGCCCAACGCCTCGGCCACCCGCGCCACCAACTCCCGTACCCCCACTGTCCCCTCTGACCGTTCCGCCCGCTCTGCCCCCGCCGACAACGGCACCACCGGGACCGGCGGTCCGCCGTCCCCCCGCCCGAGCCGGCGGCGCAGCCCCAGGCCGTCGATGCCGGGCAGCGCGGGATCGAGGACAACGGCGTGCGGAGCGAAGTCCGCGGCCAGGTCGAGGGCGGTGAAGCCGTCGGTGGCACAGGCGGTGAGGTGGCCGGCGCGGGCCAGCCCGTCGGCGACGGCCGCGGCGAGCGCGCGGTCGGCCGCGACGACCAGGACGCGGTGCGGCGGTCCCGGCAGGAGCGATCCCATACCTCCAGCCAACACCCGCCCGCGCGCCCCCGCGCGCCGAGGCCACCACCGGCCCGATGGGGCCGCCCCGCTACTTCTCCAACTGCTCCCGCACCCGCCGCGACACCGTGAACGCATAGAGGTCCAGCACCCCGGGCGGCTCCGCGATCCCCGGCCCGCCGGCCCGTATCCAGGCCGCGATGTCCGCCAGCGCGTCGTCGTCGTTGACCAGCCCCAGCCACACCGGCCGCCCGCCCGCGGCCCGCCCGGCCGGGGACGGCTGCACCACGACCACGTTCGCCTGGTCGCAGACGTCCAGGCACTCCGAGGCGCGGACCGGCGCCGCCTCCTGAAGCGCCGCCCGCAGCCGGGGGATCTGCCCGGAGTGGTCGACCCCCGGCAGCTTCGCCGCGTCCCCACAGCAGCAGCCGCGGCAGACGGTGACCCGGCACTGCTGCCCGGCGGCCCGCGCCGCCCCTCCGGAACGCTTTTCGATCATGCGTTCATGCTACGTGGCCGCCCCGCGCCGCCCGCCCACTCCCGGCCATCCACCCCGCCACCCCTCCGCGACATTTCCCGGCCGGTTCCTGGATAGGAATCGGGGCATGTCCCTGACCAATTCCAGCACCGTCCGGGCCGCCATCCCCGGCCCCGCCGGCCTCCCCGTGATCGGCTCCCTGCTCGACCTGCGGCGCGACCCCCTGAGCACCTTCTTAAGCGCCCAGCGCGCACACGGCGACGTGGTCCGGCTGGAGGCCGGCCCACCCGGGCTCCGCAGCGTCTTCTACGCCGTCTTCGCGCCCGAGGGCGCCCAGCAGATCCTCGCCACCCAGGCCGCCAACTTCCGCAAGGACCACCCGTTCTACGAGGAGGTCCGCCAGTCGTTCGGCAACGGCCTGCTCACCAGCCAGGACGACGACTACCTCCGGCAACGCCGGCTGGTGCAGCCGCTGTTCACCAAGCGCCGGGTCGACGGCTACGCCTCGGCCGTGACCACCGAGGCCGACGCGGTCACCGCGCGCTGGCGCTCGGTCGGGGACGGCGCGGTCGACCTCGTCCCCGAGATGAACCGGCTCGCCCTGCGCACCGTCGCCCGCATCCTCTTCGGCGTCGACGTGGAGGCCGCGGTCGACGCCATCCACCGCTGCGCCCCGGTCATCAACGACTACGTCGTCAGCCGCGCCTACACCCCCCTGAAGTTCCCGCGCGACTGGCCCACCCCCAGGAACCTCCACAACCGCCGGGTCACCGCCGAACTCAACGCGCTGTGCGACCGCATCATCGCCGAGCGCCGCACCGGCACCACCGAGGCCGGCGACCACGACGACCTGCTCTCCCTGCTCGCCGCCGCCGGCAACGACGAGGACGGCACCCTGGACGCCACCGAGGTCCGCGAACAGGTCCTGATCTTCCTGCTGGCCGGCCACGAAACCACCGCCACCTCCATGGCCTTCGCCCTCCACCTGCTCGCCCGTCACCCCGACCAACAGGCCCGGGTCCGCGCCGAGTTGACCGCCGTCCTCGGCGACCGCACGCCCACCGCCGCCGACCTGGACCAACTCCCGCTGCTCACCCAGGCGTTGAAGGAGTCCATGCGGCTCTACCCGGCGGCCCCGATCGTCAGCCGACGGGCCGTGGCGGCCACCGAGGTCGCCGGCTTCCCCCTCCCGGCCGGCGCCGACGTCATCGTCGCCCCCTGGGTCACCCACCGCCATCCGGGCCTCTGGGAGGACCCCGAGCGGTTCGACCCGGACCGCTTCGCCCCTGAACGCGAGGCGGCGCGGCACCGGTACGCCTGGTTCCCCTTCGGCGGCGGCCCGCGCGCCTGCATCGGCCAGCACTTCTCGATGCTGGAGTCCGTCCTGGCCCTGGCGACGCTGCTCCGCTCCTACGAACTGACGGCCGTCGACCACCACGTCCCGGTCGCCGCCGGCATCACCCTCCAGGCCACCGGCCCCGCCCGCATCCGCCTCCGGCCCCTCTAACTGCCCTCCTCTGGCTCGACGCCCGCCCCACCCCCGACGGGCAGGGCGTCGAGTCGCCCCCAGCCACCCCCCTCGACTCAAACGCAACGAAAATAGCGTTTGCATTCTCGGTCGCGACCCTCTACGGTCGTAGACGTCCACCCCGCCAGGGCAGCGTCCCGGCGGGTTCCCTCCCGACAGGAGAAGGCCGTTGCTCGTCTGAGGTCCGGAAGACACCGCGCCCGCGATCGGCGATTCGCTCAAGCGAACCAGCCCCGCGCGGCCCGTCCGTGACCTCGGCGTACGCACGGCGTACCCGTACCCCGGCCCCTTGCCGCGGTGTCTCCCGCTGCGCAGTTCGCACCCCACTTCGCGCACACCTCCCAGGAGACCCGCATGTCAAAGCCCGCCACCAGCCCCGCCGCCGTCGTCTGCACCGACACCGGCTTCGCCTGGCCCGACGGCACCCCCGTCCTGGACGGCTTCCAGTTCTCCGTCGGCCCCGGCCGCACCGGCCTGGTCGGCCTCAACGGATCGGGAAAATCAACCCTGTTGAAGCTGATCGCCGGCGAGCTGACCCCGACCGCCGGCAGCGTCAAGGTCGTCGGCGAGGTCGGCTACCTCCCGCAGCACGCCTCCCTCGACACCCACCTCACCGTCGACGAGGCGCTCGGCATCGCCACCACCCGCGCCGCCCTGCACGCCATCGAGAACGGCGACCCCAGCGAGGAGCACTTCACCGCCGTCGGCGACGACTGGGACGTCGAGGAGCGCGCCCGCGCCACCCTCGACCAACTCGGCCTGTCCGCCCTCGATCTCGACCGCACCATCGGCGAGGTCTCCGGCGGCGAGTCCGTCCTGCTCCGGCTGGCCGCCCTGCTGCTTGGCCGCCCCGACGTACTGCTCCTCGACGAGCCCACCAACAACCTCGACCGGCCCGCCCGCCGCCGCCTCTACGACGCGGTCGCCGCCTGGTCCGGCGTCCTCCTCGTCGTCAGCCACGACCGCGAACTCCTCGAACGCGTCGACCGGATCGCCGACCTCCGTGGAGGAGAGGCCCACTGGTACGGCGGCAACTTCACCGCCTACGAACAGGCCCTCGCCGTCGAGCAGGAGGCCGCCGAGCGGACGGTGCGCGCCGCCGAGGCGGATGTCGCCCGTCAGCAGCGCGAACTGACCGACGCCCAGACCAAGTTGGCCCGCCGGGTCCGCTACGGCAACAAGATGTACGCGCAGAAGCGCGAACCCAAGATCGTCATGAACGCCCGCAAGCGGGAGGCCCAGGTCTCGGCCGGCAAACACCGCGCCCTGCACACCGAACGCCTCCAGGAGGCCAAGGACCGCCTGGGCGAGGCCGTCGAGGCGGTCCGCGACGACGACGAGATCCGCATCGACCTCCCGCACACCGCCGTCCCCCCGGGCCGCACCGTCCTCACCCTCACCGGCCTGCGCACCCGCCACGGCACCCGCGCCGACCTGGACGTGCGCGGCCCGGAACGGATCGCCGTCACCGGCCGCAACGGCTCCGGCAAGACCACCCTGCTGCGCACCCTCGCCGGCCAACTCCCGCCGGCCACCGGCACCGCCGAGGTCCACGTCCCCCACCGCTTCCTCCCACAACGCCTCGACGAGGTCCTCGACGACGACCTCACCATCGCCCAGAACGTCGCCCGCTACGCCCCCGCCGCCACCAACAACCACATCCGCGCCCGCCTCGCCCGCTTCCTCTTCAAGGGCGCCCGCGCCGACCAACGGGCCGGCACCCTCTCCGGCGGCGAACGCTTCCGCGCCGCCCTGGCCGCCCTGATGCTCGCCGAGCCGGCCCCCCAACTCCTGCTCCTCGACGAGCCGACCAACAACCTCGACATGTCCTCCGTCCGCCGCCTGGTGACCGCCCTGCACTCCTACGAGGGCGCCCTCCTGGTGGTCAGCCACGACCCGCACTTCCTCCGCGAACTCTCCCTCACCCGCTGGCTGACCCTCGACCCCGGCGAACTCACCACCACCGCCCCGCTCTAACCACCGGTCGGTCGGCCCGCGAGGGCCGACCGACCGCCCCTCCCCTCCTCGCAGGTGCTTCCTCCCTAGAAGTGCCGCACCAACTCCCCAAACGCCCCCAACCGCAACACCTTCTCGTCGCGCGGATCCAACTCCTCGTGCTCCAGCACCCAGGTGTGGTCATGCGGGATGAACACCGCGTTCAACCCCGCCGAACGGGCCGGCAAAATATCCGACTTCGGCGAGTTCCCGACCATCCACGTCCGCTCCGGCGTCAGCCCATACGCGCGCGTCAGCTCCTCATACGTGGCCACGTTCTTCTCCGGCACGATGTGCACCCCCCGAAAGTGCCCCCGCAACCCCGACGCGGCCACCTTCCGCTCCTGCTCCTCCCGATCCCCCTTGGTCAATATCACCAACTCGTGCCGCCCCGCCAACTCCGCCAACGTCTCCGCCACCCCGGCGATCAACTCCACCCGATCCCCCGCGAACGCCGCCCCCCACCCGGCGATCCGCTCCCGCTCCGCCGCAGTCACCGCCCGCCCCCGCACCCGCTCCACGCACTCCCCGAGGCTCCGCAGAAACACCTTGCTCCCGTACCCCAACGTCACCGCATTCGCCGCCTCGATCCCGTCCAACACCTCCCGCACCGCCCCGCGCCCCCACCCCGGCCCCGCCAACCACCCCGTGAACTCCCCAATAACCCGCTCGAAGATCACGTTGTTCTCCCACAACGTGTCATCCGCATCAAAGATCAACACCACAATCCCCTCTCACCGTCCACGAACGGTGGGCACCCTACGCAGGAGGGCCATGCGCCTGCATCACAAATTGCTCGGCAGGGAGGGAAGTTGCTGACCGCGTGGGCCCCGGTGCGTCAGCCGCGGGCCACCTCACAGAGGGTGGCGGGAGCGACGGCTGACGCCGGGCGTCGTGCTGCGCGAACAGCTATGCGGGGTTACTGCGTGAGCTGGCCGTCGTGGCGTCCGAACCCCCGTACATGACCGAGGGGATGCAGGCGAGAGTCGCGAGGAGCACAGCCGCTAGAAGCGATTTCGTAGACATGCCGGTAGTGGATCACCGGCCTTGTGGATCAGTAAAATTGATGCCTCATCAGTAACTCTTGTTCGGTGTCGTGAGTCGTTGTTTCTCCCGGAGTTGCTCCAACGCATCCAGACTCTTCCTCTTCTCCTCCGGGTCGTGGATCTGCGTCGCGAGGGCGGCTGCCGCCTCTAGGTGGGCGGTACCGGAACGGAGATTGCCCAGACCGACCTCGGCGATGCCCAGGCAACGCATGGCCAGGGCCTGCTCGTGGGCCGCTCCAATGGTGTTGGCGAGGTCGAGCGCGCCGCGGTAGTGAACGACGGCCTCGTTGTTGCGCGCTGCCGCCGCGAAGGCCGTCGCGATCCCGATGAGTGCCAGGCATTCGTTCCTGCGGTCGCCCAACTGCCGGAAGGAGAACAGTGCTTGCCGGTAGAGATCCAGTGCCTGGTCCAGATCGCCCGGCACCTCAAGCGCGGAGGCAAAGGTCAGTTGGATGACGGCCTGGTCCCACCGGCTTCCGTTGGCCATGCTGATGTCGAGGGAGCGTTGCAGGGTACGGAGGGCGGAGTCGCGATCCCCTAAGGCCAAAAACAGGTCGGACATATTGTTCAGCACGCGTGACTCCTCCTGGGAGTCGCCCACTTCACGAAACCCCTTGAGGGCATCCTCGAAGCACTTCCTGGAGGACGTGTGGTGACCGAGGTATAGGTGAGTGATCCCGAGGTTGTTCTGTGATCGCGCGATCTGGAAACGGTCTCCGAGAGCCCTGCGGAGCTCCAACACGGTGTGTTGCCTCTCCAGTGCCGCTTCGAGCTGTCCCTGGTGCCAGTGGATCACGCCGAGTAGATGGATCGCCTCGGCCTCGGCCGCGATGTCTCCGGTGTCGCTCGCCAACGTCAGGGCCTGCTGCGCGGACTCAACGGCCTGAGGGTACCGCGCGGAGTGCGCCAGCGTGCCGCTCAGGTCGATCAACGCCCGTGCTTCCGGGCGGGATTCCCCTGATGCCCGCCAGTGCTCCACCGCATGCCGGTGCATCCGCTCCGCTTCGGTCCAATAGCCCTCGCCGTCCAGGAATCCCGCCAAGGCATGGGCGAGCCTGGCGGCCGTTCGCGGGCGCCCGTTGGCGCGCGCATGCCGTTCGGCGGTGACCAGGGCCGTGCGCTCGGCTGCCAACCAACCCTTGGCCTCCTGGGCACTAGACCAGCGGGGCAGCGGGGACGGATCCGCGGCATGCCGGATGTCGAGGCGATGGCGCAGCGGATAGATCAGTCGATCGGCACGGTCCGCCGCGTGCACGTAGAAGTCGACGAGTCGGGCGATGCTGCGGTCGCGCTGATCCGCGGTGTCCTCGGTGCGGGCGAGCGTGAGCGCGTACTCGCCCAGCAGGTCGTGGAAACGGAACCGGTCCGGCGCGGGCTCCTGAAGCAGGTGCGAATCGAGGAGCGTCTCCAGTATCCGTTCGGTTTCGTGCAGCGGCAGTCCGGTGAGCGCGGTGGCGGCGTGGAGGCCGAACTCCTGGCTGAGGTGGAGGCTGAGCGCACGGAAGGCGGACTGCTGCTCAACGGTGAGCGCAACGTAGGACATCTCGAAGGTGCGGGCGATCTCCTCGTAGGAGTCGCGGAATTCGCTGAGCCGGCCTTCTCCGCGGGACAGTCGTTGGATCAGGTGCGCGGTCGTCCACGAAGGCCGGGAGACCAGACGTCCGGCGGCTAGCTCAAGAGCCAGGGGCAGCTGCCCGCACAGCCGCACGATCATCGCGACGTCATGGGGATCATTGGCGCGTTCCGCTCCGACCAGCCGGACGAAGAGTGCGGTCGCGTCTTCGACGGGGAGCACGTCGAGCACGATGGACCGTATGCCGGGAAGCCCGGAAAGCCGCCGGCGGCTGGTGATGATGATCAGGGAGGGCGAACTGCCGGGCAGCAGTGGGCGCACCTGTTCGGGGCCTGCTGCGTCGTCCAGAATGATCAGGGCGCGGCGGGTGCTCAACATGGTCCGCCACAGCGAGCTCAACTCCTCCAACCCCTGCGGGATGCCGGAGGCCGGGACGCCCAGGATGCGCAGTAGCGCGGCGAGCGCGGCTTCCGGGGTGAGCGGCTCCGCACCGGGCGAATGCGCCCGTAGGTCGAGCATCAGTTGTGCATCGGGGAAGTGCTTGCCGAGCCGGCGCGCCGCGTGCAGGGCCAACAGGGACTTGCCGACGCCGCCCATTCCACTGATCGCTTGCAAGGCGACCACTCCGCCCTCCGAAGAGGGCGAGTGGAGAAGCGCCATCTCCTGTTCTCGGCCGACGAGTTCGGCATGACTGGGGAGGTTGTTGGGTACGGGCCGGGCGGCCATTGGCCGTCGACCGGTGAAGAGATCGTCAACGGGTGTATGGCGCAGGATGAGTTGGTACAGGCGCGTCAGGCTCTCACCCGGGTCGGCGCCCAACTCGTCGCGCAGCCGGCGCCGGGCGGCCTCGTACACGCGCAGTGCGTCGGCCTGACGTCCGCAACCGTAACTGGCCACCATCAGATGTCCGACGAGGGTCTCGTCGGTGGGGTGTCGTTCGACCAACGTGGTCAGTTCTGCCACGAGTTCGGCAAAGTGGCCCCTGCGCATATCGATGTCGATGCGGTTCAAGGTGGCCGCGAGGTGTTGCTCGCCCAGGGCTGCCCGGGTGCTCTCGGCCCACCAGCCGTTCAACCCGGCGAGCGCGTCCCCCCGCCACGTGGCGTCTGCCTCGTTCAACAGGGCCAGGGCCCGCTCGTCGTCGCCGCTGTCCGTCAGTGCCCTGGCCTGGGCGGCAAGGTGCTGGAATCGGTGGTAGTCGACCCGTTCCGGCTCCACATCGAGGGTGTAGGTATGGGTGTGTTGGATGAGATGATCCCGGCCGTCCGGGCCGCGCAGCCGCCGGCGGATCCTCGCGGCGTAGGCATGCAGACTGACGCGAGGCTTGGCCGGCGGATCGTCGTCCCATAAGTGGTGGGCGAGCGCGTCGAGGGTGACCGGCTGGCCCGCATCGATCGCCAATGCCGCCAGGACCAGGCGTTCTTTCGCGGAACCGAGCGGGTCGCGATGTCCGTTTGACCGCAATTCCACCGAGCCCAGAATGAGGATGTCAAAGTCCACCAGCGCCCCCCAATCGCCGGTCGCTCCCCGCTCACCTTGCAGCAAAGAATGACACGGCGTCACTGAGGCCGCCAGATATTCACCTGCCTTGGCGGGTAATCGCCCTGGGGTTTTGTCTCGTTCGGGGAACGGTCTATTTCGAACGCGATGCGGGTACTCCTCACCTGACCAAGCGAGTGGGCAGTCCTGCACTCCGTCGTGCGGACGGGAGGAAGGCGGCCGACGTGGATCCGGTGACCGTTCGGGAGCTGCTGTCCGTCCTGACCAGCGCCGCCGGAGAGGAGACCTGGCAGGAACTGGCCCGCCTCGCCTGCGCGTTGGGGACGTCACCGGCGCCCGCAGGCTCCCCACCGGACGACCCCGGCTCGCTCTCCCACATGGTGACGGCGGCCCGGAAAGCCCCCCACGACCTTGATCACCTCCATGCCCTCGCCACGCGCCTGGCAAAGGAGTCATGGTCCAGCCCGCCGTTCGCCCGTGACCTACGAGCATGGCTTGCGCAGACCGGACCGCCCCTATCCTTCGACGCCGTGAACACCATCGGCGGATCTGCGCAGCTCACCGGACCCACCCTGCAATCACGCGAGGTCCATGGCGGAGTCCATTTCCATCAGGTCACGATGTCGTCTGCGGAAAGCCGACTACCGGTCCCGCGTCAACTCCTGCCCAGCCCCTCACACTTCACTGGGAGGGAAAGCGATATCGCCGCGCTGGATGGATTGTTGACGGAAAAACGTCAGGTCGGCACGCCCTTCGTCGTGGTGGTGAGCGGATCCGCAGGAGTCGGGAAGACCGCGCTGGCTTCCCGGTGGCTGGGCGGTCTCAGCGAGGCCGGAGCCTTCCCCGACGGGCAACTGTATGTGGATCTTCGCGGACATTCGCCCGACGCCCCTGCCCGGCCCGGTGAGGTGCTGGGTCAGTTCCTGCGCGCCTACGGGATCGACCGGATCCCAGCCGCGCTGGCGGAGCAGGCGGCGTTATGGCGCTCCGTCACCGCCGGCCTGCGCGTCGCCGTCATGCTGGACAACGCACTGAGCGCCGCTCAGGTGCGCCCGCTGCTGACCGGCGCGGCCGGCGGAGTGGTGGTGGTCACCAGCCGCCGACGGCTCACCAGCCTTGGTGTCGACGGCGCCGCCTTTCACCAGCTGGGCCTGTTGGAGGGGCCCTCCGCCGTAGAGCTGCTGGCCCGCAGGATCGGCATGCAGCGGGTCGACCGGGAACGGGCCGAGGCGCAGGAAGTCGCAGCGCTGTGTGCCGGGTTGCCCCTCGCCCTGTGCCTGGCGGCTGCTCGATTGGCGGCGCGCCCCCAGCAATCCCTGGCCGCGATGGCCGGAACCCTCGGCGCGGACGGCGGAGCACTGACGGCCCTGCGCGCTGAAGGAGAAAGGGCGGTACGTACCGTGCTGGACGAGTCGTACCGGGCCCTGCCGCCTGACGCCGCGCGTGCCTATCGGTGTCTGGGGCTGGCGCCCGTCGTGATGTTCGACAAGACCGTCGCCGCGTCTGCCTGCGGACTGCAGCTCGGCGAAATCAGCCCGCTCCTCGATGAGTTGATCGAGAACAATCTCGTCGACGATCTCCCGGCAGACCGCATCGATGGTGCCGAGCGTTTCCGCATGCACGACCTGGTCCGGGCGCACGCCAAAGAGACCGCTGCCGGTACGGACTCGCCGGACGATCAACAAGCCGTCGTGCGCCGGATCGTGGATCTCTATCTGGCCAGGGCGACGGCCGCCGAGGCGTTGTTGACCCCGAGCCATCACCGGCTCCGCCGCCGCTATGCATTCCCCCCGGATCCACCGCCGGCGTTCGCCGACGAGACCGCGGCCTTGGGCTGGCTGGACTCCGAACGCTCGAACCTCATGGCCATGGTGCGCATCGCGGCGGAGCGGAACTGGCACTTGGCCGCCTGGCAATTGGTGGATGCGATGTTTCCCTTGTTCCTGCGACTGCGGCCGTACGACCTGTGGATCGAGGCACACGAGATCGGGCTGGCCGCGGCGCGCCGGGACGGTAACCGGGACGGCGAAAGCCGGATGCTCACCTCCGGCGGCGTAGGGCTCCGCAACGCCGGACGCCCCGACACCGCCGTGGACTGGTTTGGCCAGGCGCTGGAAGGCGCCCGGAAAAGTGGTGACCGCCGCGCAGAGGCCCAGGCGTTGCACGGCCTGGGGCAGTCGCACCTGCTCGCAGGCCGGTTGGAAAACGCGGCCTCGTACTTCACCCTGGCGCTCGCCCTGCGCGAAGAGATCGGCCACCACCGCGGAGCAGCCCTCACCCGACTGTCCCTCGGCGACCTGGCCCTGGCCGCGGGCCGCCCGGCAGATGCGATCGAGCCGCTGACTCGTGCACGTGAGCAACTCCTCGCCCAGAACGACCCGTACGACGCGGCCAGAGCGCTTGCCCTGCTGGGCCGGGCCCACGCCCAGACACCCGACGACCGCGATCGGGCCACGCACCTGCTCGACCAGGCACTCGCCGAGTTCACCGCCACCGGCTCGGTCCACTGGCAGGCCCGCGTATGGGAGTTCCTCGGGCAGACCGCCGAAGAACGCGGAGATGCCCTCCGGGCCAGGGACTGCTACGAGCACTCCCTGGCCCTGTACGAACCCGTCAGCGAAAGCGACGCCGGGCGGCTGCGGGCACGATTACCCGCTGCCGGTACGGATCCCGCTTGACGAGGTCGCGAACCGATACGTCCTTCCGGCACACAGGAACACCGCGGACGCCAACCATTCCAGCGGCAGCAACGCCGCCAACCATGCGTGCAGCAACGAAGCGAGCAGCGACTGGTCCCCGCCGTGCGGCGCCCGGTCACAACGGACCGTCGTCGTGACGCGGGCGCCGGTGCGCACGACGGCGATGCACCGCGAACCGCCGCCGTGGAGCAGTACGAAGAGGCAACCCGGGTAGCGGCTCAACAGCCGGTTCGCCAACCGCAGGCCGCCGGTGCCGTACAGCACGTCGGCGCACTGGCGCGCGGTCTCATCGGCACAGGTGTCGAGATCGACGACGCAACAGTCGTGATCGGGGGCGATCACCGCGGCGCGGGCACCCACGAACAAGAGGCCGCTCGCCGGACTCGGCTCAGCCGTCATCGTGTGCATGCGCGCACCCCCCACGGCCCTTGCGGTGGCGCCCGTTGCCCCTTCGGCGCAGCGAGTGCCCACCTCGCGCCCCGACGAGCGGCTTCGGAGGCGGCAACACCTCCGTCGCCGGCTCGTACGCGGGTTGGCCGATGCCGAGGAGCCGGTAGATGAGCCGTCGCATGTTGCGATTGAAGCGGCCCGGTTCCGAGGAGAGGCGTTCCGCGATGCGCGCATAGTCCTCCGCCGGGTATTCAGCGGCGGCGTAGGCGAGTTGCTCGGTGAGCGGATGTGCTGGCGACAGCGCGGGGGCGGCCAGCGCCAGCGAGGCACCGGGCGAATCGGGGTTGACGTCGTGTTCGGGGAACCTGGCGAGCAGGATCGCCGCCTTGGTCATCGTGGCGTAGAGCGTGACCGACCCGTGGTCACCGATCACCCAGTCCGCTGCGATCAGTGGGGGACGCCAGTCCACCTCTTGAGGAAGCACCGTGATGCCGAAGCGTCGACACGTCGCGAGCCAGGCATCCACCTGCCAACTGCCGTGGCCCGCCCAGACGTTCGGGTGCACCAGGATCGCGGTGCGGTAGACGTGTCGCGGCAGTTCGGCCAGAAGCCGGGGGAGCAGGGCGTCGAGCCGGTTGAACGATGAGCCCAGCCCCCAGGTCGAGGTGACGAGCACCAGCTTCTGACCGGCCTTTAGCCCCAGGGCGTTCCGGTACCGCTCTCGAAGCGAGAGGCTCGCCGCGATCCGGTCGTAGCACCCGTCGCCCACCACCTCCGCAACCGGAAGGGCCTCGGGGCACGAACGCTCCAGCTGCGGCAATTCGTCACGGTGCGCCAGTCCGAGCGCCTTCGGCACAACCTTGCCGTCCCACATCAGGTACTTGCGCCCCAGGCCCCCTACGCTCCGCGGGCTTCCCGGCAGGTCGTCCGCCACCCGGGACAGCTTCACGTGCCCCGCGCCGTGCGGCAGCCGGATCAGCGGGGCACGAACCTGCTCGGTTCCTTGGGAACCGGCGGCCAGAGCGAGATCGAAGTCGGTGCTTACGGCCTGCTCCCAGGGCAGCACGGTCGCCCCAAGGGCCTTCAGCAGGCGGTCCGCTCCACTGTTGAACGCGTGCGGAGCGAGGGTGAACGCCACCTGGACCCGCAGATCGGATTCCAGTAGCGGCAGAAGGTCGCACAGCCGCTTCCCATACACCTCGGTGTGAACGATGAACAGGATCTTCTTGCACCCGGGCAGCGTCAGCCACTGGCCGGGGTCCCTCCGGACGGCCCCCGTGGGCCCGATGACGGTAGACATGTTCCCCCAGTCGTCACGTTCGGTCGGTCTACGGGGGACATGCCCGCCTCATGGAACGGAAGGCTTGCCTGGGGCTGGACGAATCCTTGCAGCGCACGTCGGAGCCTTCGCATGCCGCTGGGAGGAGGCAGTCGGCCGTGGGCCAAGTCACATCTGCCGACGCGCACGATCATCCGGCCCGACGGCCACTCTCCGTTGCAGGAAAAGCAAAAGACCCCAGATCCGAAGATCTGAGGTCTGATTGCCTTGTGGTGTCCGAGGGGGGACTTGAACTCTCCACTCGGACCACCAGCCCATTTGGTGGCTGACCTGCAAGAACGTTCCCTCTGGGGGCCCGCTCGGGACTCCAGAGTTGGTCATGCTCACCTGCTGTTTCTGCCTGTTTCGGACCGCTGTTGGTCATGCGTTGGTCACGTGACCAACCCAGGCCGTCCGGCGATCTCCGACGGCCTGAGCGGTGCGGGCGTACCGTAGCTCCAGGCGCTTCACTCTCCCGACAGGCAGGGCCATGGCGACAACACTTGGGGAACGGCTGGTCGAGCTGCGCATGCGGCGTGGTCTGACTCAGGAGCAGCTTGCCGAGAAGGCGCTGCTAAGCGTGGACACGGTGCGGAAGCTGGAGCAGAACCAGCGGATGACCGCACGCATGACCACGCTCAACAAGTTCGCACGGGCTCTGGACGTGGAGACCTCCGTGCTTCTCGGAGCCCCCCGGGTGCTGGAGCCGAGCAACGGAGCAGAGCCGCCGAGCCTCCTTACGCTGCGACAAGCGGTCACGCCTCTCTCAGGATTCCCCGGACTCGGCGACCTGGAGGGCGCACCACCTCCGACGATTGCTCAACTACGCGACAGCATCCGAAGCACCGAACGCATCCGTCGCCAAGGCGAGTTAACAAAGATCACCGCCCTACTGCCAACACTGCTGGCCGACGCTCGCGCTGCCGTCCATGAGTACACGGGTACCGACCGCGCAGCAGCCTACGCAGTGCTCGCTGAGGCGTATCAGGTAGCCGCTACAACCCTCACTGCGTTCGGCAAGGAGGATGCGGCCTACACGGCTCTGGAGCGGTCCATGGCTGCGGCACAGCAGTCCGACGACCCGCGCTTGGAGATCATCGGTGTCTCCTCCCTCTCTTGGATCTTCTCCAAGCAAGGGCGAGTGGCGGACGCCGAAGAGGTCGCGGTTCGGATGGCGGAGCGCATCGAGCCCGGTTTCAGGTCGGCCCCCATCGATCTGTCTCTGTGGGGGATTCTCTTGCTTCGTGGTGCCAGTGCCGCAGTCCGGGCGGAACGCACTGACAGTGCCGAAGAGTTGCTCTCGCTAGCCACGGCGGCGGCCGCGCGCATCGGTGTTGACCGCCTCGACTACGCAACCCCCTTCGGCCCGACGAATGCTGGAGTCGCGGCGGTGAACGCGTACGTGGACATGGGGAAGCCGGACAAGGCTCTGCGCCATGCCAAGCGCATTACCAACGTGGCTGGCCTGCCTCCCACTTGGCTTGCCCGGCATCATCTGGACCGGGCCCTGGCATACGCG
Organism: Streptomyces sp. NPDC057743; assembly: GCF_042798755.1. NCBI lineage: Bacteria > Bacillati > Actinomycetota > Actinomycetes > Kitasatosporales > Streptomycetaceae > Streptomyces > Streptomyces sp. NPDC057743. Next base: position 126,157 of record NZ_JBHVJX010000016.1, read on the forward strand.
GAGATGAACCGCGACTCCGAGGCGACAAGGGCCCTGCTCGCTGCTGAACAGACAGCCCCTGAGTGGATGCGCTACCACTCCACGTCCCGGCACCTCGTAGCGGAGTTGCGGGAACGCGAACGTCGCCGTAGTTCCCCCATCAGGGATCTAGCAGTTCGCTTGGAGATCGAGAGGTAACTAGGACGCTACGTCCTACCTGATTTGAGCACTCGCACACCCTGTCCCTGGGCTGAGATCGCGTCCGGTTGCACCGTATCTGCAAGAGATGAAGCGGACCGGAGGCATTGAGGATGACGAACTCACCTGGGCTCAGGACGGCCCCCGTAGCGGACTGGAAACGGGGCGCGGCGGTGTTCGATCGGGGAAGCCAGTTGGTGGGCGTGGTCCACGCGCAGCACGGCACGAAGCTGACCCTCACGCGTCCTTCAGGGCTTCGCTGGCACACCCGCACCGTGGCCGTCCGTGCCGCCAACGACCGGGAGTTGATTCAGCTCAGAGCCCTGGTCAAGCACAACCGTCATGTGCGCAGCCTCGCCTCGCTCGGTGTCAGTCGGTGAGCCGATTACGGGGCTGGAAGGTCAGCCGCGACGGGTCGTTCTGGGGCGGAATCCTGGCCCTGCTGACGTGGGGAACAGCCGTGGCGCTCCTGGTCATGGCGGCTGCCGGGAAGCTCGCCTCAGCGCATCCATGAGTTCCCGTTCCCCACTGGTCAGTGAGGCTCCCCAGCGGGGAGCGGGTCAAGCCCCGGTCGGTCGCATGCCACCGTGAAGCGGAGTCGACCGGCCGGGTCAGCAAGTGCAGTGCACCACTCCACAGCAGGAGGAGACGCACGATGAGCACAGCAGTTCACACGCGGACCCGTGATCCGCGCATCATCCTCAACGCGGTACAGGAACGCGTGCCGCATCTGGTCGCAGACGTGGACGTGGCCGACCTGTGGGAGCGAGAAGTCGCGCTTCTGCTGCGTGACAGCGTGGCCGTTCGCAGCCTGGCCGAGCGCATCCTCGGCCAGGGCATCGCGTACCTGATCACCGCCATGGAATGCCCCGGCGTGGACATGGGCGTCGGCAAGACCGTGGACGTAGGCGTTCATCAGCTCATCCTCGACACGCCGCTCTACTTCGCGCTGTGCGAGGAGTACAACAGCGGGCGGTACAAGCACCACGCCCCGCTGATCGAGCGCCGCCGGGACGGCACCGTGATGCGCACGGCCGAACTGCTGCGCAAGAACGGCTTCACCGTCGATGACGAGCTGTGGGAGGTGGACGCGTCCGACTGCTCGCCGTGTGACAACAAGGTCCCCGACAGCCACTGACACGGGACTAGAGTGCCCTCGCCCCCAACTCCGCACGAGGGGCGGGGGCACCCTCTTGCCCGCCCCGACACAGAGGAAGCCCGTTGCCCGCACGACACGACATCGACAGCGAACGCGAACTCTGGGACACCTTCGCGGAGAGCACCAAGGACAAGGTGTTCGAATCCGATCCCGTCTTCTGCTGGACGCAGTACAGCGGGCATGGGCCCGGCCCCGAACTGCTGGGAGATCCGGCAACCGCACTGGAAGTCGGATGCGGCACGGGGCGAGCGCTCGCCTACCTCGCGCAGAAAGGCGTGAAGACAACCGGTGTGGACCTCTCGCCCGTCATGGTCGCCAACACCACAGAACGGTGGGGCCCGTTGGGAGCGCGATTCGTCTGCGCTGAAGTGCTGGACCACTTGAGCAGCACGACGGAGACGTACGACGCTGTGTACTCGATCTTCGGGGCCGTGTGGTTCACCGATCCGGCCAAGCTGCTTCCTTTGATCGCTGAGCGGTTGAACCCTGGCGGTGTGCTCACGTTCTCCCACCCCCCGGCCATCCCCGGCGCGTACGGCCCGCAGGGTATGTACAAGGGTGGGTTCGCGGGCAAGGCCATGTACACGTACCGCTACAGCTACACGCCCCGGAAGTGGGAAACCCTCCTACTCAAAGCCGGATTCAAGGAAGCGGACGTACAGATCCTGGACGCTCCGGAGAACGATCACATCGGAACTCTGATCGCCCGTGCCCAGGTGGCCTGAGCATCGAAGCAAAGCAACGAGCCCCGGTCCCAAAGGGCCGGGGCGTTTCTTTGGTTGGTTAGAGCAGAGCGAGGAACGGGTTGGAATCGGTAGTCGGTTCCGAACGCTTCGGTACGAGCGCGACTTCCGGGGGCGGGGTGGTGGTCGGGCGGTAGGCGTCCATCTGCACGACCGTGGCACCATTCCGCGCAGATTCGGCCGGCCGCTGGATCGGGACCTCCGGTTCCGGTACCTCAGCGTGATGGGAATCGTCACCGCGGAGCGTGAAAACGGTGGCAGGACGGCCGCTCTTCCCCGACCGTTCCACGGTGACGACGATTCCAGGCAGCGCCTTGACCTGGGCTGCGGTCGCCCCGACGTACGGGAGCACCTGAGACGAGGTTGCCCGACCGCCCTGCATCTCGATCCGGGCCCGGACCTTGTCGCCGAGACTGAGCGGCTGACGCTTCACCTTCGGAGCGTCGGCCCCCTTGGTGATCCGGACCGCGTCTTGGACGGAGCGGCGGACGAGTGAGAACGCCGCCGACAGCATCTCTTCCGTGATGACCTCGGAGCACTCGGAGGCGGCCAGGCAGGCCGCGACCCTCAGCGTCTGCTCGGCGGTCCTTTCGATGAACACCGCCTGAGTTTCCGGCAGGGTCTCGCCCAGGATGCGGGCGTACCGCCTGACGAGCCGCCACAGGGGACGGGCGTCCTCGGCGAGTGTGGTCACGCGAGGTCGAGCGGTAGCCCACGCGTAGGCGGCGGACAGTTCCGAGCCGTCCACCTTGGGCAGGCTCACGCGGTCGTCATCCAGCATCGGCACGGAACCGAGCAGGAACGGCAGGATGCGGTTGTACGAGCCGCCCGCCGCATCGCTGGCGGACAGGTTCTTGACCCATTCGGTAGGCGTGATGTGGCAGTGCATCACCAGGGCCGGAGACTCGACTACCTGAGCCTCTTCCTTGGTCGTGTTGCGCAGCGGTGCCCCATCGAAGCAAGACCTGAGCTTGCCTGTGAATGACGCATCCCGCTTCACCCTGCGCAGCGATTCACTCCACTCCTCCTCACACACGAACACCCTTACGTCACGGCCTTGTTCAGTGTCCGCCGTGGCCTCTTGCTGCTCCCACAGATGGTTGACGAGACTCGCCCCGGACGTGATACCCGAGGTGGTGTGGGTCGCCAGGAAGCGGCCAAGGGCCGGGTTCATCGCGTGCTGCGCGGCCCGGAGCGCGGTCCCCTTGCCCCTGCCCGTTCCGGCCACCAGAGCCGACCACAGCAGCACCGGACGGGCGTTGCCACGGGACGACACCGTGACCGTGCCACCGATGGCGGCCGACCACATCGACAGGGCCGCCACGTACACCCCCAGAGCGTCCGTTTCGAGGAGCGGGGCGATCTTGCGGACGGCACGACCGATGGGGCCGTACAGAACAGGGGTGCTCATGCTGCCTCTATCTCGAAAAGGGTTGCCTGGGTGGCCTGTGGCCGGGGAGGCTGGGCGCTGAGGGCGCCCGGCACGGTAGGCGCGACACTCAGGCCGCGAGGGCTTTTCCCCCGGCGGCGTCCCTGTGCGCCACCTCGAACGCGTGCTTCACATGAAGTGGGATGCGCCCGCGATCCGGCACCGTGTACCCGTTGGTCCTGGCCCACTGGCGTACCGCTCGATTCCTCTCGCGGTCGCTCATGCCCGAGCGGTCGACCTTGGCAGGCTCGGGAAGGGGGTCACCGCCTACGAACTCCCCCGCCAGTACGGCCGACTCGAAGCGGCCCGGAGCGCGTACGTCCATCACGGGAAGACTGCGTTCCGCAGCGTCTCGAAGCTTCGTGCCGTTGCGGTCGCCCCCCTCACCCAGGAGGAGTAGGACCGTGCTGTCATCAGCGCGTCCAACTACCTCGTAGCCCAGGTTCCGCACCGCCTCACGGGCCGACTCCCAGTTGTAGCCCGGCACTTCCCCGGCCAGCATCACGGACCTCACAGGTTCAGGCTCGGAGGCATCAGAGTCCACCTCATCGACTCCGTCCCCTTCCGACTGCACTGTCGCTTCGGGCTCGGCCTCGGCCGCGACAGGGGCAGGCTCGGCAACCATCACAGGATCCGGCTTGGCCTCAGAGTCCGACTTGTCAGCCTCCGGCACGCCAGACCCGAGAGCATCCACCAAGTATTTGGCGAAGGTGAACCGGTGATCCACACAGAGGTCCCAAGCGCGGTGCCCCAGTGTCAGCATCGCCGTCGCCTCTACCTCGCTGCCATCGCGGGCAATATGCGCGTCGCAGTATCGGTGTTCGACGGGGACCAGGACGGTCTTACGCATGGGCGGAATCCTTTGATTCGGGTCGGCCAGGGTGAAGTCGCTTTGTGGCCGGAGCGTTGCTCTGACGGCCATCCGCATTCGATCTTGCGGAACTGATCTCATCCTGCATCAGAAAAACCCGAGAACAAGTCCAATTCGTCGTGACCTGCATCACATTCATGCATTTCAATTTCGATTGGAGGATGGGGCTAATCCGAGTTGAGAAGAGGAAAGGACCCACCGGGGGTGCCTTCCACCGACCGTGTACGGGTATGAACTTTCAGTCGGCCTCATACAGGTCTAGTGGGCGACAGCACGTGCCCGGCAAAGCGTCACTCGCATGAACGGAGTCCGCTCTCGCCGAGGGCGCATAGGCGCCGCTGCAAGCCTGGTCCGCACGCCTACGCGCCCCCTGGCACACCTGGCTGAAACCCGACCCCCGCAGGACACTCCGAGCATTGCGGCGCCATCGCACCCCGGCACCGCAGCCTGGAGAGGAGCAAGGAGATGAAATCCATACACCCCCGTCTCGCAGTCACAGCCGTATCGTTCGCCGTCACCACCCTGTTCACCATCGGGCCTGCCAATGCGCAGGGCCTGACGATCGAACCCACGCTCACGGTCACGTTCGTCAACTTCGGTGTCACTAGCAATGGCGGCTATGAGACTCTCAAAGGCATCCTCGCCAATACGACTATCGGGGACATTCAGAACTTGGCCGTCCTGCTGAACAGCTTCGGGTTCCAGGCGGCGGGCACGAAGAGGTTTGTCGCCACCCGCTCTGACAGTGATTTCTTCGACGACAACCCTACAAACCTGATAGGCAACCCACCCAGGCGCGGGGAGCTTCAGGTGACCGTCACTGACCTGGAGACCAGCGGCGTGACACCGGTCGCCACCGCGACTCTTACTCAGACTCTGACCTGTAACCTGGATAGCTCGGGCAACGGGACGTGCAGCTGACACATCAGCCATAGGTTCCGGCAGGGGGCATATCGAGCCACGACAGCAAGGAATCCCCTGAGAGCAGTGGGGGCTTCCGTCTCGATTAGATTCGTCAGTGGGCCTTCACGTACGCCTCGCGCACCTCGGTCAGCCTCTTCCGTTCCTCACAGTCGACGTTCGAGCCTTTTAGGGACCCAATGGCCCCTCTACAGGTGGCCTGCCCCACTCTTTCCGGCTAACCCATCACGGTTGATGCTGGATGACACCTACGTTATTTGTGCCGGGTTCTCTATATGTCCATGGGTACAACAGAAAGGCCCCCTCCAGTGAAGAGGGGGCCCTTGAGGAACAGTTACTTGCTGGCCTTCTCGTAAGCCTCGCAGGTGTCGACACGGCTCCTCGATAGCAGCCTGACAGTGCACGCATCAGCTATGCGTGACTTCAAGGCACGCATACCGTGCGCTTGCAGGGTCAGGCTGCGGCGCCCCATTCCACGGCCGCACGGACGATGCCCTTGGTCGGCTTGGACTCGTCAAAGGTGTTGTCCGCCTTCTTGGTGTCCACCTGCGGATACCGCACGATCTTTCCGCCGTAGAGGTGGAGGGTGTCGATGTAATCGGCCCGGTACTTCTCCGACTGGCCCTCACGGAACCCGCTGAACTGGCTTGCGTAAGTGGCGAACTCCTTGTGCCCGGCCACGATGTCCACGCCCTTCGGCATGGCCGTGGTGGACAGGACGGCGAAGCCAGCGAGACGCGCCACGACCCCGTTCGCGGTCACGCCGCCTTCGCCGTACGCGGCTGCGTTGGCAACGGCCGGGTGCTCGATGAGGTACCGCTTCACGCGGGGCGAGACGACCACGTACCGGCCCACCGGGATGTCGTTGTCGTCCAAGGCCAGCATCATGTCGAGGACCGCGCTGTAGAGCGCTTGGGGGGCGTTCGTTGCTGCCACCTTGACATTCGGCAGGGCCGTGGCGCCCTTCGCGATGATGTTGCCCATGAAGGTGTCGGCCTCGCGGGCCAGGGACCGAATCATCTGCTGATTGATCGGAGAGTTGAGGTTGCCGCTGGCGAGCTGGATGCGCTCGGCGTCCTCGATGAGGACCTGGAGGTACTTGGCTTCGGTGATGGGGAGCTTCTGGTCAACGGTCTCTGGCCGCTGGGCGGTCATGCCGTCCGGGAGCTTGTAGTCCCCAACCGAAGGCCGCAGAAGTGAGTTGATGTGGACTACATCGCCCTTCTTCCGGATATTCCCTTCGTACTTGTTGTTCGAGACGATCGGAGAAGCCCACACCAGCAGCGGATCGAACTGCGTCAGTAGGTCGGCATCCCAAATTTCCGGGACGAAGGTATGGCTAGCAGCGTTCTGGTAGGCAAAAGTCATATGGGTACTCCTGGTTAGCGCTTACGGACGTCGAGAGAGACACGGTGAGTGGGTGCACTGTGGACGCCACGGTGAAAACCGGTGCCGACAAGCTGCTGGTACTCGGGCTCGGCAGGCTTCAACGGCTCAAGTGCCCTGGCGATGACCTCGGCTGACGGATCGCCGTCCTCACCAAGGAGCTTGGAAGGGTCCAGGTAATCGGTGAAGCCCTGGGCGAGGTTGATACCGGCCTGGGCTGCGTGGGCTCTGACCTCGGCCTGGACGAGCTTGGCCGCGTACTCGCGCTGGACCTCGGCCCGGACTGAATCAGAATGGTCGGCCGGCACCGGGGCCGGAGAATGGGAATCGGCCTGGGGGTCGCTCACAGGCGACACCTCCTCAAGACCTAATCAAGCTAGGAAGTAGAAGCAGAAAGGGCCGCTCTCAAGGCGGCCCATCACCCTCACAAGAGGTCAACGTAAGAGAAACACTGCCCCCCTTACCCCCCGCTGTGGACGAGTTCAGCAGGAAGTAAGGGAGGAGTCTTCTCTACATTGTCCCCCTCACAGGGAGGTGTCCGCAGAGCCTCATGACGACTTAGGAACTGCCCGGCCCGTAGGCCGTGCCAGAGGCACACCGCCGAGTGTGCATGGCCCCGGAGGATCGCTCCTCCACTAGCTGTGAATTAATGCGACACAGCCGAAGCAACCCCCTACTGATCACGACCTCGCCGTGTTGACCCTGCCCCATAGCTGCCGGTACCCCGTCAGGTCTTGGTGTCGCAAGCCGGGGAAGTCATAGACCAAGTTCCTGTTCTTCCCCACCCGAATTCCTCGGTACCTCAGACGTCGTGTGCGGGCCTTGGCGGCCTTCTTGTGCGCCCCGCAATGCCTGGGTGGCCTACCGGCCTTACAGGGTGCCTCAGCGACGTACAGCGGTTCATTGCAGCCACTCCATCGACACGTTTCCGGAGGGAAGTTCCTGCGTTCCATGACGAACCCTGAGCCGTAGCTGGGCGTGATGGCGGTCCCCTCAAGCAACTGTGAGAGGGTATCCGCCGCTTGGGCCCCAGGGCGCTCCTGCATCAGCTCTTCCGTCGTGTGGTGTTCCACTTCGAGGTCGCACTCGGGCAGGGAGGCGACGATGGAAACTGCCGCCAAAGGGACCGAGCCGGTGTGAGCCGCTGCTATGCGGTCGAACTCCGTCTCCTTCCGTCGCGGCCATGAGCCGGGCCATACATCCCAGACTTCGTCGCCAGCCGCCTCAAGAAACGCGTCTGCCTTCCGCTCCAGCTTCTCCCGTTCCTTGTCGTCGGACGGCGGAATGATCTCGTTTATGTAGTCCTCCGGTGAAGCTCCCACGCAACCCTTTCGGAAAATAAGAAAGCCCCCGGTTGCCTCGGGGGTCTTGCTCGTCGCGCTATTCAGGTCAGTTCTGCTGGTCGAGCCACTTCTCCAAGTCGACCGGACGGCACCGGAGCGACTGCCCCACCTTCCGGAACGGAATCTCCTTGCGCTTCCAATTTCCATACACCCAAGACTCGGGAACGTTCAGGTAGTCGGCCACGTCGTCAACGGTCATGAGCTTCAAGTGCACTGGGCTCCTTCACTGGCCGGTGGGCGATGGCTTCGCCCTGTGGCTGTCCGGCCTGCTGACAGTTTCACCTATGTCGAACTTGTTGCGCCACGTTCGGAGTGGTGGCGATCCTCACACTTTCCGAACTTGCTGCATCAGGTTCGTTGGGTGCTAGCCTCGATCTTGTGAACACACCAACACCACACACCCCAGAGTGGCGGCGCGACGGCTCAGAGATCGTCTGGACGCAGTTCTACGGCCCATGGCGAGTCCAGGCACGCTGCCCCGTAAACGCGCCATTCAACGGCCCCTCTGAGCTGACCATCAACCTCAATGTGGGCGGGGATCCGGAGGTCATCGGCAGGCTAATGGACGAGGCCGAGGAGACTGATGGCATCCCCGCCAGTCTGCTTCGTCAGATCCCCTTGGCGGAGATCAAGGCGGGAGCCCGCGCGGCGCTCGCCAAGCAAGAAGACCGGGCGATGAACGACCCATACCCAGTACCCGCCCGCTGCCGCACGGAAGAGGACTACACGCTCCTCGTCGCCGAACTGGCACGGATGCGCGCCACCGGAACCACTGCCCCCCAGGGCGAGCTGGCCAGTCGTTTGGGCATCGGCAAAGCCACCATGTCCGAGCGCATCAAACGATCTAAAGAACTCGGCCTATGGGACGGGCAGCGACTCACCCAGAAAGCCTCAGCGGTCCTCACGCGGTGGCACCAGGACCAGAAGGGCAACTGACCTACGTGGCGAAGCGCGGAAACGGGCTCGGCGGTACCCCGACGGAGATCAAGCGGAAGGGCCGACCGAACACCTGGGGCGTACGCGCCCCGCTCCACCTCAACAAGGCGACCGGCAAGAAGGGACGCCCCTGGATAGGTCGCGACTACCCCACCAAGACCGCAGCAGAGAAGGCGCTTCGCGCCTGGCACAGCGACCACGAGGCAGGCAAGGTCACTCTCCGCTCGGACATGAAGTTGGGTGACTGGCTCGACAAGTGGCACAGCAACCTCAGGAAGGAGGGAACGACCGTGGCCGGGTACGAGACGAAGATCCGCCTGCACATCAAGCCGCACATAGGCGACGTGAAGCTGTGTGAGGTCACTGACGACACCTTGGATGATCTGTACCGGATGCTGGAAACCGTCCCGTGCCCCACCAACAAGGGCAAGCCCCTGGGTGCTAAGAGTGTGCGGCACATCCACAACATCCTGTCCGGCGCCCTCGGTTCGGCCGTGCCCAAGCTGATACCGGCCAACCCGGCGGCGACCGCCAACCCGCCGACAGGCAGGGAGATACGGGCGCAGGAGCGCGATTTCCCGACCGTGGACGACGACCAGACCAGTCGGTTCCTCAGTTCGGTGTGGGAGCCGTGCGGGAACCGGGCCTGTGACGACGGACTGACTCATCACTGTCTGCGGGATGCTCCGCTGTGGACCGTCTACGCCGCCACCGGAGTGCGGCGCAGTGAAGCCCTGGGCATGAAGTGGTCCCTCATCAACTGGGCAGAGGGATCCATCGAACTGGGCTGGGTCGTGGTCGAGGAGGGCAACACCTACCGGCTGCGGAAGCTCACTAAGGACGGCGACGCCAACGCCGTGATCTACGTGGATCAGTCCGTCATGAACGTTCTGAAGTGGCAGTGGGAACGTCAGCAGGCGGAGCGCAAACGCCTCGGTGCGGCCTGGGTGGACCACGATCTCGCCTTCGCCCGGGACGGCTTCAAGCTCTACCGGGGCGAGGGTGGCGGACCGCAGGACCCCGAGAAGGTCTCGGCGCGGTGGCGCACCCTGCGCACGCGGCTGAAGCTGCCCGAGGACTTCCGGATTCACGACTGGAGGCACAGCAAGGTCACGAACGATCTGGAGGCCGGGGAGAACCCCGTCGAGGTCTCCGCGAACGTCCGGCACCACTCGCCGGGCTACACGATGGCCCGCTACGGCCACTCACGTAAGAACGGAGCCCGGAAGCTTGCCGCCTCCGGTGCCAACAGGCTTGGCCTGTCATCCCTGGTCTGACCAGGCAACTCTCTGGGCCGTTGGTCACGTGGTTGGTCACGCCACGCCCCAGAAAAGCAGAAAACCCCTGATGAACAGGGGTCTCAGCTGGTGTCCGAGGGGGGACTTGAACCCCCACGCCCGATAAAGGGCACTAGCACCTCAAGCTAGCGCGTCTGCCATTCCGCCACCCGGACAAGGTGTCTGTCGTTGCGGCCTCCGGGCCGTTCCGACGAGGAAAACAATAGCAAACCTTCGGGGGTGGTCGATCACGGGTGGTCGGACCCGGGGGCACGCCTGTGACCAGGGCATGTCGGGAGTATTGCGGCCTTGGGCGAAGCGGGCGCGGGGTGGAGGATGGCGGTGGACCCCGCCGCGGGGGCCTTCGGGTGCACCGCGGCCGTGACGCACGAGGAGGCACTGTGAGCGAGCACAGCATGGGGGTCCCTCCGGCCGAGGGCTGGGGGAGAACCATCGAGAGGTGCGAGCCCCGCGTGTGCGGGGCCGAGCGAAGCGAGGTTTCAGCATGAGCCAGTCGCAGCCGACCCGTACGGTCACCGGCGAGGACGAGGTCGTCGATCTGTGCCGCGACCTGATCCGGATGGACACCAGCAACTACGGCGACCACTCGGGGCCCGGGGAACGGGTCGCCGCCGAGTACGTCGCGGAGAAGCTGGCCGAGGTCGGCCTGGAGCCGCAGATCTTCGAGTCGCACAAGGGGCGCGCCTCGACCGTCGCGCGGATCGAGGGCGAGGACCGTTCGCGGCCGGCCCTGTTGATCCACGGGCACACCGACGTGGTGCCGGCCAACGCGGCCGACTGGACCCACCACCCGTTCTCCGGCGAGGTCGTGGACGGGTGCGTCTGGGGCCGCGGTGCGGTCGACATGAAGGACATGGACGCGATGACGCTGGCCGTCGTGCGCGACCGGCTGCGCACCGGGCGCAAGCCGCCGCGCGACATCGTGCTGGCGTTCCTCGCGGACGAGGAGGCCGGCGGCACCTACGGCGCGCGGTACCTCGTCGACAACCACCCCGAGCTGTTCGAGGGGGTGACCGAGGCGATCAGTGAGGTCGGTGGGTTCTCGTTCACCGTCAACGAGAACCTGCGGCTCTACCTGGTGGAGACCGCCCAGAAGGGCATGCACTGGATGAAGCTGACCGTCGCCGGCACGGCCGGGCACGGTTCGATGATCCACCGGGACAACGCCATCACCGAACTGTCCGAGGCGGTCGGCCGGTTGGGGCGGTACGAGTTCCCGGTGCGGGTGACCAAGACGCTGCGGTCCTTCCTGGACGAGCTCGGGGACGCGCTGGGCACCGAGCTGGACCCGGAGAACATGGACGCGACGCTGGCGAAGCTCGGCGGGATCGCGAAGCTGATCGGCGCCTCGATGCGGAACACCGCCAACCCCACGCAGTTGGGCGCCGGTTACAAGGTCAACGTGATCCCGGGCGAGGCCACCGCGCACGTCGACGGCCGCTTCCTGCCGGGTTACGAGGAGGAGTTCCTGGCGGACATGGACCGCCTCCTGGGGCCGCGGGTCAGGCGCGAGGACATCCACGCGGACAAGGCGCTGGAGACCACCTTCGACGGCGCCCTGGTGGACGCCATGCAGTCGGCGCTCCAGGCCGAGGACCCGATCGCGCGGGCCGTGCCGTACATGCTCTCCGCGGGGACGGACGCCAAGTCCTTCGACGACCTGGGCATCCGCGGGTTCGGCTTCGCGCCGCTGAAGCTGCCGCCGGAGCTGGACTTCGCCGGGATGTTCCACGGCGTGGACGAGCGGGTGCCGGTGGACGGTTTGAAGTTCGGCGTGCGGGTTCTGGATCGGTTCATCGAGCAGAGTTGACCGTCTTTCGTCTTCTGCCTGTTCGTTGGTGGGCCGGCGAGGGTGGCGTGAGCCGCTGCCCGTCGCCGTGTGCCCGTTGGGTGCCGTCGTGAGATGTGGGGGCATGCGGAGTGCCTGGGCGTCAAAAGGCGGCGCTGAAACGGTTTTTCGGGGGTGGTCGGGCGCGTTTCACGTGGCGTGCAGTAGCGAAGTCGACGCGAATTTCCTGCCTTTCGCGTTGACTTCGCTGGAAAGAGTGAATGCCGCGATGTGTTCGTAGCTTCAACGGCCCGGCTTCGTTGAGGTAATTGCGGTCCGCGGCTGGGACCGCATTGCCTACAAGGAGGAACCATGATCAAGAAGGTCGTCGCCGCTGTTGCGGTCGCCGGTGGTCTCGTACTCACCGGCGCCGGCCTGGCCGTTGCCGACTCCGGAGCCCAGGGTGCCGCGGTGCGCTCCCCGGGTGTCGTCGCCGGCAACGTCGTTCAGGCGCCGGTACACGTTCCGGTGAACGCCTGTGGCAACACGATCTCCGTGGTCGGTCTGCTGAACCCGTCCTTCGGCAACACCTGCGTGAACGACTGACGTTATTGATGGTGTATGAGGCCCCGTGAGGGCCGGCCCGGTATGGCTCCGGAAATGTCCCTTGGGCATTCCGGGGCCTCTGGGTATTTTCGCGGGCGGATGAACCTCCCCAAGAGACGGGTCGCGGAGCGTGATTCCGCGGACTGCCATCCGCCGGCATTCCTGTAAGGCACAAGGCAGGGGAAGACTATGAGACAGGTCGCAAGAAAAGGCCTGATCACCATGGCGGCCGCAGGTGGCGTGCTCGCCATGGCCGCTGGGTACGCACACGCGGACTCCGCGGCCGCGGGTGGCGCGGCGCATTCGCCGGGCATCGGATCCGGCAACGCGGTTCAGCTCCCGATCGACGTCCCGGTCAACGCATGCGGCAACACCGTCGATGTGGTCGGGCTGTTGAACCCGGCGTTCGGCAACAAGTGCGCGAACGTGTCGGGCGGGCACCACGGCCACGGTCATCACGCGGGGCAGGGCCGTGAACACGACCAGGGCGGCAAGCACCGGCGGACGGCCGGCGGGCACGGCGGCGCCACCGCCGCGGGCGGGGCGACCAACTCGCCCGGCGTCGGCTCCGGCAACGCCGTCCAGGCACCGGTCGACGTCCCGGTCAACGCGTGCGGCAACAGCGTGGACGTGGTCGGCCTGCTGAACCCCGTGTTCGGCAACGACTGCGCCAACGCCTCGGCGACGAGCCCGGGTTACCCGCACCACCCCGGCCAGCCGTCGGGGCCCGGGCAGCCGCCGGAGCGGGGCCACCAGCCCCGTCACCCCGGCAACCCGGAGCACCCCGGGAAGCCGGAGCAGCCGGTTCACCATGCGCAGCCGGCCCATCCGCACCACCCCGGCAGCCCGCACGAGCCGCGGTCGGTCGTGCCGGAGGCCCCGGGGGTGCGGACGCAGACCGCGGGCGCACCGCACACCCAGGTCGTCAGCACCCCGCGGCGGGGGGAGCGGCGCGAGCCGCAGCTCGCCCAGACCGGTGCCGGGGCGCTGGGTTACGCGGTTCCGCTCAGCGCCGGGATGCTGCTGGGCGGCGCGGTCCTCTACCGCCGGGCGCGTACTGCCGGTAGGTGATCGCCGGCGTCCGGTGACCGCATGACGGAGCGGGCCCCGTCCCCGACGGGGCCCGCTCTACCGTTCTCAAGGACCGGCCCGTGCTCACCACGTCGGGCGCGGCTGCCGGATGATCCGGCGGCGCAGCCGAACCCGCCGACTGCCGTCGGGATTGAGCCGAAGTCGGTCCAACTCCCAGTGTCCGTACTCGGCATGGTCGGTGAGCAGGCGGGTGGCGGCCTTGCGGGAGACGCCCCGAGGCACGTACACATCGCAGAATTCGTATTCCGGCATCGCATCTATTGTGCGGGACCGGCCCCGGTACGGATAGCGTCTGCACTATGTCTGATGCTGCGCAGCCTTCCGCTGCCGAGGTACGTGCCGCCGCTGAGGCGGTCAAAGCCGCGCTGGACCGTCACCTCGACGCGGTCGAACGCCGCGCGGGGGCGGACGATCCCGCCGTCTACGCCGCGTTCGACGCACTCGCCGCGGCTGCCGAGCGCTATGACGAGCTGCTCTACGACACCTACGACGAGGTCACCCCCTTCGAGATCCCCGGGAGCGACACCCTGCCCGCCTACGCGGGTCCCGAGGAGCCGAGCGCGCTGAGCGTGCTCATCCGGCGCGACTACACCGTCGCCAAGCCGCAGCGCCTGCTGCATCAGGCACAGCGCATCGCGGCTCTGGACCCGGACGCCGCCGACGACGCGACGGGCAACGCCCCGGACCCCGCCGCGCTGGTGGGCAGCAGCGTCTACGCCGCGCTCGGGGTGCTCTTCGGTGAGTACGAACCGGACGAGATCGCCTCCCGGCACAAGGAGTTCGGCCTGGAGGAGGGCGACTCCACGCTCTGGGTGGCGGCCGTCGACGAGCCGACCGAGCCGGGGGAGTGGCTGTCCGCGCCGTTCGACCAGGCCGATCCGCAGCGGGTGGTGTGCCGCTTCGACGTCAGCTCGGTCTTCGACGAGGAGCTCGACGACGACGGCGACGACGATCTGCTGGAGCCGGCCGACCGGAGCCGGTGAGGCACGGCCGCCGAAGGAGCAAAGCGGCGGGACCGCGGGGCGGACGGCCAACGGGCCGTCGCCCCGCGGGCGGTGCGCTCAGTCCGTCGCGCCGTCCGCCGCCTGCTCCTCGGCCTGGAGCCGCAGCAGCGTCCGCAGCCGGGTGGTGCGCTCCTTGGCGGGCACCTCGGTGACCGCGCGGGCCAGCGCCTGGTCCACGCCCTGGACGACCGACAGATGGCGCTCGCCGCGGCCGAAGGCGGTGTAGACCCAGGAGCGGGTCAGGCCGCCGGCGGCGTCGCCGGGGAGCACCACCACCGCGGCGGGCCAGCGCCGGCCGACCGCCTGGTGCGCGGTGAGCGCCCAGCCGTGCCGGACCGCGCCGGAGCCGACCTGCTCGCGCGGGACGACCACGGGGGCGCCGTCGCAGTCGAGGTGCAGGCCCTCGGCGTCGGCGCCGGTGACGGTGCCCGGGAGCGTGCGGCCCAGCGCGGGGGAGTAGGCGATGCGGTCGCCCGGGTCGAAGCCGCCGAACCGGCCGGGGCCGGGGTTGAGGCGTTCCTTGAGCGCGGAGTTGAGCGCGCGGGTGCCGGCCGCGCCGCCGTGGCCGACCGTGATGACCTGGGTCTGCTCCGCGGGGACGCCCAGGGCCCTGGGCACCGAGTCGGCGACCAGCTGGACCGTGCGGTGCACCGCCTCGCCGGCGTCCCGGACGGGGACGATCACCACCTCCTTGCCGGGCGCCTCGGCCGGGCTCAGCTCGCCGATGCCGATGCCCGACACCAGCTCGCCGATCGGGCCGAAGTCCGGGGTGCGGGAGGCGACCTGGGGGCAGCAGCGCGCCTGGAGGACGTCGGCGAAGAGCCGCCCGGGGCCCGCGGACCACAGCACGCCCGGGTCGCCGCTGAGCACCAGGCGGGCGCCGTCGGTCAGCGACTCCACCAGCAGGGCGGCGGTCTCCAGGTCCAACTGCGGGGCGTCCAGGACCACCAGCAGATCGAGGGCGAGGGCGCCGTCCGCGTCCCGGCCCGGGCCCTCCTGGCCGGACAGCAGGCCGGCGACGGTCACCGCGGCGTCCGCTCCGGCGGCCTCCGGAGCGGTCTCGGCGAGCTGACTGGCCAGCCGCTGGCGGCCGTTGGGGGTGTGGGTGGCGCCGACGGCCCGCAGGCCGAGGGCGCGGGCCGCGGCGAGCAGCGCGGCGGGCTCGGCGCGGGCCGCCTCGCCGCCGGTGTGGGCCACCAGGCCGCTGAGCGCAACGGCCCGGATCAGCTCGGCGGCGGAGGGCGAGGGGGCGTCCGCGGCGGCGGCCTCCCAGGCGGCGAGGGAGGGGCGGGGCGGCGCGCCGGCGCCGTCGCCCTCGGGCTGCCCGCCCTCCGGGCCGTCGTCCGCGGCATCTTGCGCCTCGTCCTCCGGGGCGTCGTCCGCGGTGCCGGCCGGCGCCTCGTCCGCCGGCGGCTCGAAGGTGTTCAACAGCCGGGCCAGGCCGTCGGCGACGCTCTCCTCGGCCATGGCGAGCCGGTCGAGGCCGAGCAGCACGCGGACCGGCCGCTGCTCCTCGTCGTCCTCGTCCGCGGCGCTCCGGGGGCGGCCCGGGGTCTCCAGCGCGTCCTGGAACACCAGCACCGCGCCGTCCGCGATGGCACTTTGGAGGGCCTCGTCCGGGTCGGGCACGGCGCGCTGGGCGAGGGCGGCGCGCAGCGCGGACGCCTCCAGGGCGGAGTGGCCGGCGAGCGCGGCCTGCTCCAGCAACCAGCCGATCAGCGCCTGGGCGCGCCGCTCGTCGCCCGGCCCGCAGCCGGCGCCGAGCAGTGCCCGGGCGAAGCCGTCGGCCTGCTCGGGGCGGACGCCGGGCACCGCGAGCAGCTGCCAGGGATCGGCGGCCAGCGCCTCGGCGGCCTGCTGACCGAGCGCCTCCGCGGCCTTCTCCGCCAGCGCCTCGGGGGCGCCGCCGGCGGCCAGTACCCGCCGGACGCCCTCGACGCCGGGCCCCGTCGGGACGGCGGGACGGGCCGCCGGAACCGCGGGGCCGGCCGGGGCCTGCGGGACGCCGGCGTCGGCCTCAACGGGACGGGGCGGGCCCGGCTCAGCGGACGGCCCGTCAGGTCGAAGCCCGGCCGCCGCGGGGGCCGGGGCCGCCGGCGCGGGCTGCGCGGCCCGGCCTGGACCCTCGGTGCCGGACGGCTTCGGGCGGGCGGCCGGGGCTGCGCTGCCCCGCGGGGCCTCGGCGAAGAACGACGCGGCGGCGCGCTCCCCGCTCTCCACGGCCCGCACCGCCGCCGCCAGCGCCGCCACGGACGCGGCGGGGCCGGGCTGCGGCGCGCCACCGTCCCCCTCGCCCGCCCGGCCGCCGGGGACGGCGGCCTCCTGCTCGGGCGGGTTGTCGCCGGCGCGGTCGGTACTCACAGCGTGCTCCAGTCGTGGTCGGGATAGTGGTGCACCGGGGCCGACACATCGTCCAGCGCCCGGCGGATCTCGTCAGGAAGACTAAGCGCCTCCACTGACAACGAGGCTCTGAGCTGCTGCGCAGTGCGGGCGCCGAGGATCGGCGCGCTGACGCCGGGGCGGTCCCGGACCCAGGCGAGCGCGACGTGGAGGGGCGTGACCGCCAGCCCGTCGGCGGCGGTGGCGACCGCGTCCACGACCCGGCTCGCGGCCTCGTCCAAATACGGCGCCACGAAGGGAGCGAGGTGCTCCGAGGCGCCGCGGGAGTCGGCCGGGGTGGCGTGGCGGTACTTGGCGGTGAGCACCCCGCGGCCCAGCGGGGACGACGGGAGCAGGCCCAGCCCCAAGTCCCGGGCGGCGGGCAGCACTTCGCGCTCGACGCCGCGCTGGAGGAGGGAGTATTCCATCTGCGTGCTCGCCAGGGCGGTGCGCACTCCGGGGGCGGCCAGCTGCCAGGTGGCGGCCTTGGCGAGCTGCCAGCCGGAGAAGTTCGAGACGCCCACATAGCGCGCCCGGCCGGTGGCCACTGCCTGGTCGAGCGCCTGGAGGGTCTCCTCCAACGGCGTGCCCGGATCGAAGGAGTGCAGTTGCCAGAGGTCGACGTGGTCGGTGCCCAGGCGGGTCAGGGAGGCGTCCAGGGCGGCGAGCAGATGGCGGCGCGAGCCGTCGACCCGGCGGTCGGCCGCGAGGACGCTGCCGGCCTTGGTGGCGATCACCAGGTCCTGCCGCGGGACCAGGCCCTCCAG
The DNA here is from genome assembly GCF_042798755.1 of Streptomyces sp. NPDC057743. NCBI lineage: Bacteria > Bacillati > Actinomycetota > Actinomycetes > Kitasatosporales > Streptomycetaceae > Streptomyces > Streptomyces sp. NPDC057743. Next base: position 144,036 of record NZ_JBHVJX010000016.1, read on the forward strand.
GAGGCGGCCGAGGAGGTACTCGGCGCCGCCGTCGGCGTAGATGTCGGCGGTGTCGACGAGGGTGCCGCCGGCTTCCCAGAAGGTCTTGAGCTGCTCGGCGGCGTCCTGCTCGCCGGTGTCGCGGGCCCAGTTCAACGTGCCCAGTCCGAGCCGGGAGACGCGCAAACCCGTGCGGCCGAGGTGCCTTTGCTCCATGGGCCCGACACTACGCGCCGCGCACCGCGATCAGGGGACCTGTGGACAACGGTCGGGCCGCCGGCAGTTGTCCACAGCTCCCGGCCCGCCGGTGACGACGACCGCACCCGCGCGCTAGAGTCCCCGAAACAGCGACGTTACTGATCGGTAAGGGGAGCGGCATGAGGCTTGGCATCAACCTCGGCTACTGGGGCGCCGGGATGGACTCCGACAATCTCGCGGTGGCACAGGAGGCCGACCGCCTCGGCTATGCGGTCTGTTGGGCGGCCGAGGCGTACGGCTCCGACGCCCCCACGGTGCTCTCCTGGGTGGCCGCGCAGACCGAGCGGATCGACGTCGGCTCGGCGATCTTCCAGATCCCGGCCCGCACGCCCGCGATGACCGCGATGACCGCGGCGACGCTCGACTCGCTCTCCGGCGGCCGCTTCCGCCTCGGCCTGGGCGTCTCCGGCCCGCAGGTCTCCGAGGGCTGGTACGGCGTGAAGTTCGACAAGCCGCTGGCCCGCACCCGGGAGTACGTGGAGATCGTCCGCAAGGCGATGGCCCGCGAGCGGCTCTCCTACGAGGGCGCGCACTGGACGCTGCCGCTGCCGGGCGGCCCCGGCAAGCCGCTGAAGCTCACCGTCCACCCGCAGCGCGAGCACATCCCGCTCTACATCGCCGCCATCGGCCCCAAGAACCTCCAGCAGACCGGCGAGATCGCCGACGGCGCGCTGTTGATCTTCCCCTCCGCCGACCACCTGGAGGAGACCGCGCTCTCCCCCCTGCGGGCGGGCCGGGAGGCGGCCGGGAAGACCATGGACGGCTTCGACGTCTGCCCGACCCTCCCGCTGGCCGTCGGCGAGGACAAGGAAGTCAGCGCCCTCGCCGACCAGTTCCGCCCGTACACCGCGCTGTACGTCGGCGGCATGGGCAGCCGCAAGCAGAACTTCTACAACCAGCTCGCGCAGCGGATGGGGTACGAGAAGGAGGCCGCCGAGATCCAGGACAAGTACCTGTCCGGGGACAAGGACGGCGCCGCCGCGGCCATCCCGGAGCGACTGATCGACCAGACCACGCTGCTGGGTTCGGTCGACCGGATCGCCGAGCGGATGCAGGCGTACGCGGCGGCCGGGGTCACCACCCTGACGCTGGCGCCGGCCGGCTTCACCCTCGACGAGCGGGTGGCCTCGCTGCGCGCCGGCATCGAGGCCCTGGAGCGGGCCGGACTGGCGTAGGTCGCAGGGCTCCCGCAGACGCCGAAAGCCCGGCGCATCGGCGCCGGGCGGGGAGCTCTACGGCCGTGGTGGGGGCTCGGGGGTCTTCCCCGCCACGGCCGTCACGGAACTCAACGCCGCAAGGGACGGGCGGGTTACGGGGCCCGCCCCGGCGGCATCAGACGAACGGGCGCGGCGGGCCGGGCCCCCGGTTGCCGGCGGCGGAACACCGGATGGGGCTTGCCCTTCAGAGGTGTGTCCGTTCGGAGGTGACGCTGATGTTCTCGGCCAGGAGCCTGTTCCAGGAGATCGTCGACCACGACGACTCCTACCGCCTGTTCTGCTCCATCGCGGCCAGCGGGGAGTCCCAGGGCGGCGGGGAGAACGGGCGGATTGCCGCTCTGCTCCCGCAATCCCAACGGGACTTGACGCCCAAGGCCGCCCGGCACGGCGCCGAACGGCTGTTGCTGCTGCGCCGGTTCTTCGGCGTCCACCCCGAGCTCGGCAGGGCGGCCCGGATGATCTGCCAGGACGAGGAGAGGCATCTCGCCTACTGCCACGAGGAGTTGCTGCGGCTGACCCGGGCCGGCCACGGGCGGCGCATCCAACGGGCCCTGCGGGAGTGCGCGCTGGCCGAGATCGCCGTCCACCGGGACGTCAGCCTGGCCGTGATGGCACACATGGGCCGCATCCTGGGATGGCCGGCGGCCAAGTCCGCGTTGCTCAGGGGCGGCATCCTGGCGGTCTACGGCTACGAGCGGCTGCCCGGCTGGCGGCGGATGGTCAGCCTCACGATGCCCGCGCGGCGCGACGCGCTGGGCGGACCGGCCGACCCCGCACCGGAGTTCGCCTGACGCGTCCGCCCGGCGCGCCCCTCAGAGCCAGCCGCGGCGCTTGAACAGCCGGTACAGCGACACCTCGATGACGGCCATCACCAGCAGGATCACGGGGTAGCCCAGCGGCCACTTCAGCTCCGGCATATCGGCGAAGTTCATGCCGTAGATGCCCGCGATCAGGGTCGGCACCGCGGCCAGCGCCGCCCAGGACGAGATCTTGCGCATGTCGTCGTTCTGCTGGACCCCCATCTGCGCCAGATGGGCGGCCAGGATGTCCGACAGCAGCCGATCCAACCCCTCCACCTGCTCGTTGACGCGGGTCAGATGGTCGCCGACGTCCCGGAAGAACGGCCGGGCGTCATCGTGTACGAACGGCACGCCGGGGCTCTGGAGGCGGGCCAGGGGGTCGGCCAACGGGACGGTGGCGCGCCGGAATTCGAGGATCTCCCGCTTGAACGCGTAGATCTGGGCGGCGGTGTTCCGGGACTCCCGGCGGACCGGCGCGAACGCCTCGGCCTCCAACTCCTCCAGGTCCCCCTGGAGTTCGGCGCCGACCTCGACGTAGTGGTCCACCACCGCGTCGCTCACCGCGTACAGCACCGCACCCGGGCCGTGCCGCATGATCTCCGGGTGCCGCTCCAGCCGCTGCCGGACCGCCGCCAGCGGGCTGGCCGGACCGTGCCGGACGGTGACCACGAACGAGTCGCCGACGAAGACCATCAGTTCCGAGGCGGTCACGGTGTCCGCCGCCACGTCGTAGGTGATCGGCTTGAGCACCATGAACAGCGAGTCGTCGTAGACCTCCAGCTTCGGCCGCTGGTGCGCCTTCAGGGCGTCCTCCACGGCCAGCGGATGCAGCCCGAAATCGCTGCTGACCTGGTCGAACTCGTCCTGGGTGGGCTCGTGCATGCCCAGCCACAGGAAGTCCCGACCGCTCCTTCGCGCCGCGTCCAGGGCGCGGGAGAAGTCCGCCCGGCATTCCTGGCGGCGGCCCTCGCGGTAGAGGGCGAAGTCCACGATCACACCGGCATTCTCGCCCGCGGCGGGGGCCCTTGCCAGGGAAGTGGACCCAGAGCGGGGCCGGGGGCACGTGGGTGACGGGAGGGCCTCGGACCTGACCCAGCGGGCAGGCTCTAGGGTGGCGGGCATGCCCACGCTGATCCTGGTGCGGCACGGCCGCTCCACCGCCAACACCGCCGGGGTGCTCGCCGGCCGGACCCCCAACGTGGCCCTCGACGAACGGGGCGCCGCCCAGGCCGCCGCGCTGCCCGGCCGGCTCGCGGGGATCCCGCTGGCCGTGGCCGTCACCAGCCCGTTGCAGCGCTGCCGGGAGACCCTGGCGCCGCTGCTCGACGCCCGCCCCGGGCTGCGGCTGGCGCCCGACGAGCGGATCTCCGAGTGCGACTACGGCGACTGGACCGGCCGCAAGTTGGCCGAACTGGCCGACGAGCCGCTGATGGAGGCCGTCCAGCAGCACCCCACCGCGGCCGCCTTCCCCGGTGGCGAGGCGATGCGGGAGATGCAGGACCGGGCCGTCGCCGCGGTCCGGGACTGGAACGCCCGGGTCGAGGAGAGCGACGGCGCCGAGGCGACCTACCTGATGTGCTCGCACGGTGACATCATCAAGTCCCTGGTCGCCGACGCCCTCGGCATGCACCTCGACCTCTTCCAACGGATCTCCGTGGAGCCGTGTTCGGTGACCGTGATCCGCTACACCCGGCTGCGCCCCTACCTCGTGCGGCTCGGCGACACCGGTGACCTGGCGTCGCTGGTGCCCCGCGAGGACGGCGACGGGTCCGGGAGCGAGCGGGACGCGGCCATCGGGGGCGGTGCGGGCGCAGCGTGATCAGCGGGCGCAGTAGGGTGGTGCGACGGCGCTGCCCGCGACGCCCCTGTGATCCGCGCAGTTGACCTTGAGGACGCAGCGACCGCACTGACCCAAGCAGTCGAGACAATCGGAGCAGGACGTTGTCCCGTCAGGTGTTCTTCTACGACCTCCCGGACCGCTTCGTGGCCGGTACGGTCGGGCTGCCTGGCCGCCGTAGCTTCTTCCTCCAGGCCGCCGCGGGCGGCCGCGTCACCAGCGTCGCGCTGGAGAAGACCCAGGTGGCGGCGCTCGCCGAGCGGATCGACGAGCTGCTGGACGAGGTGGTCCGGCGCAGCGGCGGCAGCGCCCCGGTGCCCGCGGTCTCCCCGAACGAGCTGTCCGACACCGCGCCGCTCCAGACGCCGGTGGAGGAGGAGTTCCGGGTCGGCACCATGGCGCTGGCCTGGGACGGCGAGGAAGAGCGCATGATCGTCGAGGCCCAGGCGCTGGTCGAGCTGGAGGCCGACAGCGACGAGGACCTCGCCGACGCCGAGGAGCGACTGCTCCAGGACGACGAGAACGGCCCGCCGATGCTCCGGGTCCGACTGACCGGCACCATGGCGCGGGCGTTCGCCAAGCGGGCGCTGGACGTGGTCAACGCCGGCCGCCCGCCGTGCCCGTTGTGCAGCCTGCCGCTCGACCCGGAGGGACACGTATGCCCGCGTCAGAACGGATACCGGCGGGACGCCTGAGCCCCATGGAGCCCACCGTCGATCCGGTGCCCGGCCCCGCGGAACCGCTCGATGCGGCGGCCGCCAGGGAGCCCGTCGGGAGCCTGGCCCCGGCGCTGCTCGCCGGTGGCGAGCTGACCGTCCGCGGCCAGATCCCGGACGCCTCCAACGCCGTCCTCTACTGCACCGTCGAACTCGACGGGCGCAGCGCCGACTGCGTCTACAAGCCGGTCGCCGGCGAGCGCCCGCTGTGGGACTTCCCGGACGGCACGCTCGCCCAGCGCGAGGTCGCCGCCTACGAGATCGCCCGGGCCTGCGGCTGGGACCTGATCCCGACCACGGTGCTGCGGGACGGCCCGTACGGCACCGGCATGGTGCAGGAGTGGATAGCCCCGCCCGGCGACGGCGACGAGGCGCCCGAACTGCTGGCGCTGGTGGCCGAGGACGAGCCGGAGCCGGGCTGGAAGGCGGTCGGCCGCGCGGACATCGGCGCGGGCCGCACCGCGCTGCTGGTCCACGCCGACCACCCCCGGCTGCGCCGGCTCGCCGTCCTGGACGCGGTGATCAACAACGGCGACCGCAAGGGCGGGCACCTGCTGCCCGGCGCCGGCGGCGCGTTCTTCGCGATCGACCACGGTGTGACGTTCAACTCGGCTGACAAGTTGCGCACCCTGCTGTGGGGCTGGGCCGGCGAGCCGCTGACCGACGAGGCGCTGGGGGTGCTGCGCGGCCTTCGGGCGGCGCTGGACGAGGGTGCGCCGCTCGCCGCCCGGATGGCCGAACTGATCACGGACGCCGAGCTCACGGCGTTGCGGGCGCGGATCGAGGGGCTGTTGCGCAGCGGGCGGCACCCGGAGCCGAGCGGGGAGTGGCCGGCGATTCCCTGGCCGCCCGTCTGATCCGGGGCGCCGCCCGACGCCCAACCACCGTTGCCGCTTGGCACATCCGACCGCGGAGCGCAAGACCGCCTTTCCGGCCAGAGAAGCCCCTCCGGTTCGTATACGGAACATGCGTCCGGTTACGCTCAAGGCATGCATGGATGGCCCGCTTCTGAGGTCCCCGCCCTGCCTGGTCAGGGCCGCGACCTGAGGATCCACGACACCGCGACCGGTGGACGAGTAACCCTCGACCCCGGTCCCGTCGCCCGTATCTACGTCTGCGGCATCACGCCCTACGACGCCACCCACATGGGACACGCGGCGACCTACAACGCGTTCGACCTCGTCCAGCGCGTGTGGCTCGACACGAAGCGTCAGGTGCACTACGTGCAGAACGTCACCGACGTCGACGACCCGCTGCTGGAGCGGGCGGTGGCGACCGGCGTCGACTGGACCGCGCTCGCCGAGCGCGAGACCGCCCTGTTCCGCGAGGACATGACGGCGCTGCGGATGCTGCCGCCGCGCCACTACATCGGCGCCGTCGAGGCCATACCGCGGATCATCCCGCTGGTGGAGCGGCTGCGCGAGGCCGGTGCGGCCTACGAACTGGACGGCGACATCTACTTCTCGGTCGCCTCCGACCCGCACTTCGGCGGGGTCTCCGGCCTGGACGCCGAGACCATGCGGCTGCTGTCCGCGGAGCGCGGCGGCGACCCGGAGCGGGAGGGCAAGAAGAACCCGCTCGACCCGATGCTGTGGATGGCCGCCCGGGACGGCGAGCCGAGTTGGGACGGCGGCTCGCTGGGCCCCGGTCGGCCCGGCTGGCACATCGAGTGCGTCGCCATCGCCCTGGAGCACCTGGGGATGGGCTTCGACGTGCAGGGCGGCGGCTCCGACCTCGCCTTCCCGCACCACGAGATGGGCGCCTCGCACGCCCAGGCGCTGACCGGTGAACACCCCTTCGCCAAGGCGTATGTGCACGCCGGGATGGTCGCCCTGGACGGCGAGAAGATGTCGAAGTCCAAGGGCAACCTGGTCTTCGTCTCCGCGCTGCGGCGGGACGGCGTCGACCCGGCCGCGATCCGGTTGACGCTGCTGGCCCACCACTACCGCAGCGACTGGGAGTGGACCGACGCGGTGTTGACCGAGGCTCAGGACCGGCTGGCCCGTTGGCGGGCCGCGGTCTCCCGCCCGGACGGTCCGCCGGCCGAGGAACTGCTGGCGGAGATCCGCGCCGCGCTGGCCGACGACCTCGACGCGCCCACCGCGCTGGCCGCGGTGGACCGTTGGGCCGCCAAGCAGCAGGCCGACGGCGGCACGGACGAGGGCGCTCCCGGGCTCGTCTCCCGTGCGGTGAACGCGCTGTTGGGCGTCGCGCTGTAGGGCAGAAAGCACGAGGGGCGCCCCCGCCGGATGGCGGGGGCGCCCCTTTGTCGCTTGTGTTGCGGGATGTCGTCGGGGGTCTTCGTCCTTGTGGGGATGGAGAGTTGGGGCCCGCGGTGGGTCAGCCGTCGGTGCCGGTGTCCTCCGGGCCGTTGCCGTCGGTGCGACCCTCGCCCGGATCGCCGCCGTCCTCGCCGGTCTCCGGGCCGGACGGCTTCGGGGGACCGGACTCCTCCGGCGGCCGGGGCTCGCGCGGCTCCTTGGGCGTGCTCCGCGGGTGCCGGGTGCGGCCGCTGGCCGGGTCGCGGAGGTAGGAGCCGTCCCGGCCGTCGGCGAGGCCGCCCTCGGTCGCCACCCCCGGACCGGCCTGCGGGTCGCGGCGGCGCAGATACCGCTCGAACTCGCGGGCGATGGCCTCGCCGGACGCCTCCGGCAGATCGGCGGTGTCCCGGGCCTCCTCCAGCGACTGGACGTACTCGGCCACCTCGCTGTCCTCCGCGGCGAGTTGGTCCACGCCCAACTGCCAGGCGCGGGCGTCCTCGGTCAGCTCGCCGAGCGGGATCCGCAGGTCGAGCAGGTCCTCCAGGCGGTTGAGGAGGGCCAGGGTGGCCTTGGGGTTGGGCGGTTGGGAGACGTAGTGCGGCACCGCGGCCCAGAGGCTGACCGCCGGGACGCCGGCGTGGGTGCACGCCTCCTGGAGGATGCCGACGATGCCCGTCGGGCCCTCGTAGCGGGACTCCTCCAGATCCAGCCGCCGGGCCAGGTCCGCGTCCGAGCTGACGCCGCTGACCGGGACCGGTCTGGTGTGCGGGGTGTCGCCCAGCAGCGAGCCCAGCACCACCACCATCTCGACGCCCAACTCGTGGGCGAAGCCCAGGAGTTCGTTGCAGAACGAGCGCCAGCGCATGCTCGGCTCGATGCCGCGGACCAGGACCAGGTCCCGGGCGCGCCCCTTGCCGTCGGCGTCGCCGACCCGGACGACCGAGAGCCGGGTCGTGGGCCAGGTGACCTTGCGGACGCCGTTCTCCAGGAAGACCGTCGGGCGGTTCACCTGGAAGTCGTAGTAGTCCTCCGCGTCCAGCGCGGCGAAGACCTCGCCCTTCCACTCCCGGTCCAGGTGGGCGACCGCGGCGGAGGCGGCGTCGCCGGCATCGTTCCAGCCCTCGAACGCGGCCACCATGACCGGGTCGATCAGCTCGGGCACCCCCTCCAGCTCGATCACCCAGCCCCTCCTTCCGGCCGGTCGGGCGCTTCAAGGCCACCGGCTGCAGTTCCATTGCGTGCGCCCCCAAGCCTACGGCGTCCGCGGTGCCGTTCTGCAGCCCCTTTGCGAGCGCGTGTACGGATACATCCGAGCTGTGGTGGGGGAGGACGGCCGAATCCGGGCCCCGGGGCGGGTGCCGGCGACGGAATCGGGTGCCGGGGTCTGGACGCCGCCTTCGGGGCGGGGCTATACATCGGAGGACCGGGAAAGGTCCGATGTTCTCCCGTGACATCCGCCGCGAGCCCAGGGGGTCTGCCCATGGCCGTCAGCGACACCGTCACCGGGCTGGAGGTCCACGACGTCCGCTTCCCCACCTCCGACCGGCTGCACGGCTCGGACGCGATGCACCCCGACCCCGACTACTCCGCCGCCTACGTGACCCTGCACACCGCCGACGGGCCGGCCGGCCACGGCTTCTGCTTCACCCTCGGTCGCGGCAACGACGTGATGGCCGCCGCGATCCGGGCGCTGGCCCCGTACGTCGTCCAACGCCCCGCGCCGGTCACCGCCGCCCGGCTCGGCGCGCTGCACCGCGCCCTCACCCACGACTCCCAACTGCGCTGGCTGGGGCCGGAGAAGGGCGTGGCGCAGATGGCCGCGGGCGCGGTGGTCAACGCCGCCTTCGACCTCGCCGCGCGCCGCGCAGGCCGGCCCGTCTGGGAGTTCCTGGCCCGCCTGACGCCCGAAGAGCTGGTCGGGCTGGTCGACTTCCGCTACCTCTCCGACGCGCTGACGCCCGACGAGGCGCTGGCCCTGCTGCGCGCCGCCGAGCCAGGCCGGGCCGCCCGCACCGCCCGCCTCAGGGCCGAGGGCTACCCCGCCTACACCACCTCGCCCGGCTGGTTGGGTCACGACGACGCGACCGTGGTCCGGCTCGCCGAGGCGGCGGTGGCCGACGGCTTCGGGCAGCTCAAGCTGAAGGTGGGCGCCGATCTCGACGCCGACCTGCGGCGGTTGAAGCTGGTCCGGGCCGCGGTCGGGCCCGACGTGCGGATCGCCCTCGACGCCAACCAACGCTGGGACGTGGCCGAGGCGGTCCGTTGGATGACCGCGCTGGCGCCGCACGCCCCGTACTGGATCGAGGAGCCGACCAGTCCGGACGACGTCCTGGGGCACGCCGCGGTGCGCGCCGGGCAGCCGGTGAAGGTCGCCACCGGGGAGCACGTCGCCAACCGGGTGGTGTTCAAGCAGCTGTTGCAGGCCGGTGCGGTGGACTTCGTGCAGATCGACGCGGCCCGGGTGGCCGGCGTCCCGGACAACCTGGCGGTCCTGCTGATGGCCGCGAAGTACGGGGTGCCGGTGTGCCCGCACGCCGGCGGGGTGGGGCTGTGCGAGCTGGTGCAGCACCTGGCGATGTTCGACTACGTGGCGGTGTCCGGGAGTTGGGAGGACCGGGTGATCGAGTACGTCGACGACCTGCACGAGCACTTCACCGAGCCGGCCGTGGTCCTGCGCGGCCGCTACCGGGCGCCCGCCGCGCCCGGCTTCTCGGCCCGTATGGAGCCGGCGTCGCTGGCCGCGTACCGCTTCCCCGACGGGCCGGTGTGGCGGGCCCGCGGACCGCACCGGGCGAGGGGGGTCCCGGCGTGAACGGGCCTGGTGGGACGGGCGACTTCGCGGGCCTGGGCGCCCTGGTCACCGGCGGCGGCTCGGGCATCGGGGCGGCCACCGCCGCGCTGCTGCTGGCCCGCGGCGCCCGGGTCGCCGTCCTGGACCGCGATCCGTCCGGGGCGCCCGCCGGGGCGGTGCGGATCGCCGCGGACGTCACCGACGGCGCCGGCGTGCGGGCCGGCATCGCCGCGGCGGTGGCCGAACTGGGCGCCCTGCACGCCCTCGTCGGCAACGCCGGGACCGGCGCGGTGGGCACCGTCGAGGACAACGACGACGAGGAGTGGGGGCATGTCCTGGACGTCAACGTGCTGGGGCTGGTGCGCACCGCCCGGGCCGCGCTGCCGCATCTGCGGCGGGCCGCGGCCGAGGCGCCCGGCAGCGTCTCCATCACCCACACCTGCTCCATCGCCGCCACCGCCGGGCTGCCGCAGCGGGCCCTCTACAGCGCCAGCAAGGGGGCGGTGCTCGCGCTGACCCTGGCGATGGCCACCGACCACCTCCACGACGGCATCCGCGTCAACTGCGTCAACCCCGGTACCGCGGACACCCCTTGGGTGGCCCGGCTGCTCGACCGGGCCCCGGACCCGGCCGCCGAACGGGCCGCGCTCAACGCCCGTCAGCCCCTGGGTCGGATGGTCACCGCCGAGGAAGTCGCCGCCGCCATCGTCCACTTGGCGTCCCCGGCCGCGTCCGGCATCACCGGCACCGCGCTGGCCGTCGACGGCGGGATGCAGGGGCTGCGGCCGCGCCCGGTCGGCTGAGCGGGCCGGTGCAACGGGCCGGCGGCACCACGACCGAGGGACCACCCACCCCACGTGAGGGAGCACCATGAGAGAGCCCGTGTGCCGCACCGGTGCGGTGGCCGGCGCCGCGGCGCTGGCGCTGCTGGTGCCGTTCGTGCTGACCGGCTGCAACCGCGGCGCCGACGCCAGGGGCCGGATCGGCATCGACGTGCCCCGCACCGACACCGACTTCTGGGACTCCTACCAGCAGTACCTCCAGGCGGACCTGGCGCACGGCCGCCCGTCCGCGCTCCCGCTGGCCAACTCGCAAAACGACGTCTCCAAGGTCGTCTCCGACGTCGAGGCGCTGACCGGCCAGGGCGCCCGGGCGATCGTGATGGCGCCGCAGGACACCGGCGCCCTCACCGCCGAACTCAGGCGGCTGGCCGGCAAGAAGATCCCGGTCGTCAGCGTCGACACCCGCCCCGACGACGGCCCGGTCTACATGGTCGTCCGGGCCGACAACCGCGCCTACGGGGAGCGCTCCTGCGCGTTCCTCGGCCAGCGGCTCGGCGGCCGCGGCCGGGTGGCCGAGCTCCAGGGGGATCTCAGCTCGGTCAACGGCCGGGACCGCTCGGAGGCGTTCGCGGCCTGCATGAAGCGGAGGTTCCCGGGCATCACCGTCCACGAGCTGACGACCGACTGGAAGGGCGAGGTCGCCTCCGCCAAGCTCCAGAGCCTGCTCGCCCAACACCACGACCTGGGCGGCGTCTACCTCCAGGCCGGCGGCGCCTTCCTCCAGCCGGTGCTGGCCCTGTTACGCCAGCGCGGCCTGGTCAAACCCGCCGGGCCCCCCGGCCACCTCACCCTCGTCTCCAACGACGGCATCCCCGACGAGCTGACCGCCATCCGGGCCGGCACCCTCGACGCCACCCTCTCCCAACCCGCCGACCTCTACGCCAAGTACGCCCTGTACTACGCCCGCGCGGCCCTGGCGGGGCGGACCTTCCGGCCCGGCCCCACCGATCACGGCTCGACCGTCGTGAAGATCAAGAACGGGTTGGAGGACCAGCTTCCAGCCACCCTCGTCACCAAGGAAAACGTCAACGACCCGCGCCTGTGGGCCAATCAGCTCGCCAAGGAGGGGAAGTGACCGCCGCCCCGCCCGGCGACCCCGCGCCCGGCCGACCCGCGGTGGTGCACGCCGACGGCCTCGTCAAGCGCTACGGCCCCACCCTCGCCCTCGACCGCGTCCGGTTGACCGTCCGGCCCGGCGAGGCGCACGCCCTGGTCGGCCGGAACGGCGCCGGCAAGTCGACCCTGGTGTCCGTGCTGACCGGGATGGTGCGGCCGGACGCCGGTCGGGTCACCTACGGGGGCCGGCCCGCGCCCCGTTGGGGCGACCTGGCCGCCTGGCAGCGCGAGGTGGCCTGCGTCCACCAGCGTTCGATGACCGTGCCCGGGCTGACGGTGGCCGAGAACCTCTTCCTCAACCACTTCCCCGGCGGCCGCATCCTGCGCTGGCGGGCGCTGCGGGCCCGCGCGCGGGAGCTGCTCGCCGACTACGGAGTGGACGTCGACCCGGCCGCCCGCCTCGACGAACTGGGCGTCGAGCAGCGCCAGTTCGTGGAGATCGCACGGGCCCTGTCGCGCGGCGCCCGGCTGATCGTCCTGGACGAGCCCACCGCCCGACTGGACGCCGCCGGCATCGACCGGCTCGTCGACCGACTGCGGGAACTGCGCTCCCGGGGCGCGGCGTTCCTGTTCATCTCCCACCACCTCCAGGAGGTCTTCGCCTGCTGCGACACCGTCACCGTCCTGAGGGACGCCCGCCGGGTGCTGACCGCCCCGGTCGCCGGGCTGACCGAGGACGCCCTGGTGACGGCGATGGCGGGGGAGGACGGCGGGGCCACCGGTCCGGCGGGCGTCGCGCGGCCGCCGGCCGCGGTGGCGGACGGGGAGCCGCTGCTACGGGCCGAACGGCTCACCCTGCACGGCCACTTCGGCCCCCTCGACCTGACCGTTCGCCCCGGCGAGGTCGTCGGCCTGGCAGGCGCCGCCGCCGGCGGGACCACCGCGTTCGCCGAGGCGCTGGTGGGGCTGCGCACCCCGGACGCCGGCCGGATCACCGTCCGCGGCCGGCCGGTGCGCCCGGGCAGCGTGCCGCGCGCCCTGGACGCCGGCATCGGCTACGTCCCCGAGGACCGGCACCGCCAGGGCCTGGTACCCGGGCGCAGCCTCGCCGACAACGTCACCCTGGCGCTCACCGACGGGCTCGGCCCGTGGGGGACCGTACTGCCGTCCCGGACCCGGGAGTTGGCCCGCAAGGCGATGGCCGAACTGGACATCAAGGCCGCCGGCCCCGACCAGGCCGTCGCCGGGCTCTCCGGCGGCAACCAGCAGAAGGTGGTGGTCGCCCGCGCGCTGGCCCGCGACCCCGCGGTGCTGGTCGCCCTCCGCCCGACCGGGGGCGTGGACGTGCGGGCGAAGGCGGCCCTGCTGGGCATCGTGCGGCGGGTCGCGGACCGCGGCCACGGCGCCCTGATCGTCTCCGACGAACCCGACGACCTGCGGTTCTGCGACCGGGTGGTGGCGGTCTTCCGGGGCCGGGCGCGGGCCGAGTTCGGCGCCGGCTGGCGCACCGCGGAGCTGGTGGCCGCGATGGAGGGCGTCGCCGCAGGCCCGCCGGACACCCGCACGACGGAAGGGACCGCGCCATGACCGAGACCACGGCACCCGCGGCCGCCGACGCGGCCCCGGCCGGCCCGGCCCGGCGCACCCGCCGCGCCCCGGGCCGCTGGCGGGACCTCTCCCTCGTCCCGGTGATCCTCCTCCTCGGCGTCGTCGGCTTCATCGTCTCGCCCGCCTTCCTCACCGGCGACAACCTCATCGGCGTCGTCCAACAGTCCACCGAACTCGGCCTGTTGGTGCTCGGCGAGGCGCTGGTGCTGATCAGCGGGCGGATGGACCTGTCGCTGGAGTCGACCATCGGGCTGGCCCCGGTGGTCGCCCTCTGGCTCGTCCTGCCCGCCCACGGCGGCCGCTTCGCCGGCCTGGAACTTCTGCCCACCTGGACCTCGGTCCCGCTCTGCCTGGCCGTGGGCGCGGCCATCGGCGCCGCCAACGGCTTCCTCATCCTCCGGCTGCGGGTCAACGGCTTCATCGCCACCCTCGGCATGCTCACCATGCTGCGCGGCCTCCAGGTGGGCCTCTCCGAGGGCCGCTCGCTCGCCGATGTCCCGGACTCCTTCGCCTATTTGGGCCGCACCGCCTGGCTGGGCGTCCCCGCCGCCGTCTGGATCTGTCTGGCCCTCTACGCGCTCGGCGGCGCCGCCCTCGGCTACCTCCGGCACGGCCGGGCCCTGTACGCGCTCGGCGGCAACCCGGAGGCGGCCCGGGCGGCCGGCATCCGCACCGACCGGCTCACCTGGGGCGTGCTGATCCTCGCCGGCACTCTGGCGGCCTTCGCCGGCGTCCTCTATACGGGCCACTACGGCGCGGTCTCCGCCAGCCAGGGCAGCGGCTGGATCTTCCAGGTGTTCGCCGCCGCGGTGATCGGCGGCATCGGCCTCAAGGGCGGCCGCGGCACCCTCTTCGGGGCGCTCACCGGCGTCCTGACCCTGCAACTGGTCATCAACGTGATGACGTTGGGCGGGGTGCCGCCGCTGTGGACCCAGTTCCTCAACGGCGCGATCATCCTGCTCGCGCTGATCGTCTCCCGCTTCACCAGCGGCGAGAAGCAGGATTAAGGGGGCCGCCGCGATGTGCGAGCCGCCAAACGGACCACGGGAGTTGGGCCGCAGCGGGGTCACCGTCCCACCACTGGGCCTGGGCTGCGCCCCGTTGGGCAACCTCTACCGCGCCGTCCCCGAGGAGCGCGCCCGCGCCGTCGTCCACACCGCCCTGGCCACCGGCGCCCGCTATCTGGACACCGCCCCGCACTACGGCGTCGGCCTGTCCGAGGAGCGCCTCGGCCGGGCGCTGCGCGGCGTGGACCGGGCGCACTACGTGCTCTCCACCAAGGTCGGCCGCCGGCTGAGCCCGCTCGCGCCCGGCGAACGGCCGCCCGGCGAGGGCTTCGTGGCCACCCCCGCGCGGGCCCGCACCTGGGACCTCACCCGCGCCGGCATCCGCGCCACCCTGGAGGAGTCCCTGGAGCGCCTCGGCGTGCCCGCGGTGGACATCGTCTACCTCCACGACGTCGAGCACCACCTCCGCGAGGTCCACGAGAGCGGCTACCCGGCGCTGGCCGAGCTCCGCGCCGAGGGCACGGTACGCGCCATCGGCTTCGGCCTGAACCACAGCGGCGTACTGGCCGACCTGGTCGCCGAGTTGGACGTCGACGTGGTGCTGTGCGCCGGCCGCTGGACGCTGCTGGACCAGGCCGCCGCGGTCGACCTGCTGCCGGTGTGCGCCCGGCGCGGCACCTCGGTCGTGGTCGGCGGGGTCTACAACTCCGGCCTGCTCGCCGACCCGTCCCCCGGCGCGCCCTACGACTATGCCCCCGCCCCGCCGGCCGTCCTCGCCCGGGCCCGCGAACTGGCCGCGGTCTGCGCCGCGTTCGACGTCCCCCTCAAGGCGGCCGCGCTGCGCTTCCCGTTCGGGCACCCGGCCGTCGCCGCGGCCGTGGTCGGCGCCGCCTCGCCCGAGGAGGCCGCCGAGAACGCCGCGCTCTTCCGCCATCCGATCCCGGACGGCCTGTGGCCCGCCCTGGCCGCCCGCGGCCTGCTCGATCCCGAACTGCCGCTGCCGCCGGGCGGTTGACGCCCGCCGCCCGACCAGGGAGCCGCCGATGCGCCTCGACGCCCACCACCACCTGTGGGACCTGACCCGCCGCGACCAGCCGTGGATGACCGGCCCCTGGGCCGCCCCGATCCGCCGCAACTACGCCCCGGCCGACCTCGCGCCACACCTCGCCGCCCACGACATCACCGGCACCGTCCTGGTCCAGTCCTCCTCGTCCGCCGAGGAGACCGCCGAACTCCTCGCCGTCGCCGCCGAGTACGGCCCGGTGCGCGGCGTCGTCGGCTGGGCCGACCTCACCGCCGCCGCCCTGCCGGACGCGCTGGCGGCCCTGCCCGCCGGCCTGGTCGGCCTCCGCCACCAGGTGCAGGACGAGCCCGACCCCGACTGGCTCGGCCGCCCCGACGTCCGGCGCGGCCTGCGCACCCTCGCCGACCGCGGGCTGGTCTACGACCTGCTGGTCACCCCGCGCGAACTGCCCGCCGCGCACGCCGCGGCGCGGGCCCTGCCGGACCTCTCCTTCGTGCTGGACCACGCCGCCAAGCCCCCGATCGCCGGCGGACGTTGGCAGCCCTGGGCGGACGCACTCACCGCCCTGGCCCGCCTCCCCAACGTCACCTGCAAGCTCTCCGGCCTGGTCACCGAGGCCGACTGGTCCGCCTGGCGGCCGCCGCAGCTGCTGCCCTACGCCCGGCACGTCCTCGCCGCCTTCGGCCCGGACCGGGTGATGTTCGGCTCCGACTGGCCGGTCTGCACCCTGGCCGCCTCCTACGCGGACGTGGTCGCGCTCGCCGAGGCCGCCACCGACCACCTCACCGGCCCCGAGCGGGCGGCGGTCTTCGGCACCACCGCCCTCCGGGTGTACGGGCTCGACGGCCGAACCTCCAACTGACCACCGCACGTGGACCGTTGGCTCACAACGAGGTCCGCAACCACTGCTCCACGCTGGCGATGTGCACCGTCGCCCAGGCGCGGGCCGCCTCCGCGTCCGCGTCGCGCAGCGCACCGAGGATCGCCCGGTGTTCGGTGAGGGTGCGAGCCACCGCGTCCTTCTGGGTCAGCCCGCGCCAGACCCGGGCCCGGGTGGTCGGCCCGGACAGGCCGTCCAGCAGCGAGCACAGCACCTCGTTGCCGGCCGCGGCCACGATCCGCCGGTGGAACTCCAGGTCACAGGCGACCAGCTGCTCCACCGAGGGGTCGGTCCCGAGGGCGTCCAACTGGGCCTGGAGCGCGTCCAGTTCGGGGGCGGTGATCCGGCCGGCCGCCATCCCCGTGGCGGCCGGTTCCAGAATGCGGCGCACGGCGAGGAACTCCAGCACCGTGTCGTCCCGGTGGAAGTCCACCACGAAGCTCAGCGCCTCCAGCAGGAGTTGCGGGTCCAGGCTGGTCACATACGTGCCGTCGCCCTGGCGGACGTCCAGGATGCGGATCAGCGCCAGCGCCCGCACCGCCTCCCGCAGGGAATTGCGGGACAGCCCCAACTCGGCGGCCAGTTCGCTCTCCTTGGGCAGCCGGTCGCCCGGCCGCAGCGCACCGGAGACGATCATCCCCTTGATCTTCTCGATGGCCTCGTCGGTGACCGCCATGGCCGCCCTCCCGGTCCGGACCCGCCCGGACGCCGAGGGCAGCGCGACGTACCGCGAACGCTGCCCCAGACATCCGATGTCTGAGCCATTATCACCCGCCGGTCCGGCTCAACGCGCGGCGGCTTCCGCCTCGTTCACCGCCTCCGCCCCTTCCTTTTCGCGTTCCCACAGCGAGCTGGGCGCCTCGCGCCGCACCACCGGGGCGATCTCCTCCGCGAACCGCTGGAGGGTCTCCACCTGTTCGGCGTGCTCCAGACCGAACCCGTCGACGGTGACCGACTGGAGGTCGTGCCCGTACGCCGCGTGGAAGCCCAGCAACTTGTCGATGATCTGCTGGGGCGAGCCGATCAGTTGCGGGCCGTCCGCGATGGCGTCCTCGATGGTGCGGAACGGGGTGTTGTAGCCGGCCCGGCCCGCCAGGTGCGGCTTGAAGGTCTGCGCGACCTTCGCCTCGTAGAGGTCCTTGTAGCGGGTGATCGCCGCCCGTTCGGAGTCGGCGATCAGCAGCCCGCCGGAGCCGGCGGCCACCCGCGCCCGCGCCGGGTCGTGCCCGTGGGCGGCGAACCGCTCGCGGTAGTGCGCGACCAACTCGGCGTAGGCGGCCCGCGGTTGGATGGCGTTGGCGGTGAACAGCGGATCGCCGTGCCGGGCGGCCAGTTCGGGGGAGTTGCGGCTGGTGGCCGAGCCGTGCCAGATGCGCGGCGGGCCGTCGTACGGGCGCGGCACCGTCGTCACGTTCTTCAGGGGCGGTCGGAACTCGCCCGCCCAGTCGACGTTCTCCTCGCTCCACAGTCGGCGCAGCAGCGCGTACTTCTCGGCCTGGAGGTCCCACTGCCGCTCCTCGTCGAGGCCGAAGAGGTCGAAGTGGCCGGCCTCCGCGCCCTTGCCGATGACCAGTTCGAGCCGGCCGCGGGCGAGGTGGCTGAGGGTCGCGTAGTCCTCGGCGACCCGCACCGGGTCGAGGATCGCCACCACGGTGACCCCGGTCAGCAGCCGGATCCGCGACGTCCGGGCGGCCAGCGCGCCCAGCACCACCGACGGACTGGAGGAGAGGAACGGCCCGGCGTGCCGCTCGCCGACCGCGTACGCGTCGAACCCGAGCCGTTCGGCGGCCACCCCGGTCTCCACGACCTCGGCGAACCGGTCGGCGGCGGAGGGAAGTTGGCCGGTGAGCGGGTGCGGGGCATGGCCGATCAGGGAGAGCACGGAGAATTTCATGACGTCCTTCCGGCGCGGGGTGCCACCCACCGCCGGCGACCGAGCGGAGCGGGCGGTGGTCCTCCCACTCTGCGCGCCGGACGTTGCCGCCGTGTGTCGGCCGCATGGCACGGCCCCGGGAGGGACCGCGGCGCGCGCCCCGTTGGGGGACGCGCGCCGGGGCCCGCCGGCAACGGTGTCCGGGGCGGCCGCCTCGACCGCCCCGGACACCGTTGACCCGTCAGCCTTCTGACGAATTATCAGCCTTCTCGGCGAAGCCTCTCGGGGCCTTCGAGGGCCTTCGGGAGCCTTCGGGGCTCAGCCTTCCAGCATCTTCTCGACCCGGGCCCGCACGTCGTCCGTGGCCAGACCGCGGATGGTCAGCGTGGTGCGGCGGCGCAGCACGTCGTCCGCGGTCTCGGCCCACTCGTGGTCCCGGGCGTAGGCGACCTGCGCCCAGATCTCCGGGGCGTCCGGGTGGATCCGCTCGGCCAGCGCCGGGTCCTCGTTCGCCAGCCGGGCGATGTCGAAGGAGAGCGAGCCGTAGTGGGTGGCCAGGTGGCGCGCGGTGTCGGTGGACATCTGCGGGCCGGAGGCGGTGCCGTCCACCAGCAGTCGGTGGGCGACCGCGTTGGGGTTGGCGATGCCGGGCAGCGGGAGCTTCTTCGGCAGCCGCGCGATCGGCTCCATGTCGTCGGCCAGCGGGTGACCGGGCAGCGCGGCCAGCTTGTTCATCACCGTGCGGCCGATGTGCCGGAAGGTGGTCCACTTGCCGCCGGCGACCGACAGCATCCCGCCGCTGCCCTCGGTGACGACCGTCTCGCGCTTGGCCTTGGAGGTGTCGCCGGGGCCGCCGGGCAGCACCCGCAGACCGGCGAACGAGTAGGTGATCAGGTCGCGGGAGAGCTGCTGGTCACGGACGGAGAAGGCGGCCTCGTCCAGGATCTGGGCGGTGTCCTTCTCGTTGACCGCGACGTCCGCCGGGTCGCCCTCGTACTCCTCGTCGGTGGTACCGAGCAGCAGCATGTCCTCCCAGGGGAGGGCGAAGGTGATGCGGTACTTGTCGATCGGGGTCGCCAGCGCGGCCTTCCAGGGGGAGGTGCGCTTGAGGACCAGGTGCGCGCCCTTGGACAGGCGGATGGAGGGGGCCGCGTTGGGGTCCTCCATCTTGCGCAGGTGGTCCACCCACGGGCCGGTGGCGTTGAGCACCAGGCGGGCGTTGACGCCGAACTCGGTGCCGTCCAGGCGGTCCTTGAGCTCGGCACCGGTGACCCGGCCCTGGGTGAAGCGCAGGCCGGTGACCTCGGAGTGGTTGAGGACCGTGGCGCCGGCGTCGACCGCCGCGCGGACGGTCATCAGCGCCATCCGGGAGTCGTTCATCTGGTCGTCGCCGTACACGGCAACGGCCTTGAGGTTGTCCGTCCGCAGCTCCGGGACGTCGCGCTGGGCCTTGGCCGGGCTTATGACGTGGCCGACGCCGTCGCCGAACGCGGAGAGCGCCGAGTAGGCGAAGACGCCCGCGCCCAGCTTGGCCGCGCCGTGCGGGCCGCCCTTGTAGACGGGCAGGTAGAAGGTGAGCGGGTTGGCCAGGTGCGGGGCCACCTCACGGGAGACCGCGCGGCGCTCGAAGTGGTTCTCCGCGACCAGCTTGACCGCGCCGGTCTGCAGGTAGCGCAGACCGCCGTGCAGCAGCTTGGAGGACGCGGAGGAGGTGGCGCCGGCGAAGTCGCCGGCGTCCACCAGGGCAACCCGCAGTCCGGCCTGCGCGGCATGCCAGGCGGTGGAGATGCCCAGGATGCCGCCGCCGATCACCAGGAGGTCGTACGTCGCCTTGGACAGCTGCTCCCGGGTTTCGGCGCGGCTCGGCAGGGAACCGGCGGCCGGGTGCGTCCCGAGGGCCGGGACGCTCTGCAGGGTGCTCATGATGTGCTCCTCAGTCAGCTCTCGTCGTCGAGCCAGCCCATGGTCCGCTCCACGGCCTTGAGCCAGTTCTTGTACTCGCGGTCACGGGTGGCCGCGTCCATGCGGGGGGTCCATTCGGCGGCCCGGCGCCAGTTGGCGCGCAGCTCGTCGGTGCTGGACCAGAAGCCGACGGCCAGTCCGGCCGCGTAGGCAGCGCCGAGGCAGGTGGTCTCGGCGACCATCGGGCGCACCACGGGTGCGTCCAGGAAGTCCGAGATCGTCTGCATCAGCAGGTTGTTGGAGGTCATGCCGCCGTCGACCTTGAGCGCGGTCAGGTCGACGCCGGAGTCCTTGGTCATGGCGTCGGTGATCTCGCGGGTCTGCCAGGCGGTGGCCTCAAGAACGGCGCGGGCGATGTGCGCCTTGGTGACGTAACGGGTCAGGCCCGCGATCACACCGCGCGCGTCGGAGCGCCAATACGGGGCGAACAGACCGGAGAAGGCCGGCACGAAGTAGGCGCCGCCGTTGTCCTCGACGGTGCTGGCCAGCGTCTCGATCTCGGCCGCGCTGTTGATCAGCCCCATCTGGTCGCGCATCCACTGGACGAGCGAACCGGTGACGGCGATGGAGCCTTCCAGGGCGTAGACCGGCTGCTCGTCGCCGATCCGGTAACCGACCGTGGTGAGCAGCCCGTTGTAGGAGTTCACCGGCTGGTGACCGGTGTTCATCAGCATGAAGGTGCCGGTGCCGTAGGTGGACTTGGCCTCGCCCTCGGCGAAGCAGGTCTGGCCGAAGAGCGCGGCCTGCTGGTCACCGAGGGCGGAGGCGACCGGGACGCCGGCGAGCGGCCCGTCGGCGGTGGTGCCGTAGATCTCGGCGGAGGACCGGATCTCCGGCAGCAGGGCCGCCGGGATGCCCAGCGAGTCCAGGATCCGCTCGTCCCACTGGAGGGTGTGCAGGTTCATCAGGAGGGTGCGCGAGGCGTTGGTGACGTCGGTGACGTGCTTGCCGCCGTTGACGCCGCCGGTGAGGTTCCAGATGACCCAGGAGTCCATGGTGCCGAAGAGGATGTCGCCGCGCTCGGCGCGCTCGCGCAGGCCCTCGACGTTGTCCAGCAGCCAGCGGACCTTCGGGCCGGCGAAGTACGAGGCCAGCGGCAGGCCGGTCTCCCGGCGGAAGCGGTCCTGGCCGACGTTGCGGCCCAGCTCCCGGCAGAGCCCGTCGGTGCGGGTGTCCTGCCAGACGATGGCGTTGTAGACCGGCTCGCCGGTGTTCTTGTCCCAAAGCAGCGTGGTCTCACGCTGGTTGGTGATGCCGATCGCCTTGACGTCGGCCGCGGCGAAGCCGGGGTTGCTCTGCGCGGCCTTGTCGATGGCGCCCGCGACGACCCGCTGGACGTTGGACCAGATCTCGGTCGCGTTGTGTTCGACCCAACCCGGCTTGGGGAAGATCTGCTCGTGTTCCTTCTGGTCGACCGAGACGATCCGGCCGTCCCGATCGAAGACGATGCAGCGGCTGGACGTGGTGCCCTGGTCGATCGCGGCGATGAACGGACCGTGGCCGTGCGAGGAGGTGCTGGGGGTGTCGGTCATGGTGTGCTCCAAGAATTCGGTGCGGGGGGCTGGGTGGTCCGGCGGCTCAGGCGAACGCCATCTGATAGATGCCCCCGGCGAGGGCGCCGCCGATCAGCGGGCCGACGACCGGGATCCAGGCGTAGCCCCAGTCGGAACCACCCTTGTTCGGCAGCGGCAGAAGCGCGTGCACGATACGCGGACCGAGGTCGCGGACGGGGTTGATGGCGTACCCGGTCGGTCCGCCCAACGAGAGGCCGATTCCGGTGACCACCAGGGCGACCAGCAGCGTGCCGATGGCGCCGACGCCCTTGCCGTTGTCGCTGAGCCCGAGGGTGAGGATCGCCAACACGAGCACGGTGGTGGCGATGATCTCGGTCACGAGGTTCTGCACCGCGTGCCGGATCTCCGGTCCGGTGGAGAAGATGCCCAGCACGGGGCCGGCCTTGGGAGCGGCGGCCGGATCGACCATGCCCTCCTCGCCGTTGTGGCCGGCCAGCACCTCCGGGTCGGTCAGGTGCGCCCGGAACTGCCCGTAGTAAACAAGCCACATCAGCACCGCGCCGATCATGGCTCCGAGGAACTCGCCGGCGAAGTACACCGGCACCTCGCTCCAGGCGATGCCGCCCTTGAGGGCGATGCCGATGGTGACGGCGGGGTTCAGGTGCGCGCCGGACTTGGCGGCGATGTACGCACCCGTGAGGACGGCGAAGCCCCACCCGAAGGCGATGGCGACCCATCCGGCGTTGAACGCCTTGGAGCGCTTGAAGGTGACGGCGGCGCAGACCCCGCCGCCCATCAAGGTCAGAACAGCGGTACCGATGGTCTCGCTGATGAAGATTTCGGAGCTGGACACCCGCGACTCCTTTGTCCTTCGTCCAGGGGAAGGCGAACCCCGGGTCCCTCCGGTGGTCCGCGCCCTCCGAGAGGGCGTTGGTCGGCCCGCGGCTCTGCACACCCTAACGCGAATAGCCGTTTGGTGTTCGACAATGCCGACCGACGAACGGCAGTTTTCTTCACCTCCCAGACCTCGTCAAGGGTTCTATGGCGAAAAACTTAGGTGAACATTTGGGGCAAACCCGGTCAGAACCGCCCCGCTCCGAGGTCCCGGGAGACCGCTCGTGCGCAATCCCTCACAGCAGCGACGATTTCCGGCCGCAGCTCACCGTCCCGGCACACCCGTTCCACGGCCCCCGTGACCCCCACCGCACCCACCGGCATCCGCCGCCGGTCATGGATCGGCGCCGCGATCGAGGCCACGCCCTCCCAGGTCTCCTCCACGTCCGCGGCCCAGCCGCGGGCCCGGGTGAGATCCAGCAGGGCCTCGAAGTCGGGCAGCCCGGTCGTGGTCTTCGGGGTGAACGCCTTCCGCTCGCCCTCCACGGCCTCGCTGTGCGCCACCGGGTCGTACGCCGACAGCACCTTCCCCAGCGCGGTGCTGTGCAGCGGCTGCATCGCGCCAACCTCCAGCACCTGCCGGCTGTCGTCGGGGCGGAAGACGTGGTGCACGATCAGCACGCCCTGCTGGTGCAGCACGCCCAGGTAGACGCTCTCCCCACTGGAGCGCGCCAGGTCGTCGGTCCACACCAGGGCGCGGGCCCGCAGCTCGTGGACGTCCAGGTAGCTGTTGCCCAGGCGCAGCAGCTCGGCGCCGAGTTGGTAGCGGCCCGAGGTCTGGTCCTGCTCTACGAAGCCCTCCTGTTGGAGCGTGCGCAGGATGCCGTGGGCGGTGCCCTTGGCCAACCCCAAGGAGGAGGAGATGTCGGAGAGGCCCAGCCGCCGTTCTCCCCCCGCAAGCAACCGCAACATTGCGGCTGCTCGCTCCAGCGACTGGATGGTGCGTGCCATCGGGCGACCTCCGAAGTATCTGGTTCGACAATGCTGAACGATATCGGCCCATGCCGACCAAAGGGAGGGGGTCGGGCCAACGACGATCATGGATAGCGGACCCAGCCACGCGGTGCACCGATGTCCACGGCGTGGAATGGGCGGTCCCTGTCCCCGGCCCGTTAGCTACGCTGGCCAGGTGCGCCCTCTCCAGGAGGGTGCAAAGCCGACAGCCGTCGCAACCACGGGAGCAGCTCCATGGCTTCGAATACGCCATCGTCCACCAGCCCGTCCCGCGTCACCGCACTCCGTGAGGCGCTCGCCTCGCGGGTGGTGGTGGCTGATGGCGCGATGGGCACGATGCTGCAGGCGCAGGATCCGTCCATGGAGGACTTCCAGCAGTTGGAGGGCTGCAACGAGATCCTCAACGTCACCCGCCCCGACATCGTGCGGTCGGTGCACGAGGAGTACTTCGCGGTCGGCGTGGACTGCGTGGAGACCAACACCTTCGGCGCCAACTACGCGGCCCTGGCCGAGTACGACATCCCCGAGCGGGTCTTCGACCTCTCCCAGGCCGGCGCCGCCATCGCCCGCGAGGTCGCCGACGAGTTCACCGCCTCCACCGGCCAGCAGCGCTATGTGCTCGGCTCGATGGGCCCCGGCACCAAGCTCCCCACCCTCGGTCACGTCGACTACCTGACCCTGCGCGACGCCTACCAGCAGAACGCCGAGGGCATGATCGCCGGCGGCGCCGACGCGCTGCTGGTGGAGACCACCCAGGACCTGCTCCAGACCAAGGCCGCCGTGCTGGGCGCCCGCCGCGCCCTGGACGCCACCGGTACCGCCCTGCCCCTCATCTGCTCGGTCACCGTCGAGACGACCGGCACGATGCTGCTGGGCTCGGAGATCGGTGCGGCGTTGACGGCGCTGGAGCCGCTGGGCATCGACATGATCGGGCTGAACTGCGCCACCGGCCCGGCCGAGATGAGCGAGCACCTGCGCTACCTCGCCCGGCAC
The DNA here is from genome assembly GCF_042798755.1 of Streptomyces sp. NPDC057743. Taxonomy (NCBI): domain Bacteria; kingdom Bacillati; phylum Actinomycetota; class Actinomycetes; order Kitasatosporales; family Streptomycetaceae; genus Streptomyces; species Streptomyces sp. NPDC057743. Next base: position 168,502 of record NZ_JBHVJX010000016.1, read on the forward strand.
TCCCGTATTCCGCTGTCGTGCATGCCCAACGCGGGCCTGCCGGTGCTCGGCAAGGACGGTGCCCACTACCCCCTGACCGCCGGCGAACTGGCCGACGCCCAGCAGACGTTCGTCACCGAGTACGGCCTGTCGCTGGTCGGCGGCTGCTGCGGCACCACCCCCGAGCACCTGCGGCAGGTCGTCGAACGCGTCCGGGGCCTCACCCCGCCCGCCCGCGAGGCGCGGCCGGAGCCCGGCGCCGCGTCGCTGTACCAGACGGTGCCGTTCCGCCAGGACACGTCGTACCTGGCGATCGGCGAGCGGACCAATGCCAACGGGTCGAAGAAGTTCCGTGAGGCGATGCTGGAGGGGCGGTGGGACGACTGTGTGGAGATGGCGCGTGACCAGATCCGCGAGGGCGCCCACATGCTCGACCTGTGCGTCGACTACGTCGGCCGCGACGGCGTCGCCGACATGCGGGAGTTGGCCGGCCGTTTCGCCACCGCCTCCACCCTCCCCATCGTGCTGGACTCCACCGAACTCGACGTTCTTGAGGCCGGGTTGGAGAAGCTGGGTGGCCGTGCGGTCATCAACTCCGTCAACTACGAGGACGGCGACGGTCCCGAATCCCGGTTCGTGAAGGTGACGCGGTTGGCGGCGGAGCACGGCGCCGCGCTGATCGCGTTGACGATCGACGAGGAGGGGCAGGCGCGGACGGCGGAGAAGAAGGTGGAGATCGCGGAGCGGCTGATCACCGACATCTCCGAGAATTACGGCATTCGCGAGTCCGACATCCTCGTGGACTGCCTGACGTTCACGATCTGCACGGGGCAGGAGGAATCCCGCAAGGACGGGATCGCCACCATCGAGGCCATTCGGGAACTCAAGCGCCGCCACCCCGAGGTGCAGACGACGCTGGGCCTGTCGAACATTTCCTTCGGCCTCAATCCCGCCGCGCGGATCGTCCTCAACTCCGTGTTCCTGGACGAGTGCGTGAAGGCGGGCCTCGATTCGGCGATCGTGCACGCGTCGAAGATCCTGCCGATCGCGCGGTTCGACGAGGAGCAGGTCACCGCCGCCCTCGACCTGATCTACGACCGTCGCAGCGAGGGGTACGACCCGCTGCAAAAGCTCATGGAGCTCTTCGAGGGCGCCACCGCCAAGTCCCTCAAGGCCGACAAGGCCGCGGAGTTGGCCGCGCTTCCGCTGGACGAGCGGTTGCAGCGGCGGATCATCGACGGCGAGAAGAACGGTCTGGAAGACGACCTGGAAACGGCGTTGCGGGAGCGCCCGGCCCTGGACATCGTCAACGAGACGTTGTTGGCGGGCATGAAGGTCGTCGGGGAGCTGTTCGGCTCCGGGCAGATGCAATTGCCGTTCGTGTTGCAGTCGGCCGAGGTGATGAAGAGTGCGGTGGCGTATTTGGAGCCGCACATGGAGAAGTCCGACGACGAGGGCAAGGGCACGATCGTGCTGGCCACCGTCCGCGGCGACGTGCATGACATCGGCAAGAACCTCGTCGACATCATCCTGTCCAACAACGGCTACAACGTCGTCAACCTCGGCATCAAGCAGCCCGTCTCCGCCATTTTGGAGGCCGCCGAGGAACACCGCGCCGATGTGATCGGGATGTCGGGGCTGTTGGTGAAGTCCACGGTGATCATGAAGGAGAACCTGGAGGAGCTCAACCAGCGCAAGATGGCGGCCGATTACCCCGTCATTCTCGGCGGCGCCGCCCTCACCCGCGCCTATGTCGAACAGGACCTGCACGAAATCTACGAGGGCGAAGTCCGCTACGCCCGCGACGCCTTCGAGGGCCTGCGCCTGATGGACGCGCTGATCGCCGTCAAGCGCGGCGTTCCCGGCGCGACGCTCCCCGAGCTGAAGCAGCGGCGGGTGCCCAAGCGGGAGGTGCAGGTCGCCGAACCGGAGCCGGAGGAGGGCACCGTCCGCTCGGACGTCGCGGTCGACAACCCGCTGCCCACCCCGCCGTTCTGGGGCACCCGTGTCATCAAGGGCATCCAACTGGCCGACTACGCCTCCTGGTTGGACGAGGGCGCACTGTTCAAGGGGCAGTGGGGGCTGAAGCAGGCGCGCACCGGCGAGGGGCCCAGCTACGAGGAGCTGGTGGAGAGCGAGGGTCGGCCACGGCTGCGCGGCTGGCTGGACAAGCTCCAGACCGAGAACCTCCTGGAAGCCGCCGTCGTCTACGGCTACTTCCCCTGCCACTCCAAGGGCGATGACCTGATCCTGCTCGGCGAGGACGGCACCGAGCGGACCCGGTTCACCTTCCCCCGGCAGCGCCGGGGGCGGCGCCTGTGCCTGGCGGACTTCTTCCGTCCGGAGGAGAGCGGGGAGACCGACGTCGTCGGGCTCCAGGTCGTCACCGTCGGCTCGAAGGTCGGCGAGGCCACCGCCGAACTGTTCGCCGCCAACTCCTACCGCGACTACCTCGAACTCCACGGCCTGTCCGTGCAGTTGGCCGAGGCCCTGGCCGAGTACTGGCACGCCCGGGTCCGCGGCGAGCTCGGCTTCGGCGGCGAGGACCCGGCCGACGTCGAGGACATGTTCGCGCTGAAGTACCGCGGGGCGCGGTTCTCCCTCGGCTACGGGGCGTGCCCCAACCTCGAAGACCGGGCCAAGATCGCCGATCTGCTGCAGCCGGAGCGGATCGGGGTCCAGCTCTCCGAGGAGTTCCAGCTCCACCCGGAGCAGTCCACCGACGCCATCGTCCTCCACCACCCGGAGGCCAAGTACTTCAACGCGCGCTAGCGCGGTGCGGCCCCCGGGCCCTGGGGAGTGCCTCGCACGCACCCCAGGCGCTCCGGGCGCCACAGTCGTACACTGGTCGGTCCGGTAGCGGCCGGTCGTTTCCCCAGCCCGGGGAGGCGGCCGGCCCTTTCGTCCCTTATGGGACGCCCCAACGGAGGTGGACGGATGACCAGCAGCATCCCCGCAGTCGGCTCGCGCATGGCCGAAGCCGCGACCCTCCAGGCCGTGTTCCTCGATCTGGACGGCACCCTCGTCGACACCGAGGGTTTCTGGTGGGAGGCCGAGGCGGAGGTCTTCGCCGGGCTCGGCCACGTCCTCGACGACAGTCATCGGGAGGTCGTCGTCGGCGGACCGATGTCCCGCAGCGCCGGCTACCTGCTCCGGGCGACCGGCGCCGACATCGGCCTGGCGGAGCTGAGCACCCTGCTCAACGAGGCGTTCGCGGCCCGGATCAGCCGCGGGGTCCCGCTGATGCCCGGCGCCCGCCGCCTGCTGTCCGAGCTGGCCGCGCACCGCGTGCCCACCGCGCTGGTCTCCGCCTCGTACCGCAGCGTCATCGAGCAGATGCTGCACTCCCTGGGCCCGGAGAACTTCCACCTCACCGTCGCCGGCGACGACTTGGCGCGCACCAAGCCGCACCCGGACCCGTATCTGACCGCGGCCGAGCGGCTGGGCGTGGACCCGTCCCGCTGCGCCGTCGTCGAGGACACCCTGACCGGGGTGCGCGCGGGGGAGGCCGCCGGCTGCCGGGTGGTGGCGGTGCCGTCCGTGACGCCGATCCCGCCGGCTTCGGGACGGAGCGTGGTGCGCACCCTCGAAGAAGTCGATCTCCCTTTTCTGCGGGCCCTCATCACGGAAAGCCAAGGAAGCGTGCACTGAGCGTACAGCGCTGAATGCTTCGGAACTCACGGCAGCGATCCGCTCATTTTCCGTGACGAATACCCGGTGGAATTCGTCGGCCGCCGGGCCGCTAGGATGCGTGACGTTTCTCACGCGTGCCACCATCGACAGCGGTGCCGATCGGTGTTCCAGGGGGTCTCATCGCAGGTTTCTACGGGGGTAAGTGTCCGGATTGGTGGAGCAACGTGCGAAACGTTCCGTGGTCCGGATATCGATCACCCTGTTCCCGTTATCGCTCCGCCATATCGCCGTAACTTCCTTGCGTCGATGAGCGACTGGCGACGCCTACTAATCTCGACGCGAGCAACACCTCTGCGCTGATAAGGAACCTGCCGACGATGAATCGCAAGACCTTGGTGCTGCCGGCGCTGGCCGGACTCCTCGCCCCGGCTCTCGCTGCTTGTGGCAGTAGTGACGGCACGGGCTCGGGCGGCTCGCCGATCGTCGTCGGCGTCGCCTCGCAGATCGAGGCCACCAAGGAGGCCCCCGCACCGCTCGACCCCGCGGCGGCGTACGACATCGACGCCTGGAACGTGTTGCGCAGCGCGTTCCAGACGCTGATGCGGGTGCCCCGTTCCGGCACCGCTCCGGTGCCCGAGGCCGCCGAGTCCTGCGGCTTCCGGGACACCCAGAACGAGCAGTACCGGTGCACCCTGCGCAGCGGCCTGAAGTTCTCCAACGGCCATGCCCTGACGGCCACGGACGTGAAGTTCTCCATCGACCGGCTGCGGACCATCAACTACACCAACGGTCCGGTGTCGCTGCTGAACGACGTCGACCGGGTCGAGACGCCCAGCGACCGCGAGGTGGTCTTCCACCTCACCAAGCCGGACGCCACCTTCCCGCAGAAGCTGGCCACCCCCGCCGCGGCCATCGTCGACAGCCAGGTGTACCCCAAGAACGCCCTCTACAAGGGCTGGGAGACGGTCGGTTCGGGCCCGTACACCCTGAAGACCGAGCACGGCGGCGACCGCCTCAGCAAGGCCGACTTCACCAAGAACCCCGAGTACAAGGGCGGGCTGACGGTGAAGAACGACAAGGTCGAGATGCGGTTCTTCGACGACTCCGCGGACATGGAACAGGCGCTCCGCAAGGGCCAGATCGACCTGCTGAGCCGCGGCCTGACGCCCAAGCAGGTCAAGGGCCTGCAGAACTCCGGGGACAAGCACCTGATGCTCCAGGAGATGCCCGGCCAGGAGATCCGCTACCTCGCCTTCAACACCAACGACCCGGCCGTCTCCAACAAGGCCGTCCGGCAGGCGATAGCCCAGGTCGTCAACCGCTCCCAACTGGTGCGCGACGTCTACTCCTACACCGCCGACCCGCTGTACTCCCTGGTGCCCACCGGCGTCACCGGGCACATCAACTCCTTCTTCACCAAGTACGGCAACCCCAACGTCGCCGCCGCCCGCCAGACCCTCCAGCAGGCCGGCATCAACACCCCGGTGAAGTTCACGCTGACCTACTCCAAGAACCACTACGGGTCCAGCACCGCCAAGGAGTTCGCCGCCCTCCAGCAGCAGCTCAACAGCAGCAAGCTGTTCGACGTCACCATCAAGGGCATCGACCGCTGGCAGCAGTTCCGCACCGATGAGTCGGACCACAAGTACGCCGCGTTCGGCATGGGTTGGTTCGCGGACCTCCCGGACGCGGACAACTACCTCGCACCGTTCGTCGGCAAGGGGAACTTCCTCAACTCCCCCTACCGCAACGACAAGATCGAGAGCCAGCTCATTCCCGGCACCCGCCAGCAGACCGACCGCAACGCCGCCGCGGCCGGCTTCAAGCAGGTCCAGGACATCCTCGCCGACGACGTCCCGTTCCTCCCGCTGTGGCAGGGCAAGCAGTACGTCGCCGCCCGTGACAACATCACCGGTGTCGAATGGGCCGTCAACTCCACCTCGGCGCTGCAGATCTGGGAGCTGGGCCGCGGCGTCTCCAGCTGACCGCGCGCCCCGTTCCGTTCACCGCCGCGGTACTCCCGCCGCGGCACGACCGGCACCACCAGAACGTGAGGAACCACCGAGTGAAGCGTGATCAGTGGCTCGCCGCCCCGATCGGAGCGGGGCTCACGACCGTCCTGCTCGCGGTCGCCGGGTGCAGTACGGACGCCTCGGAGTCGTCCGGGCACGGCGAACCCGTCGTCATGGGGACGACCGACAGGGTCAACGCCACCGACCCGGCGTCGGGCTACGACCCCGGCTCCTGGCTGCTGTTCAACAACGTCTTCCAGTCGCTGCTCAGCTTCCCCAAGGGCAGCACCACCCCCGAACCGGAGGCCGCCGAGCGCTGCGGCTTCACCGGCGGTGACAGCAAGGTCTACCGCTGCACTCTCAAGGACGGCCTGACCTTCAGCAACGGCGACAAGCTCACCTCCAAGGACGTCAAGTTCTCCTTCGACCGCATCCAGCGCATCAAGGACAAGAACGGCCCCGCCGTGATGTTCGCCGCCCTGGACTCCGTCGAGACCCCGGACGCCCGGACCGTGGTGTTCCGCCTCAAGGCGCCCGACGCCACCTTCCCCATGAAGATCGCCTCGGGCGCCGGCTCCATCGTCGACCACGCCGCCTACCCCGCCGACCGGCTGCGCACCGACGGCAAGGCCGTCGGCTCCGGCGTCTACGCCCTCGACTCCTACGGTCGCGAACAGGCCACGTTCTCCGTCAACACCGCCTACAAGGGCCCCGCGAAGACCAAGAACTCCGGGATGACCCTGAAGTTCTTCGCCGGCGGCGCACAGCTCAAGAAGGCCGTCGAGAGCGGCGGCGTCGACGTTGCCTACCGCGGCCTGACGATGAAGGACATCGCTGCCCTCGACCGCGCCTCACTGCACCAGCAGCACGGCACCCAGGTCGTCCAGGGCGGCAGCGCCGAGGTCATGCACCTGGTCTTCAACCTCAACGACACCACCGCCGGCAAGTTGGGCGTCCGCAAGGCCATCGCCTACCTGCTGGACCGCTCCACCCTCGTCCGGGACGTCTACCAACGCACCGCCGAACCGCTCTACTCGGTCGTCCCCGCCGGCATCACCGGCCACAACACCGCCTTCTTCAACACCTACGGCGACCGCCCGCAGGCCGACAAGGCCGCCGCCGCCCTGCGCGACGCCGGCATCCAGGGCAAGGTGCCGCTGACCCTGTGGGCCACCCCCGACCGGTTCGGCCCCGGCACCGTCCCCGCCGTCCGGGAGATCGCCCAACAGCTCAACGCCAGCGGCCTGTTCGACGCCCAGGTGCGCAGCGTGCCCACCGACGCGTACGACCGGGGCGTGAGTGCCGGCAAGTTCGGCGTCTACGTCAAGGGCTGGATCCCCGACTACCCGGACCCGGACAACTTCACCCAGCCGTTCTTCGGCAGGGACAGCGTGCTGGCCAACCACTACAACTCCCCGGCCATCACCGGTCGTCTACTGCCCCAGACCGCCGAGCAGCCCAACCGCGCCGCCACCAAGCCCGCCTTCCGCGAGCTCCAGGACATCGTCGCCAAGGACCTGCCGGTCATCCCCCTCTGGCAGGGCAAGCAGTACGCGGTGGCCCGCCAGGGCGTCTCCGGCCTGGAATGGACCCTGGACTCCTCGACCGTCTTCCGCTTCTGGGAAATCAGCAAGTCGGCCGACGCATAAGCCACTTACACCGACGCCAACCGAGCACGGCAACCCCCACCGGCCCGTTTTCCCACCCAACAAACGGGAGGGGACGGGCCGGAGGGGCAGGGGTTCCGGACGTAAAGCGAAGCAGTCCGGAACCCCTGCCCCGGAGGCCCGTCCCCGCACCCAACAACCCCTGCGCCGCAGGCGCAAAACAGCAACCCCCACGGCGGGGGAGCCGACAACGTGGGGCTCAGCCGGCCGCAGGCCCACGGCGGGGGAGCCGACAACGTGGGAAGAGCCCAGCGCTACTGCGCGCCCGGTCGCACCAACCCACTCTCATACGCATAAACCGCCGCCTGCACCCGATCCCGCAGCCCCAACTTCGTCAGCACATGCCCGACGTGCGTCTTGACCGTCGTCTCGCTGACGAACAGATCCGCGGCGATCTCGGCGTTGGACAGCCCGCGGGCCACCAGCTTCAGCACCTCCACCTCCCGCTCGGTGAGCGTGTGGAGGGTGTCCGGCACCGGCTCCTCGCCGGACGGCAGATGCCCGGCGTACTTGTCCAGCAGCCGGCGGGTGATGCTCGGCGCGAGCATCGCCTCGCCCGCCGCCACCACCCGGATCGCCTGCACCAGTTCGCCCGCCGGGGCGTCCTTGAGGAGGAAGCCGCTGGCCCCGGCCCGCAGCGCCTCGACGACGTACTCGTCGAGGTCGAAGGTGGTCAGCACCAGCACCTTCGCCGGGCCGTCCTTCTCCGGGCCGGTGATCTGCCGGGTCGCCTCGACGCCGTCCATCCGCGGCATCCGGATGTCCATCAGCACCACATCGGGCTGGAGCGCCCGCACTTGCTCCAGCGCCTGGAGCCCGTCGCCCGCCTCACCGACGACCGCCAGATCCTGCTCGGCCTCCAGGATCATCCGGAAACCCGTACGCAGCAGGGGCTGGTCGTCGACCAGCAGGACGCGGATGGCCACAAGCTCTCCTTCGACGGGCGGGATCATTCGATACCTATTCGACCCGCTCCATTCTGCCCTGCGGGCCGCCCGCGCCGTCCGCCGGGCGCACCGGCGACGACGGCATCTCCCCGGGAACAGCCCCCGGGCCGCCACCCGGATCGGCCGCCGCCACCCGCACCGGCAGCGGGTACACCGGGGGAGTGCCGCCGAACTCCGGGCAGTGCGCCTGGTGATCGCACCAGCCGCACAGCTTCGTCGGCCGCGGCCGCCAGTCGCCGGACTTCGTCGCCTGCTGGATCGCCTCCCACAGCGCCAGCAACTTCCGCTCCACGCCCACCAGATCGCGCTCGTCCGGGTCGTACGTCAGCACGTCGCCGCTGCCCAGATAGACCAGTTGGAGCCGGCGCGGCACCACGCCCCGCAGCCGCCAGACCACCAGCGCGTAGAACTTCATCTGGAAGAGCGCGCCCTCGGCGTACTGCGGCCGCGGTGCCTTGCCGGTCTTGTAGTCGACCAGCCGCACCTCGCCCGTCGGTGCCACGTCGACCCGGTCGATGAACCCCCGCAGCCGCAGCCCGGATTCCAGCACCGTCTCCACGAACAGCTCGCGGTCGGCCGGCTCCAGCCGCGTCGGGTCCTCCAGCGTGAACCAGCGCTCCACCAACTCGGCGGCCTGGGTCAACCACTGCCCCAACTGCGCGCCGTCCGCGTCCTGGTCGAACAGCTCGGCCAGCTCCGGGCGCTTGGCCAGCAGCTTCTCCCACTCGACCGGGACCAGCGCGCGGGCCCCGTCCGCCGTGCGCTGCGCCGCGGGGGCGTCGAAGAGCCGCTCCAGCACCGCGTGCACGACCGTGCCGCGGGTGGCCGCCGGGCTCGGCTTCTCCGGCAGCTTGTCGATCACGCGGAAGCGGTAGAGCAGCGGGCACTGCATGAAGTCGCTCGCCCGCGACGGCGACAGCGCCTCCGGCGGCCGCGCCCCGCCCCGCACCGCGGCCCCCGCCGGCGCCGCACCCTGCGCCGGCACCGCGGCCGCCCCCGGCCCGTCACCCGGCGCGTCCGCCTCGGTCTTCTCCGTGCTCCATCCCATGCCCAGAACCCTACGGCCCACCACTGACAAGCGCCGTCGGATCACGAACCGTGAGGTCATCGCCGCCCCGCACGGGGCCGCCCGCGCCCCGCAACGGATCACGGCCCAAAGCTCCGCATACCATCGACGTCGAGCACCTTTGCCCTGCATGATCGAGTTGTCAGGCAGGGCAGAGCAGGTGCGGAAGCCGTATTCAACGAGGGGACGCCGTGGACGAGAGCGGGAAGCCGCAGGACCCCCAGGAGTCCGGGCAGGACCGGCCGCCCCAGCCGCCTGAGAACGCACCCGAGGGCTCCCAGGCGCCGCCGCGCCCACCGGACTCACCGCGGGGCACCGACCAGGAGAGCACCGGCACCAAGGCGCCCGGCGGCGGCATCCTCATGGGCCGGCCCTTCGGCGTGCCGGTCTACGTGGCGCCCAGTTGGTTCCTGGTCGCCGCCCTCATCACCTGGGTGTTCGGCGGTCAGTTGGAGCGCGTCCTCCCGGAGTTGGGCGCCGCCCGCTATCTGGTCTCGCTCTTCTTCGCGGTCGCCTTCTACGCCTCCGTGCTCGTCCACGAACTCGCCCACACCGTCGCGGCGCTCCGCTTCAAGCTGCCCGTCCGCCGGATCCAGCTCCAATTCTTCGGCGGCGTCTCCGAGATAGAGAAGGAATCCGAGACCCCCGGCCGGGAGTTCGTGCTGGCCTTCGTCGGCCCGCTCCTCTCCCTCGTCCTCGCCGGCGTCTTCTACGTGGGCATGCGCCTGGTCGCACCGGACACCGTTCCGGGCGTGCTGCTCGCCGGCCTGATGATCTCCAACCTCATCGTCGCGGTCTTCAACCTGCTGCCCGGCCTGCCCCTGGACGGCGGCCGGATGCTGCGCGCCGTCGTCTGGAAGATCACCGGCAGGCCGATGAGCGGCACCGTCGCCGCCGCCTGGGTCGGCCGCGCGCTCGCCGTCACCGTCCTCATCGGGCTGCCGCTGCTCACCCACACCGGCGCCCTCGGCCGGGCCCCCGAGGAGATCGGCGGCGCCGACTCGCTCACCGACGCGCTGCTCGCCGCCATCCTGGCCGCCATCATCTGGACCGGCGCCGGCAACAGCCTCCGCATGGCCCGGCTGCGCGAACGCCTCCCCGACCTCACCGCCCGTACGCTCACCCGGCGCGCCATCCCGATCGAGACCGACACCCCGCTCTCCGAGGCGCTGCGCCGCGCCAACGACGCCGGCGCCCGCGCCCTGGTCGTCGTCGACCGCCAGGGCTTCCCCACCGCCCTGGTCCGCGAGGCCGCCATCGTCGGCGTCCCCGAGCACCGCCGCCCCTGGGTGGCCGTCGGCAGCCTGGCCCAGGACCTCAAGGACGGCATGCGGGTCGGCGCCGAACTCGCCGGCGAGGACCTCCTGGACCACCTCCGCGCCACCCCCGCCACCGAGTACCTCGTCATCGAGCACACCGGCGCGATCTACGGCGTCCTCTCCGCCGCCGACGTGGAACGCGCCTTCGTCGCCGCCATGGCGCGCCCCTCCTGAGAGCCGCGACGGCAGGGGCCGGGGGGACCCCCGGCCCCGGCTGCCAACCCCCCTCCCGCCGTCCCTGGTACGGAGGACGGCGAACGGCCGGTAGGCTGGTCACATGTCCGAACCGACCGGTGCCGCCCGCCGTCGCGGGCCCTTCAAGGTCGGGGACCAGGTCCAGCTCACCGACCCCAAGGGACGCCACTACACGTTCACGCTCGAAGAGGGCAAGAGCTTCCACACCCACAAGGGAGCCTTCCCCCACGACGAGCTGATCGGTGCGCCCGAGGGCAGTGTTGTCCGTACCACCGGAAACGTCGCCTACCTCGCGCTGCGTCCGCTGCTCCCCGACTACGTCCTGTCCATGCCCCGCGGTGCCGCCGTGGTCTACCCCAAGGACGCGGGGCAGATCCTGGCGATGGCCGACATCTTCCCCGGGGCCCGCGTCGTGGAGGCGGGGGTGGGGTCCGGCTCGCTGAGCAGCTTCCTGCTGCGCGCCATCGGCGACCACGGCATGCTGCACTCCTACGAGCGCCGTGCCGACTTCGCGGAGATCGCCACCCAGAACGTCGAGCGGTACTTCGGCGAACCGCACCCCGCCTGGACGCTCACCGTCGGCGACCTCCAGGACAACCTGTCCGACACCGACGTCGACCGCGTCATCCTGGACATGCTCGCCCCCTGGGAGTGCCTGGAGGCCGTCTCCAAGGCCCTGGTGCCCGGCGGCATCCTGTGCGCCTACGTGGCCACGACCACGCAGCTGGCCCGCACCGTCGAGGCGATCCGCGAACACGGCACCTTCAACGAGCCGTCGGCCTGGGAGACCATGGTCCGCACCTGGCACGTGGAGGGTCTCGCCGTCCGCCCCGACCACCGCATGATCGGCCACACCGGCTTCCTGCTCACCGCCCGTCGGCTCGCCGACGGCGTGGAGCCCCCGCTTCGCCGCCGCCGCCCGGCCAAGGGCGCTTACGGCGAGGACTACGAAGGGCCCGGCAAGCGGGAGAAGACCGCCGCCGGCAAGCCCGACGGCACCGCCACCGGCACCGGTACCGCGGACGTCGCCACCGACCTCACCGACGGTTCGCCCGAGCGCGACTGACGCCAGGGCTCAACCACCCGAACCGGCCGGCGCCGCCGACGAGTTCCCCCACGCGGGAACCGTCGGCGGCGCCGTTTCGTTCTCCTCTCGGAGCGGTGCGAAGGACGCGTGCGGAAAGTGCATGAACTCCGCCCCGCTGGTTCCTTGCCGCCCCCGCCTGTGGAACGATGCTGGGCACTCCCACCGCCACAGCACCTCACAGGAGTTACCCCACGTGCAGCCCTTGGCAGGCCAGGACCTGTTGCACACCCAGCCCCACCCCATGCACTGGCTCGCCACCGCCACCGCCATCTCGGCGGTGATCGCGGTCTCGTCCCTGTTCCAACCCGTTGACGCGACCGCCACCGCCGCCGGCAACTCCACCGCCAAGTCCGCCCCGGTGGCCGCGGCGCCCGACCCGAGCCGGGTGGCGTTCCCGGTCAACTGCGGCCCCAACGGCGTGGACGTGGTGGAGAAGGTGTCCGGCGACCTCGACGGCGCCGGAAGCACCCAGACCGTCGCCGTGGTCCGTTGTCACAGCGAGGCCGGCACCCCACCCAGCGGCGTCTACGTCCTTGCGCAGCCCCCCGGTTCCAAGGGCGCGCCCCGCATCGTGGCGACGCTCCTGGCGCCCGCCCAACGACTCTCCGTCCAGGGCCTGGACCTCCAGGGGCGGGTGGTCTCCGCGACCGTCCAGGGCTACTCCTCGCCCGACGTCCCGCGCTACCTGCCGGACGTGCACAAGACCCTCAAGTGGCAATGGCAGGGCGGGAAGTTCGTCCAGAGTGAACTCCCCGCCACTACAGCGACCGAGGGTGCCTGATCCGTCGCGCGACGTGTGCGCGTCCAGTTTCTTCTACGTCTCGCCTACGCCGCGTCCGCGCAGCGTCTACGCCCTGTCAGCAACCGTGTTGCTCAGGCATCGGGTCCGTAGACCTCGACGCCGTCGGAGACCCGGCGCACGTGAATGCAGTCGCCGGGGCACTCGTTGGCAGAGTCCCGCACGTCGTTGAGGAGCGGCAGCGGTACGGGCGTTGTGGCGCCCTGCTCCTGCAACAACTCGTCGGCGGGGCTCTTCACGTAGGCCAGGCCGTCGATGTCGAGCTCGAAGACCTCGGGCGCGTATTGCGCGCAGATCCCGTCCCCGGTGCACAGGTCCTGGTCGATCCAGACTTCGAGCTCCGGTGCTTCGTCCTGCGCGGTCATCTCGCCTGCCGTTCCTGCTTACGTGAACCGTTTTTGTCTAAGTGGCGCCAGCCCTGACGGGTGTTGACCGTCTCGACGATACAACCGCTCGCTTTCCGATGTTGTTGGGTGGGTATTCCCCTGGCGTGAGGGACGTGCGCAAGGGTGAAGATCGGACACACCCCGACAGTCTTTTCGATCTAGGGGTTTCAACCTGCACCGGCCCAGGTAGGGTCTGGAAGCGTCCAGCTCCTTGGAGGAGGTGAGGACCGTGGCAGCCCACGACGACGACATCAACCGCGGCATCCGGCCGGGGCGCGGGTCTGAAGATCCAGCCGGTCAGGTTGCCTATCTTGAGCAGGAGATCGCCGTCCTGCGACGCAAGCTCGCCGACTCTCCGCGGCACACGAGGATTCTCGAAGAGCGGATCGTCGAGTTGCAGACCAACCTGGCCGGCGTTTCCGCCCAGAACGAACGCCTCGCCAATACGCTCCGCGAGGCCCGCGACCAGATCGTCGCCCTCAAGGAAGAGGTCGACCGACTCGCGCAGCCGCCGGCAGGATTCGGCGTCTTCCTGCAGGCGAACGACGACGACACCGTCGACATCTTCACCGGGGGCCGCAAGCTCCGGGTGAACGTCAGCCCCAGCGTCGAGGCCGAAGAGCTCCGGCGCGGCCAAGAGGTGATGCTCAACGAAGCGCTCAACGTGGTCGCGGCGATGGAGTTCGAGTCCGCCGGCGACATCGTCACGCTCAAGGAGATCCTTGAGGACGGCGAGCGCGCGCTGGTGATCGGGCACACCGACGAGGAGCGGGTGGTGCGGCTCGCCGAGCCACTGCTGGACATCACCATCCGCCCCGGCGACGCCCTGTTGCTCGACTCCCGCTCCGGCTACGTCTACGAGGTCATCCCCAAGAGCGAGGTCGAGGAACTGGTCCTCGAAGAGGTCCCGGACATCGACTACACCAAGATCGGCGGTCTGAGCGGTCAGATCGAGCAGATCCGGGACGCGGTCGAGCTCCCCTACCTCTACCCCGACCTCTTCAAGGAGCACGAACTCCGCCCGCCCAAGGGCGTCTTGCTCTACGGCCCGCCCGGCTGTGGCAAGACCCTCATCGCCAAGGCGGTCGCCAACTCCCTTGCCAAGAAGGTCGCGGAGGTGACCGGGCAGCCCGCAGGGAAGAGCTTCTTCCTGAACATCAAGGGCCCCGAGCTGCTCAACAAGTACGTCGGCGAGACGGAGCGGCACATCCGGCTGGTCTTCCAACGCGCCAGGGAGAAGGCGAGCGAGGGCACGCCCGTCATCGTCTTCTTCGACGAGATGGACTCGCTCTTCCGCACCCGCGGATCCGGTGTCAGCTCGGACGTGGAGAACACCATCGTCCCGCAGCTGCTCTCCGAGATCGACGGCGTCGAGGGCCTGGAGAACGTGATCGTCATCGGTGCCTCGAACCGCGAGGACATGATCGACCCCGCGATCCTGCGCCCCGGCCGGCTCGACGTGAAGATCAAGATCGAGCGTCCGGACGCCGAGGCGGCCAAGGACATCTTCTCGAAGTACCTGACCGAAAGGCTTCCGCTGCACTCCGACGATCTCGCCGAACACGGGAATTCCCGCAAGGCGGCGGTCAGCGGAATGATCCAGTCGGTCGTCGAGCAGATGTACGCGGAATCCGAGGAAAATCGCTTCCTGGAGGTCACCTATGCCAATGGTGACAAGGAAGTCCTCTACTTCAAGGACTTCAACTCCGGCGCGATGATCGAAAACATCGTGGGACGTGCCAAGAAGATGGCCATCAAGGCTTTCCTTGAGCACAACCAGAAAGGTCTGCGGGTCTCCCACCTCCTCCAGGCATGCGTGGATGAGTTCAAGGAGAACGAGGACCTGCCCAACACCACCAACCCGGACGACTGGGCCCGTATCTCCGGAAAGAAGGGCGAGCGGATCGTCTACATCCGCACCCTGGTCACCGGAAAGCAGGGCGCGGACACCGGCCGCTCCATCGACACGGTGGCGAATACCGGCCAATACCTGTAACACCGCTCTCCGGCTGCGGATGTCCTGCACGGGGCGTCCGCAGCCGGACGCTTTTCCGGGGCGTGCCCACCGCCTCGGTGAGCCAGCGACGGATCAGGGAAAACCGGACTGGAGCAATGACTGTAATGATCTCCCCAGCGCCGCAAAGGCGTTCTAGGCTCTTCGGTACCGCTGCGTCTCGCTGTGCGGACGCGGGGAACGCACACGGACCGGAAGCGCAGCGGTTTTTGAGCGCCTGCCCCATCCGGGGGCGCCGCCGGGCAAGGAGGGCCGCATGACCGTACGGCGAGTAATGGGAATCGAGACGGAGTACGGGATCTCCGTCCCCGGCCACCCGAACGCCAATGCCATGCTCACCTCGTCCCAGGTCGTCAACGCCTACGCGGCCGCGATGCACCGGGCACGACGTGCTCGCTGGGACTTCGAGGAGGAGAACCCGCTGCGGGACGCCCGCGGCTTCGACCTCGCCCGCGAGGCCGCCGACGCCAGTCAGCTCACGGACGAGGACATCGGCCTGGCCAACGTCATCCTCACCAACGGGGCCAGGCTCTACGTCGACCACGCCCACCCCGAGTACAGCGCCCCCGAGGTCACCAACCCCCGGGACGCGGTGCTCTGGGACAAGGCCGGCGAGCGGATCATGGCCGAGGCCGCCGAGCGCGCGTCCCAGGTACCCGGCGCCCAGCCCATCCACCTGTACAAGAACAACACCGACAACAAGGGCGCCTCCTACGGGACGCACGAGAACTACCTGATGAAACGGGAGACCCCGTTTTCGGACATCGTGCGACACCTGACGCCGTTCTTCGTCTCCCGGCAGGTGGTCACCGGCGCCGGACGGGTCGGCATCGGTCAGGACGGGCACGAGCACGGCTTCCAGATCAGCCAGCGCGCCGACTACTTCGAGGTGGAGGTGGGCCTGGAGACGACCCTCAAGCGTCCCATCATCAACACCCGCGACGAGCCGCACGCGGACGCCGAGAAGTACCGCCGGCTGCACGTGATCATCGGCGACGCCAACCTCTCCGAGATCTCGACGTACCTGAAGCTGGGCACCACCGCGCTGGTGCTGTCCATGATCGAGGACGGCTTCATCGCCGTCGATCTCGCCGTCGACCAGCCGGTCCGTGCCCTGCACCAGGTCTCGCACGACCCGTCGCTGGGTCATCTGATCACGCTTCGGAGCGGCCGCACGCTGACCGCGGTGCAACTCCAGATGGAGTACTTCGAGCTGGCCCGCAAGTACGTCGAGGACCGCTACGGCGCGGACGCGGACGAGCAGACCCGGGACGTGCTCTCCCGGTGGGAGGACGTGCTGGGGCGGCTGGAGAACGACCCGATGAGCCTGGCCGGGGAGCTGGACTGGGTCGCCAAACGGGAGCTCATGGAGGGCTACCGGCGCCGTGACGGCCTGGACTGGGACGCCGCCCGGCTGCACCTCATCGACCTCCAGTACGCCGATGTGCGCGCCGAGAAGGGCCTGTACAACCGCCTGGCGGCCCGTGGCCGGATGCAGCGGCTGTTGGACGAGCCCGCGGTGGAGCAGGCCCAGCTGAAGCCTCCGGAGGACACCAGGGCCTATTTCCGGGGGCGTTGCCTGGAGCAGTACGCGGACGATGTGGCCGCGGCCTCGTGGGATTCGGTCATCTTCGACCTGCCCGGTCGGGACTCCCTCCAGCGCGTGCCCACGCTGGAGCCGCTGCGCGGGACCCGTAAGCACGTCAAGGAGCTACTGGACCGTTGCCGTACGGCAGAGGAGCTGGTCAGGACGTTGTCGGGGCGCTGAGGTGGGGCAGGTTCATGGCAAATCAGCCATGATCCACGGCCGTTCGACGGCTGAAAGGGGCGCGGTGCGGGAATCATCGAGGTGACTCCCGGGCGTTGCAGGAAGTGCAGGGCCGATGTCGGACCCTGCTTGTAGGGTCGGATCTTGAAGGTCACATCGAGCGGGGCAAACCGAGCGGGGTGAGGGATATGGCGACCAAGGACACCGGCGGCGGACAGCAGCGGGCCACCCGGTCCACCGAAGAGGTCGAGGAGCAGGCCCAGGACGCGGAGGTCTCGGGGGACCTCAAGGAGCGCCAGGAGAAATTGTCCGACGACGTCGATTCCGTTCTGGACGAGATTGACGATGTCCTTGAGGAAAATGCCGAGGATTTCGTGCGGTCATTTGTCCAAAAAGGCGGACAGTAAGCGCAAATCGGGCGCTTATCTCTGACGCTCGCCGGTCGGCGTGCTGTGCGCGGGGCGAAGAGAATTCCCGCGCCGGCGCCCGGCCGGCGAGCGTGGCTTCGGGCGGGCGCCGCCCGGCCCGTCGGATACCGGATCCCGACATGTGGATCACGGCTCCAAGGCGGGTAGGGTCCGAGACGTACTCTGCTTCGGCTGCAACGCAGCCTTGGGTCAATTCATGGATCGGCCGGACGTACCTCGGGCGGGCGGCCGAGTATCCGGAAGGAAACGTGTGGAAGCCAACACTCCAAGCACCGGGCGTCTGCCGGCTGCCTTCCTGACGCCTGGATCCTCGTCGTTCGTGGACTTCCTCGGGCAGCACGCGCCCGGGCTGTTGCCGGGCAACCGCACGGTGCCGCCGGTGCAGGGGGCCTTCGAGGCCCCGCACGGGACGACCATCGTGGCGGCCTCGTTCCCCGGCGGTGTGGTGCTCGCCGGCGACCGGCGGGCCACGATGGGCAACGTCATCGCGCAGCGCGACATCGAGAAGGTCTTCCCGGCCGACGAGTACTCGGCGGTCGGCATCGCGGGCACGGCCGGTCTCGCGGTGGAGATGGTCAAGCTGTTCCAACTGGAGCTGGAGCACTTCGAGAAGGTCGAGGGGGCCCAACTCTCCCTGGAGGGCAAGGCGAACCGGCTCTCGACGATGATCCGCAGCAACCTCGGGATGGCCATGCAGGGCCTCGCCGTGGTGCCGCTGTTCGCCGGTTACGACCTCGACCGTGAGAAGGGCCGGATCTTCTCGTACGACGTCACCGGCGGGCGCTCGGAGGAGCACGGCTTCTCGGCCACCGGCTCCGGTTCGGTCTTCGCGCGCAGCGCGCTGAAGAAGCTGTTCCGGGAGGACTTCACGGAGCATCAGGCCGCCACCGCCGTCGTCCAGGCGCTCTACGACGCCGCCGACGACGACTCGGCGACCGGCGGTCCTGACATGGCACGGCGGATCTACCCCATCGTCACGGTGATCACCGAAGAGGGCTTCAAGAAGCTGACCGAGGCCGAGGTTTCGGAGATCGCCCGCGCCGTGCACGAACGACGTCTCGACCAGCCCGACGGCCCGCGCGCCGCGCTGCTCTGACGGGACGGATGGTTGTAGCGGTGCGCCCCCAGACAGCGGATAAGCTTTTGACAGGAAGGGACGGATAGCCGGTGTCGACGCCGTTCTATGTCTCACCCCAGCAGGCCATGGCCGACCGCGCCGAGTACGCCCGCAAGGGCATCGCGCGCGGCCGCAGCGTCGTGGTGCTGCAGTACACCGACGGCGTGCTCTTCGTCGCCGAGAATCCCTCCCGGGCCCTGCACAAGGTCAGCGAGATCTACGACCGGATCGCCTTCGCGGCGGTCGGCAAGTACAACGAGTTCGAGAACCTGCGGATCGGCGGCGTCCGCTACGCCGACCTGCGCGGCTACACCTACGACCGGGAAGACGTGACCGCCCGCGGGCTGGCCAACGTCTACGCGCAGACGCTCGGCACGATCTTCTCCAGCGCGGCCGAGAAGCCCTACGAGGTCGAGTTGATCGTCGCCGAGGTGGGCAACGCCCCGGAGGACGACCAGATTTACCGGCTGCCGCACGACGGCTCGATCGTCGACGAGCACGGCTCGGTCGCGGTGGGCGGCAACTCCGACCAGATCAGCAGCTATCTCGACCAGCGGCACCGCGACGGGATGAGTCTGGCGGAGGCGCTGCGGCTGGCGGTCGAGTCGCTCTCCCGGGACACCAACGGCGGCGAGCGGACGCTGACCGCCGAGCACCTTGAGGTCGCGGTGCTGGACCGCACCCGCCCGCAGAAGCGGAAGTTCAAGCGCATCCTGGGGCGCCAGCTCTCCCGGTTGCTGGACGAGCACGCCGCCGCGGAGAAGGAGAAGGACGGGTCCGGGGAGGGCGCGGGGGAGTCCTCGGACGCCGCCGGTGCCGGTGGCAATGGCAAGGACGCCGGGAAGAAGGACGCCGACGGCGCGGAGGAGTCCGGCGCCGCGGAGGAGTAGCCGTTCGCGGCCGGCCGCTGCGCCGGTCGTCCGTGCGGGCCGCGCGCCCCGGTGGGTCAACTCCCGCCGGGGCGCGCGGCGTTGTGCGCACCGTCCGGAGGCGGTGCCGTGGAGCCGCGCGGGACGAGGGTGACGGGCAGGGTGGCGGCGTCGGCCGGGGTGCCGTCGAGGACGGCCAGCAGGGCCCGCATGCCGGCCTCGCCGAACTCCTCGGCCGGGAGCCGAACCGTCGTCAACTCCGGTTCCACGGCGAGCGCGAGGGCCAGGTCGTCGAAGCCGGTGACCGAGATGTCCTCGGGGATCCGCAGCCCGAGGCGGCGCACCGCCTTGCAGGCGCCGGCGGCGATGATGTCGTCGTCGCACAGCAGCGCGGTGGGGCGCGGGCCGGGGGCGGTGAGCGCGGCGTGCGCGGCGCGCAGGCCGGCGTCGACGTTGAGTGCGGTGGGCTGCCGGCGCAGCGTCGCGTCGGGGACGCCGGCCAGGGCGTCGGTCAGCGCCCGGGCGCGGACGGCGAAGGTCCAGGAGTCCACGTCGGCCGCGAGGTGGGTGATCCGGCGGTGGCCCAGGCCCGTGAGGTGGGTGGTCAACTGCCGTACGCCGTCGGCGATATCGAGGTTGACGACGGCAAAGGCGGCGCGGTCGTCGGGGTCGCTGTCGAGCATCACCAGCGGCAGCCCGGCGGTGCGCAGCGCGGCGAGGGCGTCGGCCGCCATCGAGGAGGCGATGACGCCGTCCAGCGCGGCGGCGGCGGAGTCGAAGGGGTCGCGTGCCGGGCCGGTTCCCTCGGGGGACGGGTAGAGGACCACGCCGAAGTCGTGGTCGGCGGCGACCCGGGCGGCGCCGGTGAAGACCCGGGCGAAGAACTCGGTGGTCAGCGCGGGGACGACGAGCAGCGCGGTGCGGGTGCGGCCGGTGCGCAGGCTGCGGGCCGCGAGGTTGGGGCGGTAGCCGAGGTCGCGGGCGGCCGCCCGGACCGCCTCGGCCTTGCCGGCGGAGACCCGGCCGCGCCACTTGTCGCCGAGGACCAGGGAGACCGCGGCCTGCGAGACGCCGGCGGCGCGGGCGACATCGCGGCTGGTGGCTCGGGAGCCAGCCCGGTGGCTGGCGGGCGCGGTGGCCTCGTTGCTGGTCACCGGGTGTGTCACTCCTTGGGGCCGGCGCTGCGGGGGTGGACCCGCTCACTGCCGACATGGTACGTATGACCCGCACGTTATACGTAACACGTCCCGGCTCCCGGGCCGGGCGGAGAGGGGCAGGCGTGGCCGCGGGATATGCGGAATTGCTCAGGACCCGATATGCCGCCCGGCTGCTGGCCGGGACCCTGGTCGGCAGGCTGCCGAACGCCACCGCCGGGCTGGCGGTGGTCCTCTACGTCCGGGAGCAGGGCGGCAGTTACGCGCTCGCCGGCGCGCTGTCCGCCGTCTACGGCGTCTGCACCGCCATCGGCCAGCCGCTGCTCGGCCGCGCCGTCGACGTGTACGGGCAGCCCAGGGTGATGCTGCCCGCGGCGGCGTGCTCCGCGTTCGGCATGGCGCTGCTGACCGTCGTGGGGGTCGCGCCACACTGGCCCGCCGTGCTCGCCATGGTGGTCGCCGGGGTGTGCACCCCACCGCTGGAGGGCGGGCTGCGGGCGCTGTGGCCCAACGTGCTCAAGCGGCCGGACCGGGTGCACTCGGCGTACGCGCTCGACGCGGTGGCGCAGGAAGTCATGTTCGCGGTGGGCCCGTTGCTGGTCACGCTCTGCGTGGCGGCCTGGTCGGCGGCGGCCGCGCTGCTGGTGATCAACGCGATCGGGGTGCTGGGCGCGCTCTCCGTCGTGGTCTCCGCGCCGTCCCGGGAGTGGCGCAGCGCGCCCCGGGAGGCGCACTGGCTGGGCGCGCTGCGTTCGCCGGGGATGCTGGTGCTGATCGGCGCGTTCTTCTTCGTCGGGCTGGCGCTGGGGTCGATCGCGGTGGCCGCGGTGGCCTACGCCGACCGGCACGGCGGCGGGATGGTCTCCAGCTATCTGCTCTCCGCGCTCGGGGTGGGCGCGTTGGCCGGGGGGCTGGTCTACGGCGCCCGGCAGTGGCCGGGGCGGCCGGAGGCGCGGCTGCGGCTGCTCGTCGCGCTGTTGGCGCTCGGGTACCTACCGCTCTTCCTGGTGCCGGGTGTTGTGGGGATGACGGCGTTGACCGGCGTCGCCGGGGTGTTCCTGGCGCCGTCGCTGGCCTGTGCGTTCGTGGTGGTGGACCGGCATGCGCCCAAGGGGACGGTGACGGAGGCGTTCTCGTGGTTGGTGACCACGTTCGGGGTCGGTTCGGCGGTGGGTGCCTCGGTGGCCGGACCGGCGTTGGAACGCGGCGGACCGGCCGCGGGGTTCGCGGTCGCGGGGGCCGGCGGGATGGCCGCGTTGGTGGTTCTTTTGTCGATGAAGCGATTCCTGGGCGATCCGGTGGCGCCGGCCGAGCCGCCCGTCGGGACGGAAAATGATCGGAACGGGGCTGTCGAACCCGGTTTCAGAGCAGGCCATCAGGCGTAATGTTCAGTCATGGACCGCCGCATTTTCGGGCTGGAGAACGAGTACGGCGTCACGTGCACGTTCAGGGGACAGCGCCGACTGTCGCCTGACGAAGTGGCGCGGTACCTCTTCCGCCGTGTCGTGTCATGGGGCCGCAGCAGCAATGTCTTCCTGCGGAACGGCGCCCGCCTGTACTTGGACGTGGGATCACACCCGGAATACGCAACTCCCGAGTGCGACAACGTGACCGAGCTGGTCACCCACGACAAGGCCGGCGAGCGCATTCTCGAAGGTCTGCTCGTCGACGCAGAACGCCGCCTGCACGAGGAGGGAATCGCGGGCGACGTCTATCTCTTCAAGAACAACACCGATTCGGCGGGAAACTCCTACGGCTGCCACGAGAACTATCTGGTGGCCCGGCACGGTGAGTTCTCTCGGCTCGCGGACATCCTCATTCCGTTTCTGGTCACCCGGCAGTTGCTGTGCGGGGCCGGCAAGGTGCTGCAGACGCCGCGCGGTGCGGTCTACTGCGTCAGTCAGCGCGCCGAGCACATCTGGGAGGGCGTCTCCTCGGCGACCACCCGCTCCCGACCGATCATCAACACCCGCGACGAACCGCACGCGGACGCCGAGCGCTACCGCCGGCTGCACGTCATCGTCGGCGACTCGAACATGTCCGAGACCACGATGATGCTCAAGGTCGGCGCCACCGATCTGGTGTTGCGGATGATCGAGGCCGGCACCGTCATGCGCGATCTGACGCTGGAGAACCCGATCCGGGCGATCCGCGAGGTCAGCCACGACACCACCGGACAGCGCAAGGTGCGGCTGGCCAGCGGGCGCGAGGCGTCCGCGCTCGAAGTGCAGCAGGAGTACTACGAAAAGGCCGTGGATTTCTGCGACCGCCGCGGAATCCGCACCGGACTCGTCGAGCGCGTCCTGGAGTTGTGGGGCCGCACCCTCGAAGCCGTCCGCGACCAGGAACTCGACCGGATTGCCACCGAGATCGACTGGGTGATGAAGCATCAGCTCATCGAGCGATACCGCACGAAGCACAACATCAGCATGTCCCACCCGCGGGTGGCGCAGATAGACCTCGCGTATCACGACATCCACCGCCGCCGGGGCCTTTACTACCTCCTGGAGCGCAAGGGCCAAGCGGCGCGGATCTGCAACGACTTGAAGATCTTCGAGGGCAAGTCGGTTCCGCCGCAGACCACACGGGCGCGGCTGCGCGGGGACTTCATTCGCCGGGCCCAGGAGCAGCGCCGCGATTTCACGGTCGACTGGGTGCATCTGAAGCTCAACGACCAGGCGCAGCGCACGGTCCTGTGCAAGGACCCGTTCCGTTCCGTGGACGATCGGGTGGAGAAGCTGATCGCCGGCATGTGAGCGTGGCACACCCACGGCGGTGCGCCGGGAGCCGAATGGTCCCGGCGCATTGTCGTGTGCGGATCGGCCGCTGTGTTTGCCACAAGCGGTCACAGCGACAGGTCGTAGAGTGGCGGGCATTGCCCATCTTCCCCACGAGCCCGAGTTGGACAGATGCTGAATTCTTCCGGGGGCCGCTTCCCCCGTCCCCTCGCCACGCACACCCGCCGCGCCGCCGCTGCCGCGCTCGCCGTGCCCGTGCTGCTCCTCGCCGCCGCCTGCGGGAACGACGACGGCAAGAGCTCCGACGCCGCGGTGGTCAAGGTGACGGGCAAGCCGGGCGCGAAGCCCACCATCTCCGTGCCCAAGGACGCCAAGCCGGCCGACAAGGCCGTCACCAAGACCCTGATCGAGGGGAAGGGCGCGACCGTCAACAAGGGCGACCTGGTCCGTCTCGACTTCTCCGCGCAGACCATGAAGGGCCAGAACCTCGGCAGCAGCTGGACGCCGCAGCCGGGCGCCAAGCCGGGGGCGGCGCGCACCCAGGTCGTCACCGAGGTCACCGACCAGATGACGCAGCAGATGCTGCCGCCGAAGGTGCTGACCTCGGCGGCCGGGCAGAAGGTCGGCGGCCGCTTCGAGGTCGAGGGCACCGCCAAGGCGCTGATCGGCGAGGGCCTCAACCCGCAGTCCGGGATCAAGCCGGAGGACGGCCTGGTCTGGGTCGTGGACGTGGTCGGCGCGAAGAAGGTGGACAAGAAGGCGAAGGCCGAGGGCACCCAGGCGGCGCCGGAGGACGGCATGCCGGAGGTGAAGGCCGCGGACGACAAGGCCGCCACGATCACCGTCCCCAAGGGGGAGAAGGCGCCCACCGACCTCAAGCAGCAGGTGCTGATCAAGGGCAAGGGCCCGGAGGTCAAGGCCGGTGACGGGCTCATCGCCCAGTACACCGGCGTCAAGTGGGAGGACGGGAAGAAGTTCGACTCGTCGTGGGACCACGGTG
Organism: Streptomyces sp. NPDC057743; assembly: GCF_042798755.1. NCBI lineage: Bacteria > Bacillati > Actinomycetota > Actinomycetes > Kitasatosporales > Streptomycetaceae > Streptomyces > Streptomyces sp. NPDC057743. The sequence continues at coordinate 192,680 of NZ_JBHVJX010000016.1, forward strand.
GCGCGACCGCCTTCCAGATCGGCACCGGGCAGGTCGTCCAGGGCTGGGACAAGGCGCTGGTCGGCAAGCACGTCGGGGACCGGGTGGAGATCGTGATCCCGCCGAAGCTGGGCTACGGGGCCAGCCCGCAGCACCAGTTGGCGAAGAACACCCTGGTCTTCGTGGTCGACATCGTCGGCACGGTCTGACCTGGCGGCCATCGGGATCTGCGAGACTGACCCGGTAATCGAAAAGATTCGCAAGTAGGAGCACGTTCGTGAGCAGCAACTTCCCGGGCGCCGACAAGCCCGAGATCGACTTCCCCGAGGGCCCGGTTCCCACCGACCTGGAGATCGTGGACCTGTGGGAGGGCGACGGGCCGGTCGCCAAGGCCGGGGACCAGGTCTCCGTGCACTACGTCGGCGTCTCTTACAGCACCGGTGAGGAGTTCGACGCGAGCTGGAACCGCGGCAAGCCGCTGCAGTTCGAGCTGGGCGCCGGCCAGGTCATTCCGGGCTGGGACCAGGGCGTGCAGGGCATGAAGGTGGGCGGCCGTCGTCGGCTGACCATCCCGCCGCACCTCGCCTACGGCGAGCGCGGCGCCGGCGGTGGTCGGATCGCGCCCAACGAGACGCTGATCTTCGTCTGCGACCTGGTCTCCGTCTGAGCGACCCCGCAGTACGTCCCGAGGGTCCGTGCCGCCCGGCGGTGCGGGCCCTCGGCTTTTGCGGTACGCACACAGGGCGGTACGGTCACCCGTTGGGAGCTAACGAGAGAGGGCGTCGATGGCGATTGCCAAGGCCGAGCGGCTGATGAATCTGGCGCTGTGCCTGTTGGGGACGCGACGCCCGTTGACCAAGCACGAGCTGCGGTCCTCGATCGAGGCATACGTCGAGACCTTCGGATCGGGCAGGGGGGCGGCGTTCGGTTCGGGGAGCGCCTCCGACGACTCCTTCAACCGGATGTTCGAGCGGGACAAGGACGACCTGCGCGAGCTGGGCTTGGTCATCGAGACCGTCGACGGCATCGACGGCGAGATCGGCTACCTGGCCCGCCGCGACAGCAACCGACTGCCCCCGATCACCCTCGACGCCGAGGAGTCCGCGGCCCTGGGCCTGGCCGCCAAGGTCTGGCAGCAGGCCCGGCTGGCCGGCGCGGCGAGCGGCGCGCTCCAGAAGCTGCGGGCGGCCGGGATGCCGCTGACCGGGGAGCGCGACGACGTGGACGCCGGGCAGCCGCACAGCGCCCTGGAGCCCCGGATCCCCACCCACGAGGCGGCCTTCGAGCCGCTGATGCTGGCCTGCCGGGACCGCCGCCCGGTCGTCTTCGACTACCGCAAGTCCAACGCCGCCCGCCCCGAGCCGCGCCACCTCGAACCGTGGATCCTGGAGTGCTGGCGCGGCCACTGGTACGTCGCCGGCTGGGACCGCGACCGCGGCGCCGAGCGGGTCTTCAGGCTCTCCCGGATCACCGGCAAGGTCCGTTCCCGGCAAGGGAAGTTCACCGCCCCGGTGCCCGACCACGTCACCGTCCGGGAGACCGTCGAGCGCTGGGCGGGCGAGGCCGCGACCGGCACCGCGCGGATCACGTTGCGCGCCGGGCACGGCTATCCGCTGCGCGCCCGGGCGCTGGCCGTCCGCGAACTGGGCGACGGCTGGGACGAGTTGGAGATCCCCTACGGGCACGGGCTGGACGCCTGGCTGGTGGAGTTCGGGCCCGACGTGATCGTACTGGAGCCGGCGGAGCTGCGCACCGAGGTCATCGACCGGCTGCGCGCCGTGGCCAAGGGCTGAGAGGGGACGGGACCATGGCTGCGAACGCGATCGACCAGACCCGCCGGATGCTGTCGCTGGTGACGTACCTGCGCGAGCGCCCCGGCGCCCGCGTCGGCGATGTCGCGCGCGCCTTCGGCATCACCGAGGACGAGCTGATCGCCGACCTCGACGTGTTGCCGATGTGCGGGACGAGTTTCCGCGGCGGCGACCTGATGGACATCGACACCGACGGCGACCGGATCTGGTGGCACAACCCCGACGACGTCGCCGAGCCGCTGCGGCTGGCCGCCGACGAGGCGACCGCGCTGCTGGTCGCGGCGCGCGCGGTGGCCACCCTCCCGGGGCTGCGCGAGGGCGACCGGCAGGCGCTGCTGCGGGCCACCGCGAAGCTGGAGGCGGCGGCCGGCGAGGCGGCCGGGGCCAGCTCCCGACTGGCGGTGACCTTCGAGTCCGAGGGCGGGGTCTTCGCCGACGTGGACCGGGCGATCGCCGAGCGGCGCCGGCTGTGGCTGCGCTACTACTCCCCGGCCCGCGACGAGTTGACCGAGCGCGAGGTGGACCCGATCCGGCTGTTCGCCGTCGGTCACACCTACATGGAGGCGTGGTGCCGGCTCTCCGAGGCCCGGCGCACCTTCCGGCTCGACCGGGTCGCCGAGATCAGGCTGCTGGACGCGCCCGCCGACCCGCCGCCGGTCGAACTGCGGGACCTGTCGGAGGGGTTGGTGCAGCCGGCGGCCGAGGATCCCGAGGTCGCCATCGAGGTCGGGCCCGGCGGCCGGTGGGTCGCCGAGTACTACCCGCACGACAGCGCCGAGGAACTGCCCGACGGGGGGCTGCGGATCACCCTGCGCACGCCCGACCCGGCCTCGCTGCGCCGGCTGGCGCTGCGGCTGGGCGGGGACGGCCGGATCGTGTCGCCGCCGGCGCTCGCACAGAGCGCCCGGGAGGCGGCCCGGCAGGCGCTCGCGGCGTACGGCGAGTGAGACCGGCCCGCCCTCGGGCGGGCCGGCGCACCGATGACCGTAGGAGAAGGCAGCGAAGGATGACGACCACGATGGCGACGACCACTCTGGCGGACATGGCCGCTCCGGTGCTCTTCAAGGCGGCCTGCCCGGTGTGCCGGGGACGCTTCGAACTGGCCTCGGACGCCCTCCGGTTGGCCATCGGCGCCAGCCGCCGCACCACCTTCTACGCCTTCACCTGCCCCGACTGCGGCCGCGCGGTGCGCCGGCCGGCCGGAGAGCGGATCGTGGAGCTGCTCACCGGCGGCGGGGTGCGCACGCTGCGGCTGCACGCCGGCTGATCCGCACCGCCCGATAGGCTCGCCCCATGTTCTGGCCCATGCTCGCCGTCGTCCTCGGTTTCCTGGGGATCGCCGTCCTCGGCGTCCTCGCCGTCCGCGTCTTCGCCCAGGTGCGCAGACTGTCCCGGGAGGTCGGCACGGCGACGGAGCGGATCCAGCGGGCGACCGAGGACCTGGAGCGGGCCGCGGTGCCGCTCGCCTCCCGGATGCACGACATGGGACGCGACCGGAGCTGACCGACGGCGACCTCTGCTGTCGCGGGCGTGCGGGCGGTAGGCTGCTGGGCGGTTCAGGCGGCCCGGGGTGGTCGGGGCAATCCGGAATATGCACGGGGATTGCCGGACGTTCACCACCGAACGTTACGATCGAGGCAACCACCAGGACGCCAGTCCGACCCCCCATCGGCAGGCACCACAGGAGACGCCGCCCAAGGCGAGAAGGTAGTCGCACATGCTAGCCAACCTGAGGCCCACCGAGATTCTGCTGATCATCGCCGTGATCTTCCTGCTGTTCGGCGCGAAGAAGCTGCCGGACATGGCGCGTTCGCTCGGCAAGTCGGCCCGCATCCTCAAGAGCGAGGCCAAGGCGATGAAGAAGGAGGGCGAGGCGGAGAAGGCGGCCGAGGGTGGCGCCGCGTCCCAGACGCCCGCCGACGCCGCGCAGCAGGCGCCTCGTACCATTCAGGCTGCGCCTGGTGACGTTTCCAGCTCGCGGCCCGTGGCCGAGCCGAACCGCACCAACCAGAGCTGACCGAGCCGATCCGGCCGTACCGACACCGTCGGTGCGGCTGATGCACGAGACGAGGACGTGGGTTGCTCAAGTCTGCCCGCAAGCAGGACAAGGACCCCGAGGGGCGGATGCCTCTCGCGGCGCACCTTCGTGAGCTGCGCAACCGGTTGCTGAAGTCGGTGGTGATGATCCTCGTGATCACCGTCATCGCCCTGTGGCAGTACCAGCCGATAGCCCACTTCGTCACCGGGCCGGTTGTCGACGCCGTCGGCTGCAAGGCCGGCGCCGGGGTCACGGCGCACCCGCACCCGTGTGCGCAGATCACGGCCAACGGCCTGTTCGCACCGTTCACGATCATGCTCAAGCTGTCGCTGACGGTCGGTCTGGTGCTCTCCAGCCCGCTGTGGCTGTACCAGCTCTGGGCGTTCCTCGCGCCGGGCCTGCACAAGCACGAGAAGAAGTACGCGCTGAGCTTCGTCGGGGCCGGCGTACCGCTCTTCCTCGGCGGCGCCTACCTCGCCTACGCGGTGCTGCCCACCACCGCGGGCGCGCTGGTCGGGCTGACGCCCCAGGACTGGACCAACCTCTTCCCGGCCGACGACTTCATCGACATCGTCACGCGGATGGTGCTGGTCTTCGGCTTCGCCTTCGAACTCCCGCTGTTGCTGGTGCTGCTCAACCTCAGCGGGGTGCTCACCGGCAAGCGCGTGCTGAGCTGGTGGCGGTTCATGGTGCTGGGCATCACGATCTTCGCGGCGGTCGCCACCCCGGGCGGCGACCCGCTGACCATGACGCTGCTGACCGCCCCGATCGTGGCGCTGTACTTCGGCGCGGTCGGCATCTGCCTGCTCAACGACCGCCGGCGCGGGCGGTCCAACCCGGACCGGGACCTCGACGACGACGAGGCATCCGAGCTCGACCTGACCCCGTCCGAGGTCGGCGCGATCGAGCCGGTGGAGTCCCACCGGATGCTGCCCGAGCAGGCCGGCGGGGAGCGTCCCGACGGCGAGCGGCGCGGTTACGACGACATCACGTGAGGTGACGCGTAGGCGGGGCGTCACATGAAGTGACGTACCGCGGAACGGAATTCGCGGCCCCCGCGCTCTTCGAGCCGGGGGCCGCCGGCATGCGCGGGGCGGCTCTGCACCGGGGCTGGGGAGCGGGTCGGCAGAAAGATCAGGTCGTTGTCAGAGGTGGCCGGTAGGCTCGTAAGCACGATGACCGAGGACATGTCCCCTGCTGAGCGCTATGCCGCCGCCAAGTTCCGCGCGGCCGAGCAGGCCACCGCACTCGCGCCGTTCCGAGAGCTGTACGACTTCGAGCTGGATCCGTACCAGGTCGAGGCGTGTCAGGCCCTGGAGTCCGGAAAGGGTGTGCTGGTCGCCGCTCCCACCGGATCCGGCAAGACGATCGTGGGCGAGTTCGCCGTCCACCTGGCCCTTACGCAGGGCCGAAAATGCTTCTACACCACGCCCATCAAGGCGTTGTCCAACCAGAAGTTCCAGGACCTGGTCAAGCGCTACGGGCCAGACCAGGTCGGCCTGTTGACGGGCGACAACAGCGTCAACGGCGAGGCCCCGGTGATCGTGATGACCACCGAGGTGCTGCGCAACATGCTCTACGCCGGCTCGCAGTCGCTGACCGGCCTGGGCTATGTGGTCATGGACGAGGTGCACTACCTCTCCGACCGCTTCCGGGGCGCGGTCTGGGAAGAGGTGATCATCCACCTCCCCGAGTCGGTGACGCTGGTGTCGCTGTCGGCGACGGTCTCCAACGCCGAGGAGTTCGGCGACTGGTTGGACACCGTTCGCGGTGACACCGAGGTGATCGTCTCCGAGCACCGCCCGGTGCCGCTGTGGCAGCACGTCCTGGCCGGCCGCCGGATCTACGACCTCTTCGAGGAGCGGGACGGGGCCACCGGCGGCCGCCGGGAGGTCAATCCCGACCTGGAGCGGCTGGCGCGGATGGAGAACAGCCGGCCGACGTTCGGCCGGGACAAGCGGCGCGGCCGCAATCTGCGCGAGGCGGACCGGGAGCGGGAGCGGCGGCAGCGTGCCCGGGTCTGGACGCCGAGCCGGCCCGAGGTGATCGACCGGCTCGACAACGAGGGCCTGCTGCCGGCGATCACCTTCATCTTCAGCCGCGCCGGCTGCGAGGCCGCCGTCCAGCAGTGCCTGTACTCCGGGCTGCGGCTCAACGACTCCGAGGCCCGCGAGGAGGTCCGTCGGATAGTCGAGGCCCGCACGGCCGGCATCCCCGACGACGACCTGCATGTCCTCGGCTACTTCGAGTGGTTGGAGGGCCTCCAGCGGGGCATCGCGGCGCACCACGCCGGGATGCTGCCGACCTTCAAGGAGGTCGTCGAGGAGCTCTTCGTCAAGGGCCTGGTCAAGGCCGTCTTCGCGACCGAGACGCTGGCGCTGGGCATCAACATGCCGGCGCGTTCGGTGGTGTTGGAGAAGCTGGTCAAGTGGAACGGCGAGCAGCACGCCGACATCACGCCCGGCGAGTACACCCAGCTCACCGGCCGGGCCGGGCGGCGCGGGATCGACATCGAGGGCCATGCGGTGGTGCTGTGGCAGCGCGGGATGAACCCGGGCGCCCTGGCCGGTCTCGCCGGCACCCGGACGTATCCGCTGCGGTCCTCCTTCAAGCCGTCGTACAACATGGCGGTCAACCTCGTCTCGCAGTTCGGGCGGCATCGCTCCCGGGAGCTGCTGGAGATGTCGTTCGCGCAGTTCCAGGCCGACAAGTCGGTCGTCGGCATCACCCGCCAGGTGCAGCGCAACGAGGAGGGGCTGGACGGCTACCGCGAGGCGATGGTCTGCCACCTCGGCGACTTCGAGGAATACTCCCGGCTGCGGCGGGAGTTGAAGGACCGCGAGAACGACATCGCCAAGCAGGGCGCGGTGCAGCGCAGGGCGGCGGCCGCCGCGGCGCTGGAGAAGCTGCGGCCGGGCGACGTCATCCACGTGCCGACGGGCAAGTACGCCGGGCTGGCGCTGGTGTTGGACCCGGGCATGCCCTCGGGGCGGACCAACGGCCACCGCGGCCTGGACGCCCAGGACGGCCCCCGGCCGCTGGTGCTGACCGCCGAGCGGCAGGTCAAGCGGCTCGGGTCGATCGACTTCCCGGTGCCGGTGACGGCCCTGGACCGGATGCGGATCCCGCGCACCTTCAACGCCCGCAGCCCGCAGTCCCGCCGCGACCTGGCGTCCGCGCTGCGCACCAAGGCCGGCCACCTGGTGCCCTCGCGGCACCGTAAGCCGCGCTCGGAGGCGGCCGACGACCGCGAGATCAACCGGCTGCGCAAGGCGATCCGGGCCCATCCCTGCCACGGCTGCGACGAGCGGGAGGACCACGCCCGCTGGGCGGAGCGCTACCACCGACTCCAGCGGGACACCCGGCAGTTGGAGCGCCGGATCGAGGGCCGGACGAACACCATCGCCCGCACCTTCGACCGGATCTGCGCGCTGCTGACCGAGCTGGGCTACCTCGAAGGCGACACCGTCACCGACGAGGGCCGCCGACTGGCCCGCCTCTACGGCGAACTGGACCTGCTGGCCAGCGAATGCCTGCGGGAGGGCGTCTGGGAGGGCCTGAACCCGGCGGAGTTGGCGGCCTGCGCCTCGGCGCTGGTCTACGAGGCGCGCCAGGCGGACGACGCGGTGGCGCCCAAGCTGCCGGCCGGCAAGGCGAAGGACGCGCTGGCCGAGACGGTGCACATCTGGGGCCGGTTGGACGCCCTGGAGGAGGAACACAAGATCAGCCAGGCGGAGGGCGTGGGCCAGCGCGAGCCGGACCTGGGCTTCGCCTGGGCCGCCTACCGCTGGGCCTCCGGCTTCGGCCTGGACGAGGTGCTCGGCGAGGCGGACATGCCGGCCGGCGACTTCGTCCGCTGGTGCAAGCAACTGGTCGACGTTCTTGGGCAGATCGCGGCGGCGGCCCCGCCCGAGGGCACGGTGGCGCGGTCCGCGCGCAAGGCGATGGACGGGGTGCTGCGCGGGGTCGTGGCGTACTCGTCGGTGGGCTGACGGGCCCACCCCGCCGGGGCCGCGCCGCGGAACGCTCCGTGGCGCGGCCCCAGCGAGCCTTTCCGTCCGTCAGGACGCCGCGCGTTCCCCGGCCCGCTCCGCGTCGCGCTTGGCGACCCCCTCGCGGACGAGCGGGATGACGTGCCGACCGAAGTCGATGGCGTCGTCGAGCAGGTCGTAGCCGCGGGCGGAGAGGATGGTCACGCCCAGGTCGTAGTAGTCCAGCAGCGCCTGGGCGACGGTCTCCGGCGTGCCGACCAGGGCGGTGGAGTTGCCGGCGCCGCCGGTCTCCGCTGCGGTCGGCGTCCACAGCGCCCGGTCGTGCCGTTCGCCCTGCGCCGCCACCGCCAACAGCCGCTGCGAACCGGCATTCTGAGGATTCGTCAGCGGATGCCGGCGGCTGAGGACGCCGCCCGCCTTGCGGGCCTTGATCCGGGCCAGGGTGTGGTGCGCCTTCTCCCAGGCCAACTCCTCGGTGGGCGCGATGATCGGGCGGAAGGCCACCTGGATCCGGGGCACATCGGTGCGGCCGGCGGCCGCGGCCGCCGCCTTGACCGAGGCGATCTGCTCGGCGGTCTGCGCCAGCGGCTCGCCCCACAGGCAGTAGATGTCCGCCTCCGCGCCGCCCGCCGCGTACGCCGCGGGGGACGAGCCGCCGAACGACACCTGCGGGTGCGGCTGTTGGACCGGGAAGGTGTCGGAGACGAAGTCCTGGAAGCGGTAGTGGGTGCCCTCGTGGTCGAACGGGTCGTGGCTGGTCCAGGCCCGCTTCACGATCCGGATGTACTCGCGGGTGCGGGCGTAGCGCTCGTCCTTGGTGAGGGTGTCGCCCTCGCGGCGCTGCTCGTGGTCGTTGCCGCCGGTGATGAAGTGCACCGCGAGCCGGCCGTCGCTGATCCGGTCCAGGGTGGCGAAGGTCTTCGCGGCGAACGTCGGGTAGGAGACGTTGGGGCGGTGCGCCACCAGCAGTTGCAGCCGCTCGGTGCGGGCCGCGACGTAGGCGGCGGCGGGGGAGGGGTCGGGGGAGCCGGACCCGTAGGCGAACAGGACCCGGTCCCAGTCGTACTCCTCGTGGGCGCGGGCGAGTTTGAGGGTGTACTCCTTGTCGAAGGAGGCGCCGGAGCGCGGGGTGACTTCGGAGCCGTCGTTGGTGGCGGCTATGCCGAGGAACTCGACAGGCATGGGTGCGGCCTCGTCTCCATCATCGTTCGCGGAGCGCACTGACGTGCGGGGTGAATGACTGCGCGGGGCGCCGTCGTCGGCGGCGGGGCGCGGGTGGGCGCCGGCGGAGCTCCGCCCGGCGCGGCACGGGGACGTCAGTGGCAACAGGAGGCGGACCACACGCGACCGAAGTCGATGTGGTCCCGGGTGACCAGCCGTTGCTGAGGTCGCATGCGGTCAGTGGAACAGGTGGGTGTGTCTGTCGTCAACCAATTCTTTTGTCTTCCCACGTTGTTGGCTGTCCCGCCGTGCGGGGTGCTGTTGTTTGCGCCTTGCGGCGCTGGCTTGTTGCCGCTGGCGGGGCTTTTGGGGTGGGGGTGCGGGGCCGCGGGGGGGGTTATGCCAGACTGCTTCGCTTTACGTCTGGCATACCGCCCCCTCCGGCCCGTCCCCTCCCGTGGGTGGGTGGGGAAAAACGGGTGGGTGCCACGTCCTGTCGGTGGGTCAACTTGGGCTGTTGGGTTGAGTGGTGACCGTAAGAGGGGCAGCCTCGGAGTGGCGAAAGGGACAAGTTCACGAGGCGGACGGTTCGATTTCCCCCGCAAAGACGATGACCTGGTCGATGAGGCTCCGCCGCAGATGGACGACGTCCGTTCCCGCCAGGCGGGGGCCTCCGTCCGGCGTGGTGAAGACCCACTGGTACCGGGCCCACTCGTGAGGCATGTCCACCGCTGAGCAGCGCACCATCGTGCCGGTCCCCGCCGGGTGGCGCCGGAGGTCCAGCACGAACCGCTCGACCGCCTCGATTCCTTCGCTGCGACCCAACGGCCCCCAGAAGACCACGTCTGAGGTCAGGGCCTGGGAGAGCAGGGCAGTCACATAGCTGTCGTCCGAGGCGTTGAACGCGGAGATGAACGTGTCGATCGCGGAGCGTGCCGTCTCTTCCTGCATGCCCCAGTAATACCAGCCGTTGCGCGTGCGTTTGTCCCGCGGGCCGCCGACCACGGTGGACCATCCCGGATCAGCCCCAACTCACCTGTTTTTCCACCCACTCACGGGAGGGGACGGGTCGGAGGGGGCGGTATGCCAGACGTAAAGCGAAGCAGTCTGGCATACCGCCCCCGGAGGCCCGTCACCGCAGCCGACAGCCCCGCGCAGCGGCGACGCCCGCCGCAGGCGCCACGGCGGGACAGCCGACAACGTGGGAAGCCAGCCAAGCGCAGCGAACGCACCCGTTCGTCGCGCAGGCGAGGGCGGCGGCGGGCCAGCGCCTCGATGCCGTAGAGGAAGAGCGGGAGGGCCTGGAGGGCGTGCATGCCGACGAAGTGCGGGATGCGCAGATCGCCGCCGGTGGCGCTCCAGCCGGTGAGCGGCAGGGTCGGGCCACCGTCGGGGACGCCGACGCTGTGTGCGCCGATGGCGGTGGGGAGCAGGCCCGCGGCCTGTTGGGCGTGCTGCTCCGGGGTGGGCAGCAGCATCAGGCCGCCGAGCGCCAGCCCGACCAGGGCGATCGCCGCGCCGAGCCGGATCGCCCAAGTCGTGGCCCGGTCCCCGAGTTGGGTTCGGAACAGCAGGATGGCGATGACCAGGGTGGCGATCCACAGGACGGCGATGCTGCCGCCCATCGTGCGGAACAGCGTGCGGTCCAGCGGGGTCGCGACGTCGAAGTGGCTGGGGCGGCCGCGCACGGTCTGGCCGACGATGATCACCATCTCGATCAGTGCGGTGGCCACGACGGTGCGGGCGGCCCAGGTGGCGGTGCGGCTCGGGCCGGAACGGCGGGACAGCATCCAGGCCAGCGTCAGCCCGTAGGCGGCGAGCGACACCGAGAACTTCAGCGGCTTGAGCCAGATCGGCGCGCCGAGCAGGACCCGGTCGTCGACGAGCAACCCGACCGCGGAGACGACGGCCAACGCGACCATCGCCCAGGAAAAGGCAAGCAGGGAGCGGTAGTTGGACATGGACATGGACGTGGGTTCAGGCATGGGCTTGGGACCCCCCAATGGATAGCGCGTCGGTGGAGAGCGCGGAACACGGGGAGGCAATTGGCAAGGCCGGGTGAGTGCGGGGGCGCCCGGGAGGTTCGGAATGACGGGTCCGCGGAGCGGCTCCGTGGGAGAGGGCGTCAGATGCGCATCGGCGAGCTGAGCCGGACGACGGGCGTGGCGGTCCCGACGATCAAGTTCTATGTCCGGGAGGGGTTGTTGCCCGCGGGGCGGCTCACCAGCCCGAACCAGGCCAGCTACGACGACTCTCATGTGCGCCGGCTGCGACTGATCCGCGGGCTGATCGACGTCGGCGGGCTCTCGGTCGCGACGGTGCGCGAGGTGCTGACGGTGGTGGAGGCGCCCGGGGAGTCGGTGCACAACGTGCTCGGTGCCGCGCACGACGCGATCACCCCGCGGCCGGCGTCTGGTTCGGAGGGGTTGCCCGAAGCCCGGGAGGCGGTGGGTGAGTTGATCCGTCGGCGCGGGTGGCGGGCCGAGGAGGACCATCCGGCCGCCGAGGCGATGGCGGTGGCGCTGGCCGCCTTCCAGGGCCTCGGGCAGGGCGCGTTCATGGAGGTGCTCGACGACTACGCCGACGCCTGCGAGCGGATCGCCGACGCCGACCTCGCCTACGTGGGGCGCACCACGGAGGTCGAGGGGCTGGTCGAGAGCGTGGTGGTGGGTGCCGTCCTCGGGGGCGCGGTGCTCAGCGCGATGCGCCGGCTGGCGCACGTGGACCGCTCGGCGCGGCGCTTCGAGGGCGGGGAAGGGGAGGCGACGGGCTAGGGCGCCGGGCGGGGCGGAGTGGACCGCTCGTCGGCGGTCCGCTCATCAACGGACCCCGCCTAGGTGGCCTTCTCCTAGGCGGACCGCTCCGCAAAGGCCATGCCGCCCCGCGCAGCGAGTCGTGCCGCCCCGCGCAGCGAACCGGCCCGCGCCGTAGGCGCAAAGACAGCAACCCGCGCGGCGGGACAGCCGACAACGTGGGGCATCAGGCCGCAGTCGCGGCCTCCTGTTCGGCCTCGACCTGGGCGTTCCAGTCGCGCTTGCCGGCCTGCCAGCCGTCCTCGTCGTGGCCGGTGCGCCAGTAGCCGGAGATCGACAACGCCTCGCGCGCGATGGCGTGTTCGACGCGGAGCAGGCGGCGCAGCTCCTTGACGAAGCCCGCCTCGCCGTGCACGAACGCCTGGAGCCGGCCCGGCGGGAAGGTCAAGTCCCTTACGAAGCGGACGAGTTGGCGGCCGACCGGGGCGGCGTCGCGGTACACCCAGGTGATCTCCGCGCCGGGCGGGGCGGCGAGCTCCTGTCGCTCCTCGGGGCCGGCGACCTCGATGAAGGCGTGCACCACCGCGCCCGCCGGCATCCGGCTCAGCGCGGCGGCGATGGCCGGCAGGGCGCTCTCGTCGCCGGCCAGCAGGTGCCAGTCGGCGGTCGGGTCGGGGGCGTAGGCGCCGCCCGGGCCGAGGAACATGATCTCGTCGCCCGGCTGGGCGGCCGCCGCCCACGGGCCGGCCAGTCCGCGCGCGCCGTGCACGACGAAGTCCACGGTCAGCTCGCGGGTCTGCGGGTCCCAGGCGCGCACGGTGTAGGTGCGCGTCCGGGGCCACTGGTCGCGCGGCAGCTCGGCCCGGATGTGCGCCATGTCGAACGGCTCGGGGTAGCTGACGTCCGGCAGCGGGAAGACCAACTTGACGTAGTGGTCGGTGAATTCGCCGGCGTCGAAGGCCGCCAGACCCTCGCCGCCCAGGACCACGCGCACCATGTGCGGGGTGAGCCGCTCGGTGCGCCGCACCCGGGCGCGGTGCAGTGTGGGCGTGCTGCGGGCCGGTCGCTGAGCTGCCACGGCTTTACTCCCCTGACGTGGTCGGGGCGGGGCGCGCCCGAGGAGCGACCCCGCTTATTAGGTTTACCTAACCTAACAGTTCACGGCCGGAGCGCGCCCAACAAACGCTGCAATGCGCCACCCAGCCCCCACTGGGCGGCCAGCGCCTCCAGTCGTTCCGGATCGGCCGGTTCGATGGGCAGCGCGATCTCGCCGTCCGGGATCGGGACGTCGGTGGCCACCCGGACGACCTTGGGCGCGACGGCGAGGTAGGGCCGCGCCTCGGTGAGCCGCTTGCGCTGGGCCGGGGTGATCTTCGAGGTCGGGTCCTCGGCGGCGGCGATGATGCCGGCCAGGTCGCCGTAGGCGGCCAGCAGCTTCGCGGCGGTCTTTTCGCCGACGCCCGGCACGCCCGGCAGGCCGTCGCTGGGGTCGCCGCGCAGCAGCGCCAGATCCGCGTAACCGGGGCCGTCCACCCCGTACTTCTCGCGCAGCAGCGCCCCGTCGGTGAGTTGGAGGGTGCCGACGCCCTTGAGCGGGTACAGCACGCGGATGCCGCGGGCGTCGTCGACGAGCTGGAAGAGGTCGCGGTCGCCGGTGACGATGTCGACTGGGCCCTTCGCCCGCGCCGTGAGGGTGCCGATGACGTCGTCGGCCTCGTAGCCGGCGGCGCCGATCCGGGCGATGCCGAGGGCGTCCAACACCTCCTCGATCACCGGGACCTGCGGGGAGAGGGTGTCCGGGATCTCCTCCTCGTCGGGCGCGGGTGATCCCGCGGGGGCCTCCTCGGCGACCCGGTGTGCCTTGTAGGAGGGGATCAGGTCGACCCGCCACTGGGGGCGCCAGTCGGCGTCCATGCACGCGACCAGGTCGTCGGGGTGGTGGTCCTGGACGAGCCGGGCGATGAAGTCCAGCAGCCCGCGCACCGCGTTCACGGGGGTGCCGTCCGGGGCTTTGACTGATTCCGGTACCCCGAAATAGGCGCGGAAGTACAGAGAGGCGGTGTCGAGGAGCATGAGGCGTCGAGTCACACACCGCATGATGCCGTATGCCCCAAACGTCGCCCCGATGTGAGGTAACTCACCGTTGTGTTTGAGCCGGATAAAGCCGGGCAGGCGCGCAGCCGGAGCGGACCCGGTTGCGGTTTCAACAGCTCGCCGGTGAAGACGAGCCGAACTCGTCCCGCACCACGACCTGCCAGCGGGGGTGGCAGGTCGTTTCTCGTGCGACAAGAGAGGTATATGTGTCCAGGCTGCAAGCCGAGCACTTGTACAAGGTGTTCGGCAGACGACCCGAGGACGCGGTGCGCAAGCTTGAGGCCGGTGCCGGCCGGGACGAGCTGCGGGCCGATGGCACCACCGCCGCGGTGATCGACGCCTCCATCGAGGTGGACGAGGGCCAGATCTTCGTCGTCATGGGTCTGTCCGGGTCCGGCAAGTCCACGCTGCTGCGCATGCTCAACGGCCTGCTGGAGCCGACCGCGGGCACCGTCCGCTTCGACGGCCAGGACCTCACCTCGCTCAAGCCCAAGGAACTGCGCGCCGTCCGCTCCCGGAAGATATCCATGGTCTTCCAGCACTTCGCGCTCTTCCCGCACCGCAGCGTGCTGGAGAACGCCGCCTACGGCCTGGAGGTCCAGGGCGTGGCGCGCGCCGAGCGGGAACAGCGCGCCACCGAGGCGCTGGAGCTCGCCGGGCTCAAGGGCTGGGAGAAGTCCTGGCCGGACGAGCTCTCCGGCGGCATGCAGCAGCGCGTCGGCCTGGCCCGCGCGCTGGCCACCGACGCCGATCTGCTGCTGATGGACGAGTCCTTCAGCGCGCTCGACCCGCTGATCCGCCGCGACATGCAGGACCAGCTGCTGGAGCTGCAGAAGACGCTGAAGAAGACCATCGTCTTCATCACCCACGACCTCAACGAGGCGATGCGGCTCGGCGACCAGATCGCCGTGATGCGCGACGGCCGGATCGTCCAGACCGGCAGCGCCGAGGACATTCTTGTCCGGCCCGCCAACGACTATGTCGCCTCCTTCATCCAAGACGTCGACCGCAGCCGGGTGTTGACCGCCGGCGCGGTGATGACGGACATCGACTCGGTGCTGGGCGACGCCACCCCGGGCGGGACCGAGCTGGCCACCGCCGCCGCGTTCCGGGCCGCCGCGCCCGCCACCGTCGGCGTGGACACCCCGCTCGCCGACCTGTTCACCGCCTGCTCGACCAGCGCCGTACCGGTCGCGGTCACCGACGAGCGCGGCGAGTTGGCCGGCGCGGTCACCGCGGAGCGGCTGCTCGCCGTCCTGGGCGAGCCGAGCCACCAGAGCGCGGCGCCGACCGCGCCCGCACCGGCCGACGAACCGGGCGCCACCGACAAGACCGAGGGCACGGTGACCGCCGATGCCTAGGATCCAGATCGGCAGCTGGGCCAACGCCGCCGTCAACTGGCTGCGCGACAACCTCGACTGGCTGTTCCAGCTCATCACCACGGTGCTGAACGGCCTCTACAACGCCATCCACACCGTCCTCGCGGCCCCCGAACCGCTGGTCCTCGCCGGCATCCTGGCGGTGCTCGCCTGGTGGCTGCGCGGCCTGCCGGCCGCGGTCCTCACCTTCCTCGGCTTCGCGCTGATCGACTCCATCCAACAGTGGGGCCCGACCGTCGAGTCGCTCTCGCTGGTCCTGGTGGCCTGCCTGATCACCGTCGTGGTCGCGGTGCCGCTGGGCATCTGGGCGGCCCGCAGCCGGGTCGTCGGCGGCATCCTGCGCCCGGTGTTGGACCTGATGCAGACGATGCCGGCGATGGTCTACCTGATCCCCGGCATCCTCTTCTTCGGCCTCGGCGTCGTCCCCGGCATCGTCGCCACCATCGTCTTCTCCATGCCGCCCGCGGTGCGGATGACCGAGCTCGGCATCCGGCAGGTCGACGAGGAACTGGTCGAGGCGGCCGAGGCGTTCGGCACCCACCCGCGGCGCACCCTGCTGCGGGTCCAGCTCCCGCTCGCGCTGCCGACGATCATGGCCGGTATCAACCAGGTCATCATGCTCGCGCTGTCCATGGTCGTGATCGCCGGCATGGTCGGCGGCGGCGGCCTCGGCGCCTCCGTCTACAACGCGATCAGCTCGGTCAACGTCGCCCTGGGTGCCGAGGCCGGCCTCGCGGTGGTCATCCTCGCCATGTACCTGGACCGGATGACCGGCGCGCTCAACCAGCGGGTCTCCCCGCTCGGCCGGCGGGCGCTGGCCAAGGCGCAGGCGGCGCTGGGCGGTTGGAAGTTCCTCCAGTGGCGGCCCGCGACCTCCCTCGCCATGGCCGGCGTCGTCGTGCTGGCGCTGCTGGCCGGCGGGATGAGCTACCTGAACAACAACGGCTCCGGCGCGTCCGGCGGCAACGGCAAGCCGATCACCCTGGGCTACGTCAACTGGGACGAGGGCAAGGCCACCACGTACCTCTGGAAGGAGATCCTGGAGGAGCGCGGCTACAAGCCCAAGGTCCAGGCGCTGGAGGCCGGCCCGCTCTTCGCCGGCCAGGCCCGCGGCGACATCGACGTGCAGACCAACGCCTGGCTGCCGGTCACCCACGCCGAGTACTGGAAGGAGTACAAGGACCAGCTGGAGGACCTCGGTACCTGGTACGACAAGACCTCGCTGGAGATCGCGGTCCCGTCCTACGTCAAGGACGTCAAGACCCTCGACGACCTCAAGGGCAAGAGCGCCGAGTTCGGCGGCAAGATCACCGGCATCGAGCCGGGCGCCGGCGAGATGAAGATCCTCAAGGACAAGGTCCTGGGCGCCTACGGGCTGGGCGGCGAGTACAAGGTGCAGGAGTCCAGCACCGCCTCCATGCTCAGCGAGCTCGACCGGGCCATCCACAACAAGAAGCCGATCGCGGTCACCCTGTGGTCCCCGCACTGGGCCTACGACAAGTACCAGCTCACCAAGCTCAAGGACCCCAAGGGCGCCTTCGGTTCGGGCGACGGCCTGCACATGCTGGGCCGCAAGGGCTTCGGCAAGGACATGCCCGAGGTCGCGAAGTGGATGAAGAACTTCCACCTCGACGAGAAGCAGCTCACCAGCCTGGAGAACGCCATCAAGACGGCCGGTGAGGGCCACGAGCAGGACGGGGTCCGCAGCTGGCTGAAGCAGCACCCCGGTCTCGTCGAGAAGATCGCGCCGTCCGCGCACGCCACCTACGCCAAGGGCGCGGACGCCGGCAAGTCCCCCAACATCGGCTACCCGGCGTGGGACGAGGGCATCGCCACCGCCTACCTCTGGAAGAACGTCCTGGAGAAGCGCGGCTACAAGCCCAACCTGCGCAACCTCGACGTCGGCCCGATGTGGACCGGACTGTCCACCGGCCAGATCGACGTGGAGACCGACGGTTGGCTACCGGTCGCCCAGAAACAGTACTGGGACAAGTACAAGAACGATCTGGTCGACGTCGGCGCCTGGTACGACAAGACCTCGCTGGAGATCGCCGTCCCGTCGTACGTCAAGGACGTCAAGTCCATGGACGATCTGCGGGCGCACAAGGACGAGTTCAAGGGCAAGATCATCGGGATCGAGCCGGGCACCGGTGAGATGCAGCGCCTGAAGAGCACCGTGCTGCCCGCCTACGGCCTGGACGACTTCGAGGTCACCTCGGCCGGCACCAGCGCGATGCTCGCCGAACTGGACCGGGCCTACCACAACCACGAGCCGGTCGCGGTCGTGCTGTGGTCGCCGCACTGGGCCTACAGCAAGTACCAGCTCACCAAGCTGGCCGACCCCAAGGGCACGTGGGGCGCCAACAACCAGATCAAGACGCTCGGCAACAAGAGCTTCCCGAAGAAGTTCCCGGAGTTCTACGGCTGGTTGAAGAACTGGAAGATGACGCCCGACGAGCTCGGCAGCCTGGAGAAGGACATCCAGGACGCGGGGAAGGGGAACGAGGACAAGGGCGTCGAGAAGTGGATCGACCAGCATCCGGGGGTTGTTGATCAGATGGCGCCCCTGAAGTAACCCTCCCACGTTGTCGGCTCTCCCGCCGTGCGGGTTGCTGTTGTTTGCGCCTTGCGGCGCGGGCGGTGCTGGTCCGCTGCGCGGGGCTGTTGGGTGCGGTGACGGGCCTCCGGGGGCGGTAGGCCAGACTGCTTCGCTTTACGTCTGGCCTACCGCCCCCTCCGACCCGTCCCCTCCCGTTGGGTGGGTGGAAAAACAGGTGAGTTGGGGCTGGTCCTTGTGGTCCCCTGACGGCCGTCGTCTGGTGTGGCTGGGGCCGCCTGTCCTCTTACGGTCACCACGCAGACTCACGCGTCGTCCTCGTCCGCTGACGGTCACCACTCAACCCACCGGCCCGAGTTGGCCCACCGGCAGGACATGGCAACCACCGTTTTCACCCACCCTCAACGGGAGGGGACGGGCCGGAGGGGTGGGGTGTTCGGACGTAAAGCGAAGCAGTCCGAACACCCCACCCCGGAGGACCGTCACCGCACCCCAAAAGCCCCGCGCAGCGGACCCAAGTCGCCCCGCCCCGCGCAGCGGAAAGGCCCGCGCCGCAAGGCGCAAACAGCAACCCGCACGGCGGGAAAGCCAACAACGTGGGGCGTTGAGCCTCAAGGCGCTAGTGCTGTGACCGGAAACGATCACCGGGTTGGTGTCGACCGACCTTGCACCGGTTGGATGTGACGACACGTCCGATCGGTGCGGGGAGGGT